>JBAXXX010000037.1:0-35664 GCA_037127695.1 Verrucomicrobiia bacterium | reverse complement strand
GATGGGCAGCCATTGTGTGGCCCCGTCGTCAACGCGTTGGAAGACGTGGTATTCGTCGGGTGAATCGGAAAGCCGCGCAAGGCCTTTCACGCGGATCACTTCGCGCGGAAGCCCGTCAAGGAACGCCGTGATCGAGCGGCGCGGGACGGTGTTCGGCAGGTCGATTTGCATTGAGGCGAAGTGGTGCGCGGCATGGGAAGCAGGGCGATTATGGTGATGCCCGCATCCGCACGCAGCCGGGTGGGCCTCTGCTTCGCGGGTCGGCACGTCCCGCACCGCAGCGATGACCTCCTCGATTTTCCCGGCAAACCCCGCGGGATCGACCCGTTCGCAGTGAAGTCCATGGCTGGCGAGCGATTCCTCCACTTTCTCCCTGCGCCGGGCGTCGATGTCATCCCAACGGGAAACGAAGAGAAAATTTGCTGTCCGCGCCTGTTCGAGTTCCAGCGGGTTGTGCCAGAAGCGCTTTTGCCATCGCTGCCCGTCGATGACCGAGAGCTGGATCGGCTGGGTGAAGGGAGCAAGGACAGGATCGAGCGAAAGCAGTTCGATCAATTCCTCGGAATCTGTTGTGCCATTCGTTTCAATGACGACCGAGCGATTCGGAGAATGTTTGATTTTTTCGAGAGCGCCGAGCAGTTCATCCCGCGAGCCGCAGCAGACACAACTGCCACTGATCGGAACGATCGAATCCGCGAGTTCCCGGAGCAACTCCGCATCCACCCGCGCATTCTGGTAGTCGTTGATGATGACGTGGGGATCAATACCGCGCTCGCGAAGCTCCGGCAGCAAGCGGCGAAGATAGGTCGTCTTGCCGGAACCCAGAAAGCCGACGAGCAGAATGAGCGGGGTCATCGACGTTCCCTAGCGGCTTCCTTTCTTGTGATGCTCCCCTTCTCCTTGGTGATTGCCAGTCTCGCGAACTGGCTGGAGAGCCAGGCCGAGCAGGAGGGCAAGCCCGGCCCCGAAACCCAGCAGGAGCGGCCAGCGTTTCTTGCGGGCGGCGACCTGCCAGAACCACCGCCAATGCAGGGCGAGATGCGTCAGAATCATCGCGAGGAAAGCATAGGACAGCTAGGTGTGCCAGTCACCCCATTCATGCCGCGCCATCCCCAAGGCCGAAAGCCCTCGCCCGCCGCGCGAACCGGACGGGAGCCGGAACGCCAGCAGCAACCCGGTTCCCGCCATCGCACAAAACACCAGCCACAGCAGCGCATTCAGAAGACGGGGCAAGAACGTTCGAGGAGAGATTTCCCACCAAGCAGCTGAGATCAAGGCGGTGACAAGGGGATTCGGGATTCGTCCCGGACATCTTTTTTCTTGCGGGCTCATATGGCGAGCATATGCTAATAACTTCCCATGGCGCAACAGATAATCCTTCTGCTTCCGAACCGGCCTCCCTATAACACGACCGACATCCGATGCGGACTTTGAAGGAACGCGTCCCGGCTCACTCTATGAAACCATTGCCCGACTCCATCATCAAAGCCTGGGACGAGCGCGAACCGATCTGCGTCCTGACCACCGTCGCCCCGGACGGCACGCCGAACGCGATCTACGTCGGCAGCGTCGGACGTTTCGACGACTCCACATTTTTCGTCGCCAACAACTACTTTCACAAAACAAAAGAGAACATCCTCGCCGGATCGAAGGCGTCGCTGCTCTTTCTCGCGAAGGAAGGGAAATCGTTCCAGATCGTGGGCTCCATCGAGTTGCAGGACAGCGGCCCGATCTTCGACGAGATGAAGCGGATCAACCCGGAGAAATATCCCGGCCATTCGGCGGCGGTGATCCGTGTCGAGAAAGTCTTCTCGGGAGCGGAACAGTTGATCTGAATTCCGCATACAATTATTGACTCTGCCTGCTTAATCTCAGGCCCACCTACCATTATGAAAAAATCGAAAACCTCCTCCGCCAAGTCCGCCAACGCCCTCTGCAATAGCCTCAATCAAGTTCTTGCCGACTCGTATGCGCTGATGTCGCTCACCCACCTCGCCCACTGGAATGTCGAAGGCCCCGGATTCTTCGCCCTCCACACCGCGTTCCAGACCCAATACGAGGAGCTGTTTGTCGCGGTCGATGAGATTGCCGAGCGGATCAGGGCACTCGGAGCCTACGCGACTGGCGGGCTCGGTGCGCTGGCAACGGTGGCCCGAATGAAGGAATTCGTTTCGCCCCTCCCGCAGGAGGAATACGTGCGCGCCCTTCTCGCGGCGAATGAGAAACTGGTGAAGGATGCGGAAATTGCACGCGACTTCGCGGGCGAGGTGAACGACCCGGAAAGCCAGGATCTCATGATCGGGCGCATCACTCTCCACCAGAAAACCGCCTGGATGCTCAAGAGCTTCCTGAAATAGCGGCATCCGGCATCGCCATGAATTTCGCGCAGGCCCGCACGGCCAGCCATCCCGCCTGGTGGACCTCTGCGCTGCACAAATAAACCCCGTGTTTGTTCGACTCGACCCACCCGGTCACGTGCACCGAGTCGGTGACATTCACGCTTTGCAGGTAGCGGATCGTGAGTTCGGCGGTCACTCCAGCCACGCCTCCCGCAAAGAGCGCGTGGACAATGGCGCTGTCAAGGAGCGTGGCAATCACGCCCCCATGCACGCGGTCCGAGTAACTTCGGAACGCGGCGGATGGTTGCCAGACCGCCGTCGCAACCCCGTCCGCCCCCACATCAAAATGCAGGTTCAGCCCGCTGTGGTTACAGACTCCGCAAGCGAAGCAGTCGCGGTGGAGTTCTGCCAGAGCGTCCGGTGCCTTTTTAATGGTGCCCGCAATCGTGTCCATCGTGGCCATGATGAGTGCCATTGCAGCGGGAATTCTCCTTGTTTGCACGGGGCAATTTCCCCTGCAGGCAAGCAGCGGCGAGCCCGGATGGGTTAGACTCCCCGCCGGAAAGAAAGGTTTCGACCCCCGAATTCGCAAGCATGAGCAGCGCGCGTTCGCCGATAGCAGAGACGATGACGGCATCCATCTGTTGCGCGGCGAGCCACTCCGGCAGCGACCCCGGCTTGTGCTCCGGCGCGGGAAGAAGCTCGCCCGGCCCAAACGAGCCAGCCTTGCGGTCCACGTAGAAAACCAGAAATTCCCTCGCCCCTCCAAAATGCTCGGAAAATTGCCCTCCCGCCATCGGGATGGCGATTTTCATTGTTCCTTCTCTCCGGTTCGGTTGATCTTTGACAAACATAAGAAATGAGCCTATGCTCATAACTCCTCCTGTCAAACAGATTTCCCATGCCACGTCCGACCTGCCCGAGAAAAATTTCCCATTCGCCGCCCGCGACGTATTTTAAACCAGCGGGCATCCCTCTGCGCGACCTCGAAGAAATCCTCCTCGCCGCCGATGAACTCGAAGCCATGCGCCTTGCGGATTGCAAGGGGCTTTACCACGCGGACGCCGCAAAGCTGATGGGAATCTCTCGCCAGACATTCGACCGGATTATTCGCCGCGCGCGTGGGAAAGCCGCCTGTGCCCTCGTCAAAGGTCTCGCCCTGCGGATCGAAAAAACTGAGTGAGGCCGCGCTTCAGCGGGCGCCCCCGCATCCATATTCCCGCATCGCAGGCTACTTTTGGGGCTCCGCAGCCGTCTCCGGCGCGCCGAGGATCGCTGGGAGGTTAGTGCGTTCGAGCCGAGGTCGGCTGATTCGGCAGACGTATGGGTCACCGGGATTTTTTTTGGCGTAATCCTGATGGTAATCCTCGGCCGGATAGAATGTTTTGAGCGGCTGGATCCCGGTTGTGATCGCCCTGCCAAGCCGCTTCTGCAAGAGGGCCCGTGACTCTTCAGCGATGGCGCGCTGGGCGTCATTTTTCGGGAGAATCAGCGAGCGATATTGGCTTCCGAAATCCGGCGCCACCCCTCGCGAGTCGGTGGGATCATGGGTTTCCCAGAAGACATCGAGGAGTTTCCTATAGCTAATTTTTGACGGATCGAATTCGATTTCGACAACCTCGGCATGTCCGGTCCGGCCAGACCCGACGTCCTGGTAGGTCGGGTTGGGTTCGGTGCCTCCAGCATATCCGGAGACGACTTTGACGACGCCGGGAACCTGCTCGTAGATTTCCTCCACGCACCAGAAGCACCCGGCCCCGAGCACGGCGCGCTCGGTGGGAGCCCCCGCGCCGGTCCCTGTCGGCGACGCAAAGAGGGACTGATATTTTCCGTAGCCCTCTTTTTCGAGATCTTCGACAGGAATGAACCGGAGGGCAGCGGAATTCATGCAGTAGCGCAGCCCGGTCGGCTTCGGTCCGTCCGGAAAGACATGCCCGAGGTGGGAGTCGCCCTTGACCGAGCGCACCTCGGTGCGAACCATCCCGATGGTGGCATCGCGCCTTTCCTCAACGGCGGCTGGCTCGATGGGCTTCGTGAAGCTCGGCCAGCCGCAGCCGGAATCAAACTGGTCCCTTGAGCTGAAGAGGGGCTCCCCGGAGAGGAGGCAGACGTACAGCCCCTCCTTCTTGTTATCCCAGTATTCGTTGCGAAAGGGTGGCTCCGTGGCCGCCTCCTTTGTCACCGCATACTGTAGGGGGGTCAACTTTTCCCGAAGGCCCTGGACGGGCTGAGGTTTGGCGGCGCCGGCAAAGGCGGTCCCCATGACCGCTAAACTAGCCGTCGAGATCGCAAGGTTTCGGGTTCTTTTCATCATAGGGTAGCCATGTGCAAGGTAAGCGCATCTTGCGGGATTGCAAATGCCCCCAGCGCTCTCGTTTTTCCGACACAAAAAGCCCCTTCGGCGCCAGCGCGCGCCGCGTTGCCTCAAGCCAATAAAGCATCTTGACCTCGCCAATGAAAAGCATCATGATGCCACCATGAGGACGACATTAACCCTTGATGATGATATTGCCCTGGAATTGAGGAAGATTGCAGCCTCGACCCAACAGGGATTCAAGAGCGTTGTGAACGAGTTGCTTCGGCGTGGGTTGGCCGCCGGACCCAAGCCCCTGTTTTTGGCAGAGCCTTTTGTGGTTAAAGCGAAATCCTGCGGCTTCCTGCCAGGCATCGATCCACTGAAACTCAACCAGCTTGCCGATGAAATCGAATCTGAGGACTTTATTATGCGCCGGCAGGCCAAGAGGAGCCAGCCGTGATTATTCCGGACATCAATCTGCTTGTTTATGCCTACAATCTCGACGCACCTGATCACGCCGCAGCTTGCGTCTGGTGGAAGCAATTGATGGAAGGCTTCCAACCCGTGGGCCTGTCGTGGGTGGTTTGTCTTGGATTCCTCCGATTGATGACCAACCGCAAAATCCTGGAAACACCGTTGGAGTCGAACGAAGCTTTGGATCATATCCAATCATGGCTCGCCCGCCCGCAAGTCCAGATCCTACAGCCCGGGCCACTTCACCTTCAGATTCTGAATTCGTTTTCGCAACATCGCCTTCTGAGCAGCGCACTGGTCACGGATGCCCACCTGGCCGCGCTCGCCATAGAAACCCAATCGGAATTGCATTCAAACGATACGGATTTTTCGAGGTTCCCCGGATTACGATGGCATAATCCGCTCCCCTGAGCGGACATTTCCGGTCCCTTGCTATTAGCCTGCGGTCTGATAACGTCTCCAGCGTGCCCGCCTAAGACGCTATCTGCTTTCGATGGGGCTTGGATTTGAGAGGACGACCATGACACCTGCACAACAGCTCCCCCAAGGCGGGGCCATCGCCTGGCTGATTGATTGGTCGCTGAAGAACCGGTTTCTGGTGGCATGTGCGACGCTGCTGCTGATCGGGTGGGGGGTCCAAGCGCTGCGGCATACGCCGGTGGATGCGATCCCGGACCTCAGCGAGAACCAGGTGCTGGTTTATGCCGAGTGGGAGGGGCGGAGCCCGCAGGAGGTCGAGGATCATGTGACCTACCCGCTCTCCACAAATTTGCAAGGTTTGGCAGGGGTGAAGGAAGTCCGGGCGCTCTCGATGTTCGGGTTCTCGCTGCTCACGGTGATCTTCGAGGATTCGGTGGACAACTATTTTGCCCGGACCCGCGTGCTCGAGCGCCTGAGCTTCCTCCAGGGCCTGATGCCTGTGGGAGTTTCTCCGCAGCTCGGGCCGGATGCCACCGGGCTCGGCTGGGTCTATCAGTATTTTTTCCACGTGGATCCTTCAGCCAAGCAGGATGCCGGATCGCTCCGCTCGCTGCAGGATTTTTTTGTGCGCTACCAGCTGGCCTCGGTCGAGGGGGTTGCCGAGGTCGCGAGCCTCGGCGGATATGTGCGCCAGTACCAGGTCGCCGTCTCGCCGGAAAAGATGCGGCACTACAACATAGCGCTCCGCGAGGTGCTCGAGGCTCTCTCCCGGGGGAACCTCAACGTTGGAGGGAAGGTGATCGAGGAAAACGGCATGGAGTTTGTCCTGCGCGGGATCGGGCTCGTCCATTCGCTGGAAGACATCAAGCAGATCGCGCTCGGCACGCGCGTCGGCGCGCCCGTCTATCTCGAGGACATCGCCGAGATCTCGCTCGGGGGGGATTTCCGGAGGGGCGCGCTCGACGTGGACGGGCGCGAGGCGGTCGGGGGGATCGTCATCATGCGCACGGGCGCGAATGCGATGGATGTCATCCGGCGCGTGAAGGAAAAGATTGCGGAGATCTCGCCGAGCCTGCCTGCAGGCGTGTCCATCCGGCCGTTCTACGACAGGAGCAGCCTGATCGAGCGCACGATCGACACCCTCCGACATGCGCTGGCCGAGGAAATCCTTCTCGTGACGCTCGCCCACATCATTTTTCTCTGGCACTTCCGCAGCATCCTCATCGTCACGATCCCGCTGCCGGTCTCCATCCTGATTTCCTTTATTCTGATGAAGGAGACCGGGGTGAGCTCGAACATCATGTCCCTCTCCGGGATCGCGATCGCCATTGGCGTGCTGGTGGATGCGGGGATCGTGATGACAGAAAATGTGATCCGGCACTGCGAGCTTGCGGAGAAGTCGGCAGGGCGGAGGCTCACGTCCGCCGAGACGATGGAGACCACGCGGGCGGCTGCGCAGCAGGTCGGGCGCCCGATTTTTCTGGCGATGGCGATCATCATTCTCGCCTTCCTTCCGGTGTTTGCGCTGGGCGGCCAGGAGGGGAAGCTCTTCCATCCTCTGGCCTTCACCAAGACGTTTGCGATGATTGGGGCGACGCTGCTCGCCGTGACCCTTGTCCCGGTCCTCTGCACGTGGCTGGTGCGCGGGCCATTTCATGCCGAGCGCGACAACTTCGTGATGCACCAGCTCGGCCGGCTCTACCGCCCGGCGCTTCTCTGGGCGCTCGGCCACGGGCGGGCGGTCACCGGCGCTGCGGCCGCCCTTCTTTTTGCCGCCCTGATCCTCGCGCTTGGGGTTCCCCGCAGCTTGCTGACGCTGATCGAAAGCCCGTCGCTCGCCGCGTGGATGCCGCACGGCCTCGGCAGCGAGTTTATGCCGCCGCTCAACGAGGGGAGCCTGCTCTTCATGCCGGTGCTCGTCCCGGGAACATCCCTGTCGAGCGTGAAGGATGTGATGAGCTGGCAGGACCGGATCATCTCGGCGCTTCCGGAAGTGGAGTCGGCGGCCGGAAAGCTCGGCCGGGCCGACAGCGCCACCGATCCCGCCCCGATCGAGATGATCGAGACCACGATCACGCTCAGGCCGCCCGCGGAGTGGCGCCCGGGGATGACAAAAGAAAAGATTATTGCGGAGCTTTCCGAACGGCTGACGGTGATTCCCGGCTACGTGCCCGGGTTTCTCCAGCCGATCGAGAACCGGATCCTGATGCTGAGCACCGGGATCCGCGCGCAGCTCGGAATCAAGGTCTTGGGCGGCGATCTGAACGAGCTCCAGCGGATTGCCTTCCAGATTGAGGGGGTCGTCCGCAAAGTGCCGGGAGCTGTCGGGGTTGCCGCCTCGCGCACGCAGGGAAAGCCGTATGTTGAGATCCACCCCGACCGGCTGGCGATGGCGCGGTTCGGGCTCGGGCTGCGCGAGGTCATGGACGTCGTGGAGGCGGGGCTGGGCGGGGTCATGGCGGGCATCACGATCGAAGGGCGGCAGCGGATCCCGATCCAGCTCCGGCTCGAGCGGGGGGCCCGCGAAGATATCGACCGGATCCCGGAGATCCTCATCCCCACATCCTCAGGGACAAGCGTCCCGCTCGGGCAGGTCGCAAAGGTCGTCCGCACGAGCGGCCCCGGGGAAATCGCCAGCGAGGACGGGCTGCTTCGCGTCTTCGTGCAGTCGAATGTGAAGGACCGCGATCTGGGAGGGTTTGTGAAAGAGGTTCGCGAGCGGGTGGAGAGGGAGGTGAAGCTCCCGGCCGGAGTGACCCTCCGATGGAGCGGACAATATGAAAACCAGCTCCGCGCGCAACAGACGATTTCGCTCATCATGCCGGTCGTCCTGCTGATTATCTTCGTGCTGCTTTTCATCGTCTTCCACTCGGCCGCAGAGGCTGCGCACGTCCTGCTGGCCGTGCCGTTCGCGCTGACGGGCGGGGTGTTTTTGCAGGCCGCGCTCGGGTATCCCTTCAGCATCGCAGTCTGGATCGGCTACATCGCGCTCTTCGGAACGGCCATCCAGACCGGCGTCGTCATGGTCGTTTATCTGGAGGAAGCTTTGGAGAAGAAGCGGAGCGAGGCGGGCGCTCCGCTCGGGCTGGACGAATTAAAATTGGCGGTGATTGATGGGGCGATGCTGCGCCTGCGCCCCAAGGTGATGACCGTCGCCACCGTGGTCGCCAGCCTGCTTCCCATCATGTGGAGCGCGCAAGCGGGGGCGGAGGTCATGAAGCCGATCGCCACCCCTGTGATCGGAGGGATGCTCAGCAGCCTGCTTCACGTCCTCATCGTCACCCCCGTGATCTTCTATTGGCTGAGGGCGCGGAAGCTCAGCGGTGCTTGATCATGGCGGCGGAATAGTCCCCCGTGACCACGTTCGCAGTGAACCGGTATTCCCCGTCGCGCGGGCATTCGAAAACGAGCGGCGGAGGGCTGCCATGTGAAGCCAGGCGCCGGTAGCCGTCATACGGGTAGTCCACGAGCGACCACCCCCAGCCGGCCCGGTTGGCGGTGAATTTATACGTGTAGGTTTTCCCGCCGGTGAGGTGGAGCGACTTGGTGAAGACACGCCCGTCGTCGGTCGCCATGTCATGCATCGGATCGAGCGGGTTCCAACCGCCTTTCCCGTCCCCGGAAAACTGGTCGAAATCTCCCGAGATCTGAAGGGAATCCACCTCGGTGATCGGCTTGACCGGGGGGTCGAAAGCGAAGGTTCCGTTCGCGGGGTCAAGCGTCACCTGGTAGTTGCCATCTGCGGGCACGCGGAAAAGGAGGTTCCATTCCTGCGGGGCGGAATGCCAGGTTTTCCCCCAGGCGCCGCCGAAGCCGATGCTGTCGAGCGCCCAGTTGCCGTCGATCGAGAAGTTCATCGTGTAGATCCCGTTGGTTCCGCCCTTGGCAGTGAGCGGGAGCGTCTTGCGCCAGCAACCGTCTGCGCCGCGTTCCATGTCGTGGCTCGGGGCGGCAGGGTTCCAGGGTTCGGGCACCACATCGCCGTCCACCTGGAACTCAATCGTTTGAAAAAATTCGACGGCCGGAGAAATCTCGAACCGGAACTCTCCGGGCCAGACCGTGAGCGTATAGGTGCCGTCACGCGTGGCGCGAAAAATGACGGCGGTTTCCTCGATATGGCCGACGCGGCTTTCGTAGCCATTTCCTCCGGCGAGGCGTCCGGGTTTCCCCATAATCGCGCTGTACCCCCAGTCGGAGTTATTGTTTGCCGAGAGCAGGCACTGGTAGACGCCATTTTTCTGGTGTCCGCCTTTCGCAGAGAGCTGCAGGGAAATCTTCCACGAGCCGTCCGCATTTCTGGTCAGCTCGTGCGAGGGCTTCCACTCGTCCCACATCTCAGCAGGGCGGGTGCGGCGGCCGTCGAAACATTCGATCGCCCCCTCGCTGTCATGCACGAACCCGTTGATCTGCATGGATGAGATTTTCGTGATCTCCGCGACCTGCGGAGAAATCGAATAGGCCGCCCGCTCAGGGTCGAATCGGACGGTGTAGTCGCCATCGGATGGGACCCGAAAAATGATGTTGTCCGCAAAGGCGGAATTTTTTCCGGCAACGAGTTTTCCTGGCTCCTCCCCGCGCTTGTAAACCTGCCGGAGCTCATGGTTGGTGAAAAAGCGCATCGCATAAATTCCATCGGCATTCCGTCCACCGGATGCGCTGAGCCGGAGGGTTGCTGCAAACGTGCCGTTGCCGGCGGGCGGCATGTCGTTGCTTGCGGCGAAAGGGTTCCACCCGGCCCGGCCGGCCCGGACGGTTCCCACCAGTTGCGCGCTTTGGAAATCCGGCTCCGCTGCAGCGGCCGCCGACACGATGAGGACCACGAGGGAGGCCCAAACCCACCTTGAGCTGTTCATCTGATGAAGCCTATGGCATTTCGGTGCGCCTGGCGAGATAGAATCTCAGGCTGAAAGCGTTTGACTTCCGGGCGGTTTTTCGCATCTCTGGCGCATGCCTTCTTCCCCGATGACTCGTGCGCGTGTTCCCTCGGGCAGGAGAATGGTTTCCATGCTCCAGGGGTTGGGGTAACAGATTTCCCATGTCAACACTACGAAGCGACACCACCACGCAAGGGCGCCTGATGTCTGGGGCGAGAAGCCTCTGGCGGGCAAACGGAATGAAGGAAGATCAGTTCGGAAAACCGATCGTTGCGATTGTCAACTCCTTCACCCAATTCGTTCCCGGGCACGTCCATCTGCACGAGATCGGGCAGTTCGTCAAAGGCCTCATCGAGGCCAGGGGATGCTTTGCCGCCGAGTTCAATACCATCGCTATTGACGATGGCATCGCCATGGGGCACGACGGGATGCTTTACTCCCTCCCCTCCCGCGACCTCATCGCCGACAGCGTCGAATACATGGTCAACGCCCACAAAGCCGACGCCATGATCTGCATCAGCAACTGCGATAAAATCACTCCGGGGATGCTCATGGCTGCCATGCGCCTGAACATCCCGGCGATCTTCGTCTCTGGCGGCCCGATGGAAGCCGGCGAGGTGGGCGGAAAAAAATACGATCTTGTTGATGCGATGGTCATGGGCGCGGACAAAACCGTCCCGGACGAGCTGGTCGCGAGCGTCGAGCGGAACGCGTGTCCGACGTGCGGATCGTGTTCCGGCATGTTTACGGCCAACTCGATGAACTGCCTCAACGAAGCTCTCGGGATGGCGCTTCCGGGAAACGGAACGATCGTGGCGACGCATGCGAACCGCCGGAAGCTTTTCGAGCAGGCGGCCGGGCGGATTGTGGAGATGGCCCTCGCCTGGTACCGGGACGGCGACGCCTCCGTGCTCCCGAGGTCCGTTGCGAGCCGAAGCGCCTTTCACAACGCCATGGCCCTCGACGTCGCCATGGGAGGGTCAACGAACACGGTCCTCCACCTCCTCGCCATCGCCCAGGAGGCGGAGGTGGATTTTCGCATGGCGGATATCGATGCGATCTCGCGGCGGATCCCCTGCATCTGCAAAGTTGCGCCGAGCTCGCATTTCCATCTGGAAGATGTCAACCGTGCGGGCGGGGTTCTGCGGATCCTTGGGGAGCTCGAAAAAAACGGTCTGGTGGACACCTCGACCCGCCGCGCAGATGGGTTGACGCTCAAAGAGGCAATCTCCCGCTATGACATCTCCCGCCCGACGGCCACGGACGAGGCGCGCGACATTTTCCGCAGCGCCCCTGGAGGCGGGCGCAACCTCACGCTCGCATCCCAAGCCGCGGAATTTTCCAAGCTCGACACCGACGGCGCGAGCGGCTGCATCCGGGAAATTGCCCATGCCTACGACCCCGATGGCGGTCTGGCAGTGCTCTTCGGGAACATCGCCCGCGACGGCTGCGTCGTCAAAACAGCCGGGGTGGACAAGAATGCATTTCATTTCCAAGGGAAAGCCAAGGTCTTCGAATCCCAGGACTCCGCGTGCCAGGCCATTCTGAGCGGAAAAATCGAAGCGGGCGACGTGGTCGTCATCCGGTATGAAGGCCCGCGCGGCGGGCCTGGGATGCAGGAGATGCTTTACCCGACCTCCTACCTGAAATCCATGGGGCTTGGAAAATTCTGTGCGCTGATCACCGACGGGCGCTTTTCCGGAGGCACGTCCGGCCTATCCATCGGCCACGTTTCTCCTGAGGCTGCAGCAGGTGGTGCCATTGCCCTGATCCTGGATGGAGACGTCATCGAGATCCACATCCCCGATCGAACGATCCGGCTTCTGATCCCCGACGACGAACTCCTGCGCAGGGAACAGGCCGAAACCTCCAAGGGTACGGGAGCATTTCGCCCGGCGGGCCGGGACCGAAAGATCTCAAACGCGCTGAAACTCTACGCCAGGCACGTCACCTCCGCGGACAAAGGCGCGGTGCGCGAAACGATGGAATGAGGCATCGGCGGCTCACGTGTTTTTTGAGGGCGACCGGATGAGGGAAGCCGACGGTGCTGGCGGGCACATGGCTAGGGGCCGCGCGGCAGTGAAGGGCGATCGCCCCTTGATCCCAAGGGAGGATTTGCTACTCTTCGGCGTGCGGAAACAATGGCTGATCCTCTGGGTGCTTGCGAGCATCGCCCTCGCTGCTTCTCCGCTGAGAGCAGAGCTGAGCGAGGAGGAAAAAAAACAGATGTTCCTTCAGTCGCGCGAGGACATTCGCCCTGTGCCGAAAGCTTCGGCAACTCCCCGCCCGAAACCCAAGCCGGCTGCCACCCCGAGGCCGACCCCGAAACCGAAGCCAGCTACAAAGAAACCTGCTCCGCCCGCCGAGGAGCAAGCTCCCCGGCAGAAGCCCGCCCCGGAGCCTGAAGAAACTCCCGCATCGAAGCCGGCAGCAAAGCACGCGGCGGAAGCGAAGCCGGAAGCGACACCAAACGGTCCAGACGACTTTATTTCCCTGCCTGGCGAGGTGCCGGGCCTTCCGCAGAAGCCCCGCCCCTCAGCGACTCCAGCCCCAGCCAGCAGCCCAGTGCAAACCCCGCAAGGGACCACTCCCGAGGGTCGGCCGCTCGACGCCCCGATCCTCGTCGAAAAATCCGGGCTCGAAAAGGACCAGGGGCTCGAACCCGCGCCAGCGATGCAGTTTGGAGGTTTCTTCAAGCGATACCGGTACCTCACCCCCTCGGTCCGCCGGGCGATCGATAGCGCACGTGTCCAGCGCGGCCGCTGGAAATACATCATCATCCACAACAGCGGCACCAGGCAGGGGAACGCCCGGATCTTCGACGTCTATCACCGCAGGGTGCGGAAAATGCAGAACGGGCTCGCCTACCACTTCGTCATCGGAAATGGAAATTCTTCAGGAAATGGGGAAATCGAAATCGGCGACCGCTGGAAGCGCCAGATCAACGGTGGCCACGTCGCCAGCGACTACCTCAACAACATCGCCATCGGGATCTGCCTCGTGGGGGATCTTAACCTCGATTTGCCGACAAAAGATCAGCTCGCCGCGATCGATGAGCTCGTCACCTACCTCCGCGGACGCGTCGGAAGAATCAACGGCAAGCAGGCCATCGTCGAAGGGCACAAGGAAATCAACCCGAAGCCGACCGACTGCCCGGGCGACCGGTTCCCGCTCCGCTGGCTCCATCAGAGATTCCGGTGAGGAGCGGCAAATAGATTCAGGCGGCAAGATGGCGCACGAGTTTGCTGCCTTTCTTTACAGCGACTGAGCCTCCAGTCGGGGGCTCAGAGCTTGTGCCCCATCTTTTTTTTCTTTGTCTCGAGGTATTTTGCGTTGTGCGGGTTCGCGATCGAGCGGATCGGCACCTGCTCGACGATCTCGAGGTCGTATCCCTCGAGCCCGACGACCTTGCGCGGGTTGTTGGTGAGCAGGCGGATCCGGCTGACGCCGAGATCCGAGAGGATCTGGGCTCCGAGCCCGTAGTCGCGCAGATCCATCGGGAAGCCAAGGCGCTCGTTGGCCTCTACGGTGTCCAGCCCCTCCTCCTGGAGCTTGTAGGCGTGGATTTTTGGCCCCAGCCCGATCCCCCTGCCCTCCTGGCGCATGTAAACCAGCACCCCGGATCCGGCCGCCTGGATCCGCTTCATGCCCTCTTGAAGCTGCGATCCGCAGTCGCAGCGGCGCGACCCGAAGACATCGCCCGTCAAGCACTCGCTATGCACGCGGACAAGAGTCGGCTTCTTCCCGGAAATTTTGCCGAGCACGAGCGCGAGGTGGTGCGCCCCGTCGACCAGCGAGCGGTAAAGGTGGAGGTCGAAGTCCCCGAAGTCTGTCGGCATTTGGATCGTCTGCTCCCGCTCGATCAGCTTTTCGCTTTTCCGGCGGTAGGCGATCAGATCTTGGATCGAGCAGAGCTTCAGCCCGTGCTTGCGCTTGAATTTCACGAGGTCAGGGAGCCGCGCCATCGAGCCATCTGCCTTGAGAATTTCGCAGATGACCCCGGAAGGGTCGAGCCCCGCGAGCCTTGCGAGGTCGACGGCCGCCTCGGTGTGTCCGGCGCGCCGGAGCACCCCGCCCTCCTTCGCCTGGAGCGGGAAGACGTGCCCGGGCTGGACAAGGGCGGATGCCTCGGATGTCCCCCGCGCCAGAACCCGGATCGTTGCCGCGCGGTCCTTCGCGCTGATCCCGGTGGTGATCCCGGACCTCGCGTCCACCGAGACCGTAAAGTCGGTTTTGAAAAACTCGCGGTTGTGGGCGACCATCCGCTGGAGACCAAGCTGCTGAGCTCGCTCCTCGGTCACCGGCGCACAGATCAACCCCCTCCCGTGAAGGGCCATAAAATTGACCGCCTGCGGGGTCACCTTCGAGGCCGCCATCAACAGATCCCCCTCATTTTCCCGGTCCGCATCGTCGGTCACGATGACCATGCGGCCGCGTCGAATGTCAGCAAGCACCGCAGCAATCGGGTCAAAGGGCGTCTTCATAAGCACAAAACCTGCATTCTATGCGGGAATTTGCGACCGCGCAATTTCTTTCAAAATGCGCTTGCCTAATCCGCAGCCGGGCATAGTCTTTCCCCTTCTATATGGCAAAAACAGCATGGCTCGAGCGGAATAAACGCAAAGCAAAGACAGTGGCAAAATATGCCGCGCTCCGCGCGGAGCTCAAAGCAAAAAAAGATTACGCATCTCTCTGCCAGCTTCCACGCGACGCGAGCCCGACCCGGCTAGTCAACCGCTGCCAAATCACCGGCCGCCGCCATGCGTTCATCCGCCGGTTTAAAGTCTCCCGCATCACATTCCGCGAGCTCGCTTCCGCCGGGCTCATCCCCGGAGTTACGAAGTCGAGCTGGTAGAGACAGCAGTAAAGAACCCCGCGGCAAGCCCCGAGCATTTGGAGACCGGCTCTGTCCGGTCCGTTGCTATCCCCGGACGACACGGAGGTCGTCCCTCCAGCAGCAAAGCCGAAACAAGCTTCGGGGTATCAGACCCAAAGGGCATGAAACGGGCGAGAGAACGAGCAGGTCAAGCCGGCTCGATCGCCCCATTCGCGGCAAGGACCCATTTGCCAGGAATGTCCGCAACATATCGCCTGGCGCCGCAATCTGCGATCCGGTATCCACGGATCCGCAAATATTCCGGCACCTCAGCAGACGACATTTCGGAGCTTGTGAGCACCTGCAATTCAAAGGATCGCCCAGAGGGCACCACAAGGTCCTTGACCTGGAGGGAAGCCCCCGGCCTGGCCGAAATGACAAGCGCCGCCCCCTCGGGAACCGTCACGTTCTCGAGGCGGATATCCCCGTCGAGGATCAGCGTCGAGGCGCCCGAAATGCTGCCTCCACGGATCCGCTCCCGCACATCGGCAAGGGTGAGGGCAAACGACGGGCGCAGGATCACGCGCGGCCCGACGGTGACCGGAATGCCTTGGATGTGGAGCCCGGCAGCGTCGCTGACTCCCATGCCTGCCGCACGAAGCTTCGCGCGCCCGGCAAGGTAAAAATCGTTTTCCGCGCTCGAGGCGCTCTCCGGCGGCCCGCCCGCCCGCACCTTGTCTGCCGCGTCCGCCAGGGCGTTTTTGCAGGCGCTGAAGCACCACGTGCGGTCAAAAACTGTGACGCCAACATTTTCTCCGGAGACAAAAAGCTTCGGCAGATCCTGCATCATCGTCTCGAGGCGCGCGGGCTTTTTGAACTGAGTGCGAGCGGGATCGGAGAACTTCGGATTGACGAACTCGGCGATGATCCCGCCCGATGACTCGAGGACCCGGAGGTAGGGGGCGAGCCGGATGACGAGGAGGTTGATATTCCCTGGGAAGAGCGAGAACCCTCGAGAGTCTGGCACGTCGCCCTCCGGGCTGACGGTCGCGCGGAGCAGCGGATCGAGCTGGTTGTATTCCACGTTCAGAGTGAGGCTCGCGGCACCGGGCTTCTCAAGCTTTGCAATCCCCCCCACCGCCTCGCCAGGGATGCGGTTCACGGCGATCGAGTTGAAATCGTAACCGTGAAGCTCGGAGACCCCGATCGCGGCCAGCGCCGCATTGAAGGCCTGGCCGTTCGTATCCTGAACAAAAAGCAGGTAGCGGACACCCGAGGCTGCAAGCCGCTTCGCCGTCCCGCTCGTCTGCAAAAGCATGTGGATGTCGCCGTGGCCGTGCGGCTTCAAAACAAGGTGGTATTTTCCGTCCATCGCAAGGTGCCCCGCGATGTCGGATAGTGCCGGAACGAGCTCCTGGCAGAGGATCGTGACCTGGCTGGCATCCAGGCCGAAATGATGATGGTCCGCCAGTGTGCTCCGCGTGCCCTCGTCCGTCTCGCGGCTGGTCATGATGATGAGGGGAATCTTTCGTCCGAGACGTTGCGATGCCGCCCCGATGACCGCTGCAAAATGCGCGAGGTAGCTCGTCTTCTCGGCGACCTCGACCGGGATGTCGAGCTTGATGCCATGGTAGCCGAGGCGTTCGCCCAGCCCGCCGGCGACCAGCACGACGGCCGACTCGGCAAAGCATTTCAATCCGGCAGCCTCGGCCGCATCGTATGCGGCCCCGAAGCCGGAGAGGTCGACGAGATCCGGCTGGGCAGGGGTGCAGCCGTCGAAAGGGTTGCCGCCAGCAGAAGCTTCGGCAAGAAGGATGCGCGCGTTCCGGATGTATGCCGGGAGCCCGCCCGGATACGCCCGGTGCGCCGTCAGGAGAGTCGCCAGAAATTCCTGCTTTTCCGGATCCCTGACCGCCGGGGCGTCCCAGCCGGCATAGAGGTGGTGCTGGCCCACTCCGAGCAGCGCGGCCGCGAGATTCGCATGCGCAGGCGAAACAATCCCCGCCTCACAATTGGCGGAAAATCCGGCAAGTTCGGGATGGCCGTTAAGCTGGGCAATCAGGTTCATCATAGCCGGAGAATTATGGCCCACCCGCCCAGCCTGATGCAACTGATCTCTTCGCAGATCACGCCGCGAGCGGCTCCATCTCCTCCCCGGCGGATTTTGCGACAACCGTGTAGATCGCGGGAACGACAAACAGTGTGAAGATCGTCCCGATGATCATTCCGGAGACGAGCACGATCCCGATGCTGTTCCGGGCCCCGGCCCCGGGGCCGCTCGCGATGACGAGCGGAAAGTGCCCCATGACCGTGGCGGCCGTCGTCATCAGGATCGGGCGGAGCCTCGTTGCGGCCGCCTGCCTGACCGCGCTGAGCTTGTCCAGCCCCGAGCGCTGGAGAACGTTCGCGAACTCGACGATCAGGATGCCGTTTTTTGCGATGAGCCCGACCAACGTCACCAGCCCGACCTGGCTGTAGATGTTGATCGTGGTGAAGCCGAGAAACGTGAAGAGCATGGCTCCGGAAAGGGCGAGCGGCACCGATCCGAAAAGGATCGTGAACGGGTCCCGGAAGCTCTCGAACTGCGCGGCCAGCACGAGAAAGATCAAAACGAACGAGAGACCCATCGTAGTGACCAGCTTGTTCCCCTCCTTCCGAAGCTGGCGCGACTGGCCGGCGTAGTCCACGCTGAATCCCGGCGGCAGGATCTTAGCGGCCTCCGCCTCAAGGACCTTGAGCGCGGCGTCGAGCGAGACACCGGGAGGGATCGCCCCCTGGATGGTTGCCGAGTTGAGCTGCTGGAACCTGCGGATGTCGCGTGGCTCGGTCGTGGTCTGGATGGTTGCGAACGTCGAGAGCTTGACGAGCTTGCCATCGGTCGCGCGGATGTAAAGGTTGCCGAGCTGGTCCGTCGTGAGCCGCTCGCTCCTTTTCACCTGCGGGATGACCTTGTAGCTGCGGCCCTGGATGCTGAACCGGTTGACGTAGTCGCCGCCGAGGAGGGTCGAGAGGTCCGCCCCGATCCGGCGCAGGTCAAGCCCCTGCGACGCGACCTTGTCGCGGTCAAAAATGATTCCCGCCTGCGGCTGGTCGAACTTTAAATCCGTATCGGCATACATGAAGAGCCCGCTGGCAAACGCCTTCCCGACGAGCTTGTTTGCGAACTCGACAAGCTCGCGGGGCTCGGCGGTCGAGGCGATGACGAACTCGACATCGAAGTTGCTTCCGCCCGGCAGCGGGGGCGGTGCCACCGGAATGATCCTCACCCCTGGCACGCCGGCAGCCACCGGGAAAAGCGATGCCGCGATCTGTTCCGTCGTCCGCGTGCGCTCGCTCCACGGCTTCGTGACAAGCCCGGCAAATCCAAACGTCGAGCGGATGACCTGGAAAGTCGCCTCGCATTCCGGCTGCGACTGGAAGATTCCGTTGAGCTTTCCGGCGAAGAGCGCGGTCTGGTCGAGCGTGGCATTCGGCGGGGCCTGGATGATTCCGAAGACGACCCCCTGGTCCTCCTTCGGCGCCAGCTCCTTCATGCTGAACATCCAGAACGGCAGGATCAGAAAGATCACGGATCCCGCGACGAAAAGGACGACGCTCCGGTTCGCAAGCATCGCTCCAAGCGCCGCAGAATACTTGTTTCTGAGCCAGTCGAACCGGCGGTTGATCCAGCCAGCAAACCCGCGCTCGTCATCGCCGCGGCGGAGAAGCCGCGACGACATCATCGGCGAAAGCGTCAGGGCGACGACGCCGGAAACCATCACCGCCCCGGCCAGCGTGAAGGCGAACTCCCGGAAAAGCGCGCCGGTCAGCCCCCCCTGGATCCCGATCGGCGTATAGACCGCAGCGAGGGTGATCGTCATGGCGATGATCGGGCCGACAAGCTCGCGCGCACCGAGCAGCGCCGCCTGCAGCGGCCCCTCGCCGAGCTGCATGTGCCGCTCGACATTTTCCACGACCACGATCGCGTCATCCACGACCAGCCCGACCGAAAGAACGATCGCCAGAAGGGTCAGCAGGTTGATCGTAAATCCCAGCGCCATCATCAGCAGGACCGCCCCAACCAGCGAGATCGGAATGGCCACAACCGGCACGAGAACCGCGCGGAACGAGCCCATGAAGAGGTAGATCACCAGCATCACGATCACCAGGGTCTCGACAAGCGTCTTGATGACCTCCCGGATCGCATCGTGGATGTAGGTCGTCGAGTCGTAGGGGATGCCGATCTTCATGCCCGATGGCATCCCCGCCTCGATCCCCGGCAGGGCCTCGCGCACCGCCCGGACGACATCCAGCGAGTTGGCCGTCGGCAGGACCCACAGCCCCATGAACGTCGCCGTCTGCCCGCTGAACCTCACCTCCTCGCTGTAGTTCTCCGCGCCCAGCACCACATCTGAAATATCTCCGAGCCGGACGATCGTCCCCCCCGACTGCTTGATCGCAAGGCGCCGGAATTCCTCGGGGGTGCGCAGGTTCGTATTCGCCACGAGGTTCACGGAGATCATCGACCCTTTCGTGGCCCCGACCGCAGCGAGGTAGTTGTTTGCCTGGAGGGCGTCCCGGACGTCGGTCGGGGAGACGTTCAGGGCGGCCATCCGGTCGGGCTTGAGCCAGATCCGCATCGCGAACGTCCGGTCGCCGAGAATGTCCGCGCGCTGCACCCCGCTGATCGCCGAGAGCTTCGGCTGGACGACCCGGGTCAGGTAATCGGTGATCTGGTTCTCGTCGAGCTCGTTCGAGTAGAACCCGATATACATTGCGGCAAACTCGTTGTCGGCGGTCTCGAGCTCGATGACCGGAGACTCGGACTCTGGCGGCAGCGCATTGCGGACCTGGGCGACTTTCGCCTGCACCTGCGTGAGCGCGGCGTTCGCATCGTAGTTGAGCTTCAGGTGCAGCTTGATCGTGCTGATCCCCTGCGCGCTGACGGAGTCAATGAAGTCGATCCCGTCCGCGCTCGCGATGACCCGCTCGAGCGGTGTCGTGATGTATCCTCGCACGAGGTCGGCGTTCGCGCCGATGTAGGCCGTGTTCACCGTGATCACCGCCACGTCGCTGCGCGGGTACTGGCGCACGGTGAGCACGTTGATCGCCACCAGGCCGCCGAGAAGGATCAGGAGGTTGATGACCAGCGCAAGGACCGGACGCCGGATGAAGAGGTCCGTGATGCTCACTGATCCGTCGGCTGGGGGGACAGAGACTCCGGCGGGCGGACCTCGTTATTGACGGCAACCGCCGCATTCGGGCGGAGCTTGAAGACCCCGGACGTCACGACCTCGTCGCCCACACCAACCCCGGAAAGAACCTCCACCATGTCCCCGCGCGCCTCGCCCAGCTTCACAAAATGCTGGGTCACCCCGGAAAAAGGCTTGCCGGTTTTCTCGCTCTTCATCTCCCCGACCACAAACACCGAATCCCCATAGGGCGCGTAGCTGACCGATGTTGCCGGAATCGCGAGCACCGGCTTCTCTGCAGGCAAAACCACCTCGACGCCAGCAAACATCCCGGGCCGCAGCAAGCCGTCCGGATTCTCGAGCGTCCCCTGGACCAGAAAATTCCGTGTCGCCTCGTTCACGACCGAGTCCACCGCAGTGATCTTTCCGGCAAACACGCGTCCTCCGGTCCCCGAGAGGGTCAGGCGCACGACGCTCCCGACCTCGACATCGGCGAGGTTCTGCTGCGGCAGGCTGAAGTTCACGTAGATCGGGCTCATCGATTGGAGCGGCACGATCGAATCGCCCGGCTGAAGATACTCGCCGACATTGACCATCCGGATCCCGGCCACCCCGTCGAACGGCGCGCGGATCGTCTTCTTCTCGACCACCGCCCGGATCTCCTCGCACTTCGCCTGGGCCTCAAGGCATTCCGCCGACGACTGGTCGTAGTCGGACTGCGAGGAAACCCGCTTGGCAAGGAGCCCCTGAAACCGCTTGAGATTCCCCTCCGACAGCCGCTGCCTCGCCTCCGCCGCCCGCAGCTGCGCCCGCTCCTCGGACACATCCTGCTGGACCAGCAGATCCCCCTTCTTGACCCGCGCCCCGGACTCAAAACCGATCGCCTCGACATCCCCGGGCAGGTCGGCCCTCAGCACCAGCCCGTTCACCGGCTTCAGCGACCCCACGGCGGTCAGCACACCTGGCCAGCTCTTCCAGGCAACCACCACCGTCGTCACCGACTCCGGCGGCATCGAAAACGACATGTGCCCGGCAATCGCCGCACGGATCTGAAAATACTTCACCCCTCCCAATATCAGAACGGCCAGCACGACAGCCGCAACAACCACCCCCCATTTCCGAAACGCCCCCCATCCCGGATGTTTTTGATTTCCCTCGGTCATGATTGGCATTTGTTAGCTGCTCTGGTCTTTGCACCCATGAGAAGGGGCAGGAAGCCATTGTTCCGGACAAGGCTGCCGATCGGGAAAGGAAAAAATGCCGCAGACCGCCGGTCTGCGGCATTTTCATTGTGAGGCATTAGCTCTTCTGGTCGAGGATGGCCGCCTTGACCTGCTCGGGAACCTGCTCGAAGTGTGAGGGCTCCATCGAGTAGGACGAGCGGCCTTTTGAGAGCGAGCGGATGGCGGTCGAGTAGCCGAACATTTCCGACAGGGGAACCTCGGCGTTGATCGTGCAGAGGTTGCCCTTCGTCTCCATGCCCATGATGCGCGCGCGGCGGCGGTTGAGGTCGCCCATGATGTCGCCCTGATACTCGTCGGGGGTGATATTTTCGACCTTCATGATCGGCTCGAGGAGGATCGGCTTCGCCTTCTTCAATCCATCTTTGAGGGCGAAGATCGCAGCCATTTTGAAAGCCATCTCGTTCGAGTCCACATCGTGGTAGCTTCCGTCGATGATATCCACATGGATGTCAATGACCGGGTAGCCGGCGACGACGCCGTTGAGCACCGCCTCGTGGAAGCCTTTGTTGACCGCCGGGATGAACTCCTTCGGGATGGTTCCCCCGACGACCTTGTTTTCGATCGTGATGCCCTTGCCCCGCTCATTGGGGGTGACCCGGCAGACGACGTGGCCGTATTGGCCCCGGCCGCCCGACTGCTTGACGAGCTTGCCCTCGCCGTCCGCAGGCGCGAGGATCGTTTCCTTGTAGGCGATCTGGGGCTTGCCGGCGTTTGCCTCGACCTTAAACTCGCGCACCATGCGGTCGCGGATGATTTCCAAGTGAAGCTCGCCCATGCCCGCGATGATCGTCTGTCCGGTTTCCTCGTTCGTGAAAACCCGGAATGTCGGGTCTTCCTCGGCGAGCCGCTGGAGGGCGATGCCCATCTTTTCCTGGTCGATCTTCGTCTTCGGCTCGACAGCCATCGAGATGACCGGGTCAGGGAACGACGGCGGCTCGAGAAGGATCGTGTGGTCCTCGTCGCAGAGCGTGTCTCCGGTGGTGATGTTCTTGATGCCCACGATCGCGGCGATATCGCCCGAGTAGCAGGTGTCGATGTCCTCCCGCTTGTCCGCCTGGATCTGGATCAGGCGGCTGATGCGCTCGCGCTTGTTGGTCCGCGGGTTATAAACCGTGTCGCCCTTGGAAAGTTTGCCGGAATAGACCCGGAAGAAGACGAGCTTTCCAACGAACGGATCGCTCCAGAGCTTGAACGCGAGCGAGCAGAAGTTGCCGTTATCGTCCGAGGAGACCTCGATCGTTTCCGAGACGTTATCGGGGTTGAGCCCCTTGGCCGGCTGGATGTCGAGGGGGCCGGGGAGGTAGTCCAGCACGGCATCGACCAGATATTGCACGCCTTTATTTTTGAATGCCGACCCGCCCACGACCGGAACAAATCTGTTTGCGATCGTCTGGCGCCGGATCGCCGCCTTGAGGATTTCGATTGGGATCGGCTTCTCCTCGAGAAACATCATGCCGACCTCCTCATCGAGGTCGCACATCTGAGAGACGAGATCTGCGTAGGCCTTCTTCGTCATCTCCTGCAGCTCGGGCGGGATATCCTGGATCTCGTAGGTCGAGCCCATGTCGTCGTTGTCGAGGTAGATGACCGCCTTATGGTTGATGACATCGATCTGGCCCTTGAGGTAATCCTCCTTGCCGAGAGGGATGAGGATCGGCCAGGCATTTGCGCCGAGCTTCGTGCGCATGCTCTGGACCGCCGCGTCGAAGTCCGCTCCCGTACGGTCCATCTTGTTGACAAACGCGATGCGCGGGACGCCGTATTTCGTGGCCTGGCGCCAGACGGTTTCCGACTGCGGCTGCACGCCGGCGACGGCGCAGAAGACGGCGATGGCCCCGTCGAGAACGCGGAGCGAGCGCTCGACCTCGGCGGTGAAGTCCACGTGCCCGGGAGTGTCAATGATATTCACCCGCATCTTGATCCCTTCGTAGGCCTTATAGATGCCCTCCTCCTTGCGCTGCATCCACGCGCAGGTGGTCGCCGCCGAGGTGATCGTGATCCCCCGCTCGCGCTCCTGCTCCATCCAGTCGGTGACGGTCGTGCCCTCATGCACCTCGCCGATCTTGTGGATCATGCCGGTATAGAAAAGGATGCGCTCGGTGAGGGTCGTCTTGCCGGCATCGATGTGCGCGGCGATGCCGATGTTGCGAGTGCGTTCAAGCGGAAATGCGCGGTTGGGTGAATTCAGATTTGCGGACATAGTCGGATTTGTCGGATATATTGGTTTCCCTGCCTTCCGGCCCGCGCCGGGACGTTGACCGCCCTGGCGGCTGCGAGCTGGAGCTTGCGGGAATGCGGAAGCTAGACGATTGGCTGCCAGACTCAACAAAAAAACCGACAGCCTGACTGTAAATTCCCCCATGCGTGGGTTCAAAGGCTCAAAGAATAGACGATTCTTTCAAACTCGAAGCAATACTGGATGACATCGGCGAGCAGCACGGGTTCCTCGTCGGAAGGGGAGCTCCCCCCCGAACAGATCACCCCGCGCGCCTCAACATTCCCTCGACCTCGATCCCTGCTGGCTGCCTTGAAAGGTGGAGAGCCTTCTGTCCGGCTTGATGAGCCGGAGGATGGCGTGTAGAACGGGAGGGGAATTTGGAAACTGCTGTTCAAAACTCTGCCCGCCTGGCGGCGGCCCCGGAAAATTTCCCGGGGCTGCCGAAAAATCTTTTGCGGGATCCGGCGGTCAGGTATGGTCTGAAGTTCGGATTTGCCGGAGTGCTGGCGGTCTATATTTCCCTCGTGATCCGGCTCGACAACCCGGGGTGGGCGCTCTTCACGGTCTTCGTGCTGATGGTTGCACAGTATGTCGGAGCGATTTCCGAGAAGTCGATTTTCCGGCTGATCGGAACGCTTGTCGGCGGGATTTTGGGGTATTTGCTCACCGGGTCGCTCGAGCAGGAGCCGATTCTTTTTCTTGGGTTGATCGGGCTGGTTGTCGGCGGCTGCACGGCGCTTTTCGGGCAGAGCCGCTACCCGTATGCGTTCCTCCTTTGCGGGATGACGACGATGGTGGTGGCGAGCAACGGGATGGGCGATCCGGCGGCATCATGGACGTTCATGGTCTCGCGGATCGAGGAGATTTTTGTGGGGATTGTCGTCACCCTTGTCGTGCAAAGCGTGCTTTGGCCGCGGTATGCGCGCGTGGAATTTTTGGAAAGTGTGAGGGGCTTGTTTGGCGACCTCCGCGGATGCTTCCTGGATGCCCCCGGGATCCGGAACGACCGGCAGGCGTCGGGAGAGGTCCGCGCGGAGGATTTTCCTGCGAGGATCACCGGGCTGCGGACCCTGCTCGAGTTCGGCGCGCGGGAGAGCCTCTATTTTCGGCGCAAGCTGATCTATTATTATGAGCTGACCGGGTGCCTCGGCAAGATTGCCTACGCGATCGGGACGCTGCGGGCGAAGATTCCGGCAGACTCCCTTTACCGGCAGCATGCTGGCGCGGAGGTCGATGCGGTTTATGCCGAGATCGCCGGCGCGCTCGCCGATTTGGAAGACCCAGCATCGTCCGAGGCTTCGAGGGCCCGGGCGCGGCAGGCGATGGATCGTGCGTTCGGAACCTTGGAAGGTGCGTTTCTGGACATGCGCGCACGGGATCAGGTGAGGGCGATTCCTGCCGCGCAGGCGATGGTGCTAGGGCTTCACGTTCTGGGGCTCGATGAAATCCGCACGCAGATCGTGCGGGCCCATGAGGTCCTCAATGCGGCTGTGGATGGAGCGATCGAGAAGTCCCCGCCGTCGGCGGCGGCACCTTGGCCGCCGCCGTTCTGGATCAAGACCGGTGTGAAATCCGGCCTCGCGCTGGTGGCCGCGCTCATCCTCGACAACTGGCTGCACCCGCCGGGCGGACCCATGTTCGTCCTCGGCAGTTGGGCGTTTACGGCGATGAATGCGGCGAGCCCGGGCGGACAGGGAGACAGGAGGGCGTTCCACCTGATCCCGTTAAACGTCGTGGCGCTCGCCGCCCTGAGCATGGGCATCCTTGTCGCGAGGCCCATGCTTTCAAGCTATGCCGTGATGAATGTGATCATTTTTTGCTGGCTGTTCGTCTGGGGGTACCAGTCGTTTGCGACCCGTGGCATGACGATCCCGATGCAGATCGGCATGCTCGTGGCAGTCGGGATCCTCGGGTTAAACGGGCAGGAACCGGTAAGCGTCCAGTCCGTCGCAAACCTTTTTTTCGGGCTCGTGCTCGGGCTTGTCGTCTCCGCCATCTTCCAGCGCCTGCTCTGGCCATCGCTCCCGCAGTGGGAAACCCGCGACCGGTTCATCGCGATGATCGGCATCTGCCGGCGATTGCTCGCCCGCGAGCCGACCCCGCCTTGGATCCAAACCCGGCTCTCCCTGATTCCCGGCGAGGTGGACGTCCGGCTCGGGCATCTGACCGCGCCGATTTGCCCGGAGGGCGAACAAGAAAAGCTCCGCGACCTCATGAAAACCCTCGCCCGGCTCGGAGGAAATTTTTCCGTCACGCTGGATAGGTTTCCGGTGCCGCAGGCGGCGGACGGGCGGGCGGCCATCGCTCGCATCGAGGCCCTCCTTGCTGATGGCCTGGCTGCCCTGCAGAGCGGGTTTTCCAATGGCGCAGACGTCCGGGTTGACGAGGCCGGGATCCGGCTGGCCGTGCAGAATTTGAGCGATTGGCTCGCCCGTACCCGCATGGAGATGGTCGAGGCCGGCAGCCCGCCGCTCACCAACGCCCGCCTGGCCGGGTTCGCGAAAAGATACGCGCTGATGGCCGATGACCTGGTCGCGGCCGGACGCCAGTTTTCCGGGCTCAGCCTCCCGCTATACATGGGCGATTTCTCGCTTTAAGAGCCGTCAAAGAGCCAATCGGGGACTGGCCGCAAGCGCCTTCCGCAGGCGTGCGCGATGATTTTGAGATTGGTTTCCCGAAAAATCCGGCGATAGTGTGCGGATGAGCTCACACATCGCAGCGAAGTGCCCGGTCAAGGTAGATCTTGAAGCCGGGAAAGATTATTGGTTCTGCACCTGCGGGCACTCCGCAACCCAGCCGTTTTGTGACGGCGCCCACAAGGGGAAGGAGCTTTCCCCGATGAAGTTCACCGCAGAAAAGTCCGGCCCCGCATGGCTCTGCCAGTGCAAGAGGACGGCCGGTGCCCCATTCTGCGACGGAGCTCACAAATCGCTTCCGTAGCCAGGAAACATCACAATGAAAGCCAAACGACCCACGAAGCCGTCAGCGAAGCCTGCGCCCGAGCGCGGAAAAGTGATGAACGGGGCCGAGATCCTCGTCGCATGCCTTGAGCGCGAGGGGGTGGACGTCATTTTTGCCTATCCGGGCGGCTGCTCGATGCCGCTGCACCAGGCGCTGACAAAAACGAAAAAGATCCGCACGATCCTGCCGCGCCACGAGCAGGGCGGCGCATTTGCGGCCGAGGGCTATGCCAGGGTGACCGGAAAGGCGGGTGTCTGCATGGCGACTTCGGGCCCTGGCGCGACAAACCTTGTGACCGGGATCGCCGACGCTTTCATGGATTCCATTCCGCTCATTGCGATTACCGGCCAGGTGCCGCAGGCCATGATCGGGCGCGGCGCATTTCAGGAGACCGACGTGTTCGGCATGACCCTGCCGATGGTGAAGCACAGCTACCTCGTGTGGGATATCAACGAGCTCCCGCGCATCGTGAAAGAGGCGTTCCACATCGCCCAGTCGGGGCGCCCGGGCCCCGTGCTGATCGATATCCCAAAGAACATCCAGATCCAGACCGCGCAGCCGGTCTTCCCGAAAAGCGTGAGCCTCCGCGGCTACCAGCCGGACAGGCAGGCCTCCGACTCGACCCTTCAAGACGTCCTCGCCCTGCTTCTCGGGGACGCCAGGAAGCCGATGATCTATTGCGGCGGCGGAGTGATCTCGGGCGGGGCTTCCTCCGAGCTGCTGGAGTTCGCCGAGCGCCTGCAGATCCCGGTGGCGACAACGCTCATGGGGATCGGCGGATTCCCGGAGACCCATCCGCTCTCGCTCAAATGGCTCGGCATGCACGGAACCGTCTACGCCAACAACGCCGTGAACGAGGCGGATCTCCTCCTGGCCATCGGGGTGCGGTTTGACGACCGGGTGACTGGGAAAGTGGAGACCTTCTGCTCGCACGGGACGATCGTCCACATCGATATTGACAACTCGGAGATCAACAAGAACAAGCTCGTGCGCCTGCCGGTTCTCAGCGATCTGAAATACGCCCTCGGACGCCTGAACAAAATGCTCGACCAGGCCGGCTTCAAACGCCAGGCCAAGGGGTCCGGACGATTCTCCGATTGGCACCGCCAGATCGCACATTGGAAAGCCGCCCACCCGCTGGCCTACAAGGACACGTCGGACGCGATCCAGCCGCAGCATGTCATCAGGGAGCTCTACGACCTCACCAAGGGCGACGCGATCATCACCACCGGCGTCGGGCAGCACCAGATGTGGGCCGGGCAGTTCTACGACTTCACCAAGCCGCGCACGTTCGTGACCTCCGCAGGGCTCGGCACGATGGGATTCGGTTACCCTGCGGCCATCGGGGCAAAGGTCGCCCGGCCGGACAAGGAGGTCATCGATATTGACGGCGACGGATCGTTCCTCATGAACGTCCAGGAGCTCGCCACCGCCCACATCGAGGGCATCGCGGCAAAGGCGATCATCCTGAACAACCAGCACCTCGGCATGGTCGTGCAGTGGGAGGATCGCTTCCACGGGGGGAACCGCGGCCATACGTTCCTCGGCGACCCCAAAGACCTCAAGCGGATCTACCCGGATTACGTCCAGCTCTGCAAGGGCTTCGGCGTCCCCTGCGAGCGCGTCCTCCACAAGCGGGATCTCCGCGCAGCCATCCAGCGACTGCTCGACTCCAAGGAGGCTTACGTCCTGGACGTGATGACCCCCTACACGGAGCACGTGCTCCCGATGATCCCGGCCGGAAAGAGCTACAAGGACATCATCACGGAGTAGCCCCCGCCGAAAAACCGGCAGGGTCAGAGCTTCGCGATGATCGCGTTGAGCGTCGCGCTCGGGCGCATGGCGGCTGAGGCTTTGGCATCGTCGGGATGGTAGTATCCGCCAATGTCCACCGGCTTGCCCTGGACCGAGAGCAGCTCGGCTGCGATCTTCTGCTCGCTCGAGGCAAGCTGCTCCGCGATCGGGGCGAAGATGGCTTTCAGCTCGGCATCACCACCTTGTGCGGCGAGGGCTTCCGCCCAGTAGAGGGCTAGGTAGAAGTGGCTTCCACGGTTGTCAATGCCGCCGACTTTGCGGGTCGGCGACTTATCGTTTTCTAGAAAACGTCCGGTCGCCTCGTCGAGCGTGGTCGCAAGGGTTTTGGCCTTCGGGAGCGAGGTGCCTAGGAATTCAAGCGAGACCGCCAGCGCAAGGAACTCGCCGAGGCTGTCCCACCGCAGGTAGTTTTCCTTCACAAACTGCTGGACGTGCTTCGGAGCCGAGCCGCCGGCTCCCGTCTCGAAGAGCCCGCCGCCAGCCATCAGGGGAACGATAGAGAGCATCTTCGCGCTCGTGCCGAGCTCGAGGATCGGGAAAAGGTCGGTGAGGTAGTCGCGCAGGACGTTCCCCGTGACAGAAATCGTGTCCAGGCCGTCCTTCATGCGCTCGAGGCTGAGCTGGCAGGCCTCTGCTGGCGGGAGGATGCGGATGTCGAGCCCTTCGTGGTTCTTGAGGCAGGCCTTCACCTTGGCGATGATCTGAGCGTCGTGGGCGCGCTTCTCGTCGAGCCAGAAAACGGCGGGCGAGCCGGTCGCTCGGGCGCGGCTGACGGCCAGCTTCACCCAGTCCTGCACCGGGGCGTCCTTCGCCTGGCACGCGCGCCAGATGTCGCCCACCTCGACATCGTGCTCGAAGAGGACTTTCCCCGAGTCGTCCACCACCCGGACCTTGCCGGCTCCGGGGATCTCAAAAGTTTTGTTATGCGAGCCGTATTCCTCGGCTGCCTGGGCCATGAGCCCGACGTTCGAAACCGAGCCGATCGTGCGCGGGTCGAGCGCGCCGTGGGCTTTGCAGAACTCGATGGCGGTTTGATAGACGCCCGCGTAGCTGCTGTCGGGAATGACCGCGAGCGTATCCTGCGGGTTGCCATCGGCATTCCACATCTGCCCCGAGGTGCGGATCATCGCAGGCATCGAGGCGTCCACGATGGTATCGCTGGGGACGTGGAGGTTTGTGATCCCCTTGTCTGAGTTGACCATCGCGATGGCCGGGCCGCTGGCGTATGCGGCCTGGACATCCGCCTCGATCTCCGCACGCTTGTCGGCCGGAAGCCCTTGGATCTTGCCAAGCAGCTCTCCCAAGCCGTTGTTGAAGTCCACCCCGAGCTCCTGAATGATCCCGGCGTGCTTGGAGATCAGATCCTTAAAAAAAACTTTCACGGCATGCCCGAAGATGATCGGGTCGGAAACCTTCATCATCGTCGCCTTAAGATGGACGGAGAAAAGCACGCCCTCGGCCTTCGCTGCTGCGATCTGCTCGCCCAGGAACGTCACGAGCGCCTTCTTGCTCATCACCGTGGCGTCAAGGATCTCGCCCGCCTGGAGGGGAGTCGCCGCCTTCAAAACCTTGGCCGCGCCGCCGGACGCCACAAACTCGATCCGCACGCTCGTCGCCTCTGGAATCGTCACCGACTTCTCATTCGCAAAAAAATCTTTCTTCCCCATCGTGCTGACGCGGGTTTTGGAATCGGGCGACCATTTTCCCATCGAGTGCGGGTGCTTCCGCGCGTAATCCTTGACGGCTTTCGGCGCGCGCCTGTCGGAGTTCCCCTCGCGGAGGACCGGGTTCACCGCGCTGCCTTTGATCCTGTCGTATCGGGCCTGGATCTCCCTCTCGGCATCGGTCTTCGGCGATTCGGGATAGTCGGGGAGATTGTAGCCTTGGCTTTGCAGCTCGGAGATCGCGGCTTTCAGCTGCGGGACCGAGGCGCTGACATTCGGGAGCTTGATGATGTTGGCGGCCGGGTCGAGGGTCAGCGCGCCGAGCTCGGCGAGCGCGTCCCCCATCTTCTGCCCGTCGGTCAGCCGGCCCGGGAAGCTGGCGATGATCCGCCCGGCAAGCGAGATGTCGCGGATTTCCACCGAGACCCCCGCATGCTTCGTGAACCCCTGGATGATCGGAAGCAATGAGAATGTCGCGAGCGCCGGCGCCTCGTCGGTCTGAGTATAAATGATGGTGGGTTGCTTTGGCATGGTGAATTGGCTGCCCAGCGATTTAAGCCATTCGCCCCCACTGGTCAAAAGAATTGCTCCGCGTTGGGAAAGAGGAAAAAACCGTTTCTTCGGCTTGATCGGCGGCGGAAATTCCGGATGATCCGCCGGTATGAATGCGAGATGGTTTGTGAAAGGGGATTGGGACGGGTTCGTCGGGCTATTTATTGACAATCTTCTTCAGCTGCTGCTGATCGCGACCCTTTGCCCGCTGGTGTGCGGGATCCCGATCGCGATGGTGGCCGGGGTGATCCTTCCCGGGGCAGCGCTCTCGATCATTGCCGGCAACCTTTTTTATTCCTGGCAGGCCTGTCGGCTGGCGCGCCGGACCGGACGCAACGATGTCACCGCCCTGCCATACGGGATCAACACGGTGAGCCTGATTGCGTTTCTGTTTTTCATCATGGCCCCGGTCTGGCAGGCGACCAGGGATCCGCTCAAAGTTTGGGAGGCGGGCGTTTTTGCGTGCCTGCTGAGCGGGCTATTTGAGCTGGCGGCGGCATTTTGCGTGGACCCTCTGCGCCGGAGCGCCCCTCGGGCAGCGCTGCTTTCCGCGTTGGCAGGCGTGGCGCTGACATTCATTTCGATGGGGTTCGCATTCCAGATCTTCGCCTCGCCAGCCATCGCCATCCTCCCGATGTTTTTGATCGTGATCGCGTATGCGGCCCGCCTGCGCCTGCCCTTCGGGATCCCTGCGGGCCTGCTCGCGATCCTGCTCGGCGTCCTGATCGCGTGGGCGCTGAGGTGGGCGGGCCTGCCGTCGTTCACAACCCCGGCGGAGCCGATCCCCTTCGGGCTTCATCTCCCGCATCCCGACTCGACAGCCTGGCGGGCCATGCTTTCGAGCGGGGGGCTCTGGAGCTACCTCACCGTCATCATCCCGATGGCCATCTTCAACGTCCTAGGATCCCTCCAGACGCTGGAGAGCGCGGAGGCGGCCGGGGACCGCTACGAAACCCTGCCTTCGCTCGCCATGAACGGCGCGGGCAGCGTCGTCGCCGCATTTTTTGGAAGCGCGTTCCCCACCACCCTCTACATCGGCCACCCGGGCTGGAAAGCCATGGGGGCAAGGATCGGCTACTCGACGCTCAACGGCATCGTGATCAGCGCCCTGTGCTGCTTCGGGGCGGTCACCGGCGTCCTCCACGTCGTGCCGCTGGAGGCAACGCTCGGGATCCTGATCTGGATCGGCCTCGTCATGACAGCGCAGGCATTCCAAGAGACCCCTCGGGAACACGCGCTGGCGGTCGCCGCCGGCCTCCTCCCCGCGCTCGCAGCCTGGGCATGGCTTCTCATCGAGACCACCTTGCGCGCGGCAGGAACCCCGCTGGAAAAGGCCCTGCCAAACTTTGGAAGCGACCTCTTCCTCCGCGGGGTCCTCGCCTTGAACCAGGGTTTCCTGATCACCAGCATGGCGTTCGCTGCCATCGTGGCATTTGCCATCGATAGAAAATTTCCTGCCGCCGCCGCGACCTGCTTTCTCTGCGCTGCCCTCTCGGCGGCCGGCCTGATCCACGCGTTCGCCATCACCTCGGCGGGTGTCGTGCCGGTCTTCGGCTGGATGGCCGCCCCGGATTTCGCCGCAGCCTATGCAGCAACCGGCATCTGCCTGCTCGGCCTCCAGGCGGCAAAAGCCTGATCCACACAAAATCCCGGCCACCGGCGCCCTCAAAATGTTGCCCGCCCCAGATGGTTTTTCGCGGGCTAGGTCGCCGCGCAAAGTTTTAGGAAAAACTTGCTTTTTGTTGAAACAGGTCGAGCGTCACACTGGTCTAGTTTCGTTTAACCCAAGTATCAACATGAAGAAGCTCCCCCTCTTTCTCTGTTGCATCGCAATCGGCATATCGGCCCAAGCGCAGGTGACGACTTGGACCGGAGCCGCCAGCGGCAACTGGAACACGGCCGCCAACTGGTCGCTCAATGCGATCCCAAACAGCACGAGCACGGACGTGATGTTCAATAGCACGGGGGCAAACAGCACCCTGAACTTGTCGGCGGCGACCTCGATACGGCTGATGTATCTCTATGGAGGCAACTACACGCTCTCTCCCACCGCAAGCGAGGTATTAACGATGGGCGCGTTGGCCGGCGCCAACTCGGGGGGATTTGTGCAAATGGGATCCGGCACGTTTTCCGTCAACAACTCCATCGCTATGGGCTACCCCTTGCTGTTTACCGGCACCGGCACCGGAGGGATCACGCTGAATGGCGCGGTCAGCAGCACTGCAGGAGCTTGGGGGCTGTGGAAATATAATACTTCCAACCTCACGTTTACCAATACCTACACAACAAACACAGCGACCACCACGGAGACGATTCAAGCCGGAGCCGTGATCCTCTCCGGCGGCGGAAATTTCGTCCTTTCAAACGCGACAAGCACGATCTCCCTCGGTGCCTCATTTCTCTATAAGTCCGGGCTATACACCGACACGTCGGGCACGGCACTCATTCTTGATAATACCGGCACCAACAATGCGAACCGTATCGCCGATACCGCGACCAACAAGCTCACGTTCAGCCAGCGCGGGCTTTTCGAATTCCTCGGCAATGCCTCCGCCGCATCCAGCGAGACCCTCGGCATCCTGAACGTGAGCAATGCCGCCACGCGCATCCGCGTGGCCAGCGGCGCAGGACAGACCGCCCAAGTGACATTCGCCTCGCTCCAAGTCAACGGGGGAGTGAACACCAACACCGACAACCTCAGCTCCATGCAGTTTCTTGTGCCGACCGGAGGCACGCTGGGTGCTGCTGGCGCTACCGGAAGCCGAGTGATCTTCACCACCGCTCCCACGCTCACCAACGGGGTGCTCCGCTACGGAATCGTCAAAGATGAGAGCGTTGGCGGCAGCGCAACGTTTGCCACCTACGACTCCACCGTGGACAACGGGGGCGCGCTCGGCGTGAAGGGGCTCACCACCTGGACGACCACCAACCTCAACGCGGCGACCGCAGGGACTGAGAGCGTCGATGCCTCGGGCTCCATCACGCTCAACGGCACAAAATCCGTCAGTGCCCTCCGCATCACGGCGACGGGGGCGGGGCAATCGCTTTCGCTCGGCAGCTACACCCTCAACTTACCATCAAACGGAGCGAGCGGCGTCATCCTCGACGGCGGCTACAACTATAGCATCAACAGCACGGGCGGCAGCGGGATCACGACGAGCGTCAACGCCGCCTATTTCTACATCAATTCCAACAGCACGCTCACCATCAATTCGGCTTTCAGCAAATCCGGAGCCTTGAGCAAAGCCGGCGATGGCCTGCTGGTCGTCAACGGAGCCTTCAGCAACGTGACGCAAAATCGAAACCTTTCCGTGGACAAGGGATCGGTCAACGCCGATGACATGCAGATCGCGGGAGCGATTTCTGGCACGGTCAATTCCTTCTACAAAGAAGGGCTCGGAGTCCTCGCCCTGACGGGGCTGGGCGACAACAGCGGCTACACGGTCGGCATGGGGCTCACCGCCGGCACATTGGTCCTGGCAAAAGATTCAGACGCGATGCAAAGCAACGCCCTGGGAACCGGAACATTCTCCCTTGCCGGCGGCACCCTTGCTGCCCGCGGGCGGGCGGCGACGCTGAGCAATACAGTCAGCCTCGGGTCAACGTCAGGCGGCCAGATCTCCGGCGACCAAGCCATCACGTTTACAGGGACGGTCATGGGCTCACAGACCAGCGGGCAAATCTACTATTTCATCAACAACGCCTCGGCCAACGTCACCATGAGCGGCACGGTGCAAGCGTTCAGCGCGAACCCTGCTTCTGCGCTGACCGGCACGCTGGAGTTTTCGGGCTCCGGCACCACGATCATTTCCGGAAACCTGACGAACGTCGGAGCCAATGGAACCACCCAGATCAACAAGTCCGGCTCGGGGCTGCTGGTCTTGTCCGGAAGCGCCAATACCTACAACGGGACCACGACGGTCAATGCGGGATACCTCCGCCTGGACAATACGAATGTGTTGAGCACGGCCAAGCTGGTGGTGGCGGAACAGGCTTATGCCGCCGGAGAAAACGCCGTGATCGAGCTCGGTGCCGGAAATGGAAACTTCACCCGCAGCACCGGCACCGGAGCAGGGCAGATTCAACTGGGCGGATCTGGCACCGGCAATGCAGGCTTCGCCTCGGTGAGCGGCACGTCCATCGTCAACCTCGGCGCTGCAGGCGCAGCTCTCACCTGGGGAACATCCAGCTTCTTTTCAAGCGCAGGCGGCGCGCTTATCCTCGGCTCGCCAAACGTCGCAGGAACGGTGGATTTCCAAAACGCCATCAACCTGGGCGGGAACCGCACGATCACCGCGCTGAACGGCTCGGCTGCTGTGGACGGCATCATCTCCGGGGTCATCGCAAATGGCACCGGCACAAACTCGGTGACAAAGAATGGGGCCGGCACGCTCCAGCTCAACGCAGCAAATACCTACAGCGGGGGAACCTATGTCACGGCAGGAGGCCTGATCATCAGCGGCAGCGCCGCCAGCGCCGCCACGGTATCCAGCGGAGCGGTTCTGGGCGGCACGGGCACAATAAACGGCGCGGTGACAGTGCAGGACGGCGGGAGCCTGCTGGCCGGGGCAGGCGCAGCGTCGGGCACGCTGACCCTGAACAACAATCTGACAATGGGCAGCGGCGCGCTCGATAATACGGCGCTTGTCTTTGCCTTGGGTGCGAGCGTGCACAGCACGCTCGCGCGCACCGGCGCCGGCACATGGACATTCGACACCAACCAGAAGGTGAGCTTTTTGGACCTCGGCGCGACCGCAGGCACAACCTCAGAGATCCTGATCTCACCCATTGAAGTCCCAGAAGCCACGTAGGGGAGGCGG
>JBAXXX010000036.1:0-36157 GCA_037127695.1 Verrucomicrobiia bacterium | reverse complement strand
TATACCCAGGGTAGCTTCGCAACCCTGGGCTCCAAGATGCAGCCACGTTGTGGCTTCGAACAATTCTCGGAGCAATCATCTCTCTGGAATCATCGGAAATTTGTCCTGCACCCGCCGATTGCATGGGCCGAAGCATGTCGCCTCCGGGCGTGATCGTCGGAGTGCTTGCTGTCCTGAAGCTCTTGGGGAAGTTGTGAACGATACTCCCCGGCATGATCAATTCGGATTCTAGGAATCGGCTCTTACCATAACGTCCTGAGATTTCTTCGCGCCTTCGTGACTTCTTGTGAGCCTCGCTTGCGGGATGTTCGCTGATCGTGCAGCGGTCGAGCACCTGAGGAACAAGACGATTCTGGCCGGGCCGCATGTCGCGGAGCCACCCGAATCGGCTCCCTACTTCAGGGAGTCCATCGCAGCCTGAACTTCCGCGGCATGCTCGGCCGTCTTGGCGCTGAGCGCTGCCCACACGACCTTGCCGTCTTTGATGAGGAACGACTGGCGGCTGCTCAGAGGGAGGCCCAAGACGCTGGGGACGCCGAATGCCTTGGCAACCCGGCCGTCCGCATCGGCGATGAGGGTGAAGGGGATCCGGTTTTTTTCCTGGAACTTTTTCTGGGAATCCGGCGTGTCGCGGCTGACCCCGAGAATCTGCAGGCCTTCGCCGTGAAGGCTCGCGAAGGCATCCCGGAGCGAACACGCCTGGGCGGTGCAACCGGGAGTGCCGGCCTTGGGATAAAAATACACGAGGGTCATTCCCTTGGCATACACATCTCCGAATCGCACCTCCTTCCCCTCCTGGTCGGTCGCGGTGAGGATCGGGGCCGGGTTGCCGACTTCGATGGCATGGGAGCGCGGGGAGAAAAAGGAAAACATGGCGAGAATCAATACGATGGCACGTGCGGACATGCAGGGAGCCTATTCTTCGCCGGCGCGACCCGCAAATGACATTTTTATTGGCGGCTCGGTAACTGCTCAGGATGCCTCCTGAGCAGTTACACGGCTCCTTAGAAGTAGCCGCCCTTTTCGGTGATTTGGTGGATGCTCTGGCCTTCCGCCACCCATCCGAAAATCTTTTTTTCGTTGGCTTTGATTTCCTCGGAGCGGAGGAGGACGTCGCAGGCGATATCGCGGGGCACCACAAGGACGCCATCGATATCTCCGAGCACGACATCGCCGGGCCTGATGGTCGTGTCGCCGATCTTGATCGGGATCTGGTAGTGGGTGATCAGGCAGCGCCCGAGGCTTCCGTTGGAAATCCGGTATTTATAAAACACCGGGAAGTCCTTTTCCAGGATCTGATGGGTGTCGCGGATTCCCCCATCGATGCAGGCGGCCTTCACCCCGAGGCCCTTGGCGGTCGCGGTCATCACCCCTCCCCAGAGGGTGGCCTTTTCATCCCGGCTCGTGTCCCAGACGACAAAGGAATCCTCATGCAGCTCGCCGAGCATGGTAGTTCGAAATTCCATTTCCCCGCTGATCTTCACATTCGGCGCGCTCTTCACGGTGAAGGCGAGCCCTGCCACGGTCCGGTATTCCCGCAGCGGGAGGATGTGGCCGGGGAGCGCCTGATCCAGAAGGCAGAATTCCCGGAGCACATCATTGACTGCCCCGGTGTAGAGCTGCTCGAACCGCCCAAGCAGCTCCTTGGTCGGAATGGAAAACGGCTCGGCCGATACGCGCTCGCGGGTTTCGATCAGTTTTTCGAGATTCATCATCCCGACCTCTTTTTTGTAGGTATCAATTGACATGAGATTGGTTTCCCGGCCCCGGATCGATCGCAGGGCGGCGGCGTGGGCCGCGCAGGGCTTCGGCTGGTGAGAGCGGCCTTTTCATTGTGGAGCTTCCGGGCTAGAGGCCCATGCCTCCGTCCACGGCAATGTTTTGTCCGGTCATGTATCTCCCGGCCTCGGAGCACAGCAGCAGGGCCAGCCCGGCGCAATCGCACGGCTCCCCGAAAAACCCGGCAGGAATCGCCTGGCGCACCTTCTCGGCATAGGCCTCGTCGCCCAGCGCCTCGACGTTCCGATCCGTGCAGATCACGCCGGGAGCGAGGTTGTTCACCGTGATGCCTTCGGGCGCAAGCTGGCGGGACAGATTTAAAACCAGGCTGCTCTGGGCGGCTTTGGACGCCGCATACACGAGCATCTGAGGGTGAGGCTTGAGCTCCTGCACGCTTCCGACCGTGACGATGCGGCCCCATTTCTTCATTTGCATCGGCGGGGCGAGCACCTGAAGGATTTCCAGCGATGCCTGGAAATTGGCTTGGATCTGCACGCGGCAGTCCTCCTGGGTGATCTCCAGCCAGGGGGCTCGGATCTGGACCGACGCATTGAGGATGGCGATGTCGATGTGACCGGCTGCCCGGATAGCCTCATCCGCCACCGCCTTTCCTCCTCCGGGGAGGCACAGGTCGCCCTCGGCAAACCAGGCGTGGGTCCCGGCCGCCTCGAGCTCCTGCAGCAGGCTTTCGGCATCTTTGCCGCGGCGGACTCCATGGGCGACCACGCTGGCGCCCGCCCGGGCGAGCTCGAGCGCAATCGCGCGGCCGATGCCTCGTGAGGAGCCAGTGATGAATGCCGTGCGGCCCTGGAGATCAAAGAGATTTTTCGGTTGCATGAGAGTGTTGTTTTGTGGAGGCAGCCAGGATGGTTCTGGTGCCGAGAATATCGTGGAAGCGCTTGGATGCAGACCGGAGGGCCTTTTCCAAGGCGGCCAGCTTCGCCCCTTCAAAATCATCCGGCCAGCCAACGAATGTCAGAGCAACGATTTCCGTTTTGGACAGGTGGACGGGCGCGGAGATCGCATAGATGGACGGGTGGAATTGGCCCAGCTCGCGGCACACCCCCTCCCTGCGGGCATCCTTCACGCGGCGCCAGACATCTGCGGGAGCCTGCCGCTGCCAGCATTCCTGCGGAGCGGTTTTCAAAACGCGCTCGATTTCGTCGTCCGGCAGCCCGGCCAGCAGCACGGCGGCGGCGGAGCCGATGGCAAGGGAAAATCCCGCGCCAACCGTCGAGGTGATGACATTGGGGGCCGGGGGTTCGGCGCGCAGTGCCGTGACGGCCTGGTGCCCTTCCCGCACGGTGATTTTTGCGGAAAGCCCCAGCGATCCGGCGAGCTCGCGCAGGGGATTTTCCAGCAGGCTGAGGCAGAGCTCAAATCCGGCATAGGATCGCGCCAGGTGCGCCAGGCCGAAGGCGATGCGATATCCGCCCCGCCCGTCCTCGCGCAGCCAATGGTAGTGAAGGAAGGTTCTGACGATCCGGTAGCATGTGGCCATGGGGATGCCCAGCGCGCCCGACAGGTCCTTGACCGACCCCGTGTGCCCGTCCGCCACCGCCTGCAACAGGGCCACGCTCTTGTGCAGAGCCGGGATGGTATGCGCCGTGATCATTTCGTAGCGAGATTCGCATGCGATAAATATATTGTCAAATAGGAATTGCTTTTTCTGGAAAATCTTTGCACCTTCCGATCTGCCACCTATGAAAATCATTGATCTTCGCGCCCGCACCGTCGCTATCCCCCTGACCTGCCAGCTTCGCCATAACACGGGCGTCCACCCCGGATATTTCCTCCGCACGATCCTTGAGCTGATCACCGATGAGGGGATTGTCGGCCTCGGGGAAGTCGGCGGCGGCGACCAGCGCGGCGCGCTGCTCAAGCTGAAGCCGCGCATTGTTGGCCTTGACCCCTTCCATCTGGAAACGATCAAGCTCAAGGTGCTTCGGAGCATCTATTACATGTCGAACGCCCGCCTCTATGCGGCGATTGAAATGGCCTGTCTCGATATCCAGGGCAAGGCCATGAACCGGTCGCTGAGCGATCTGCTTGGCGGCAGCGTCAGGGATCGGATCCCGATGATCGCCTACCTGTTCTGGCGCTACGACCGCCCGGACGGAAAAGACGATACCTGCGCCGAAGACCTTGCCGGCTGGTGCGAGGAGCTGCACGAGACTCTCGGCGTCAGCTCGATGAAGCTCAAGGCCGGGGTCATGGAGCCCGACGAGGAGGCCAGGGTGCTCGAGCTTTGCCGCGAGCGCCTCGGGCCGAAGTTCGGCCTCCGCATCGATCCCAATGGAGTTTGGTCGGTCCCGACGGCCGTGCGCATCGGGCGCCGGCTCGAGCCGGTTGCCCCCGAGTATTTCGAGGACCCCTCCTGGGGGCTCAACGGCAATGCGGCGGTGCGCGCGCAGGTGCGCATCCCCATCGCCTCGAACATGTATCCCGCGCGCTTCGACGACCTGGCTCCGGCCGTCAAGCTGGGCTCCGTGGACATCGTCCTGACCGACATCCATTACTGGGAGGGCCCGCGCGGAGTCAAGGATCTCGCAGCCATCTGCCGGACCTTCAACCTTGGCGTCGCCATGCACAGCGGCGCGGAATTTGGCATCGAGCTGGCGGCCATGCTGCACACCGCCTCCACCATCCCCGAGATGACATTCGCCGGTGACGCGCACTACCATTACCTGACCGACGACATCACGACGATGGGGCTGATGAGATACGAGAACGGCAGCATCAGGGTTCCGACCGGACCGGGGCTTGGAGTGGAGCTCGACCCAGAAAAAATGGATAAGTACGAGCGCGAGTTTGAGAAGCGCGGCGATTATTATGCCCGCTTCCACCAGGACCCGAAACGTCCAGACTGGTACCCGATCGTGGGAGGAATTTGATGCGGGCGGCGCGAGGCCGGAAAAATCACCCCTCGGCCGTGACGCCCATCGGGACGCCGGCCTGGTTGGCGGACGGGGCCGGCTCGTGGACCGCTTTCACCTGCCGGATCAGCCAGATGCTCAGGAGGCTGACGCCAGCCGCCAGGCAGCCAAGCCAGCCGACGTGCAGGAGGGCATCGGGGGTCCTCATCACCACGCGGCCAGCCATGATCGCCGCCAGGCCGGTGCAGAAATCGCGGGCGCAGGCGGTGAGGCTCATGAAGGCTCCCCGGCGCGATGAAGGGACGGCGGAGGCCAGCACGGCCTGCGCCGGCACATGCCGCCCGCCCGAAAAAATAAAAAACAGTCCGGTGAGGGCGAGCGTTCCCGCGACCGGCATCGGGCCGGCGTGAGTCAGCAAGAGAATGACAGCCATCGCGGCGACGACGACCACGGAGAAGACCCTGGCCCGCCCGAGCCGGTCCGAAAGCCGCCCGATGTAGGGGGCGCTGACGATCGTCAGCAATCCGCCCAAAACATAAACCAGCGCGAGGCAGCTTTCCGGAAGCTTGAGGTTGAAGACGAGATGGGGCGAAAGAAACGGGATGATCGTGAAGTGCCCGAACACCAGCGACACCACCAGCAGAAGAGCCCGCCAGGCATTCCCATCCGAAAGCATCGCAACAAAGTTTTTCCATGATTCCGGCGGGCCGTCCAGCAGGTGGCCTCGCACGTGGGGGAGGAGAGCCAGCAGGAGCGCCTCGACCACCAAGGCGATGCCGACCAGGAAAAAAAATGGGGTCTCCCAACGGAACCTCTGCGCGAGAAACAACCCGAACGGCACGCCGAACGCAGCCGCAGCGGAGAACGAGGTCATGATGATTCCCATCGCCGCACCCCGGCGGTGTGCGGGCACAATGTCGCCCACGATGGCCAGGATGGTCGCGTTGGAAACCCCGCCAAACGCGCCGCAGACCGCCCTCGCCACAACCAGCCCGCCAACGGATTCCGCCGTGGCGCAGCAATATGTCCCGACGATGAACCCGACATAGGAAACCACCAAAACTCTTCGCCGGTCGAAACGGTCAATGAACGGCGCGACGAGCAGCCCGATGACTCCAGCCGACATCGTGTAGGCCGCGATGAGCAGGCTGAACTGCGCCGCCGATATCGAAAGCTGGCGCATGAGCATCGGCCCGAGCGGCATCATGATCATGAAATCCATGATGTGCGTGAACTGCACGGAGGCCAGCAGGATCAGCAGATGGCGCTCGGAGAGATGAGGCTTGGTAATGGCGCCTCTTTCCTTGCCCTATTTCCTGCGCTTGGAGCCGAAGCGCATCCCCTTGTGCGTGCGGACACCTTTTGCGGATTTGAGGGCGGCGGCCGCCTCGGCCTCGTTGAAGATTGCGGTATAGACGTAGTTGAAGTTGTCGAGCTTGAGGCGCGGGACCGACTGGCCGATGAAGCGCTCGATGTCTTTGATGTGGGGGAGCTCCTCGGCGGTCATGATCGTGAACGCATCGCCGACGTTCTGGGCGCGGCCGGTGCGTCCGATCCGGTGGACGTAGTCCTCCGGGTGCTGGGGGACATCGTAGTTCACGACGTGGCTGACGCCGGCGATATCAATCCCGCGCGCCGCGATGTCGGTCGCGACCATCACCTCGTAGCGGCCGGCCTTGAACCCCTCGAGCGCCTCGACGCGCTCGGTCTGGGTGCGGTTCGAGTGAAGCGCCACCACCGAATGGTTGTTCTTTTTCAGCTCCCGCGAGATCCGGTCGGCACCGTCTTTTGTCCGGGAAAAAATCAGGACGCTATCGAAGTTTGTGCGGGCGAGGAGCGCGAGGAGGAGCTCGAATTTCTGCGCGACGGCGACCGGGTAGAGCGCGTGGTTGACCGTCTCGGCCGGCGTGTGGTGGGATCCGATCTCGATCTTTTCAGGATCCTTGAGGCACCAGGATGCCAGCCGCCCGATCTCCTCCGGGATCGTGGCTGAAAAAAGCAGCGTCTGCCGGGCTTTCGGGCACTGCTCGACGATCCGGCGGACATCGGGAAGAAACCCCATGTCGAGCATGCGATCGACCTCGTCGAGGATCAAAAACTCGAGGCCGGTGAGATCCACCGCGCCCTGCTGCATGTGGTCGAGAAGGCGTCCGGGCGTGGCGACCACGACATCAACCTTCCGGGCGAGATCGTCCTTTTGTTTGCCATAGCCGACGCCGCCGTGGATGAGCGTGACCTCGGTGTGCATGAACCGCATGTAGTCGCGGAACGCGGTCTCGACCTGCATCGCGAGCTCGCGGGTCGGCTCGAGGACGAGGCAGCGGATCTTAGACTCCGGGTGGTCGAGCTTGCAGAGCACGGGCAGAGCGAAGGCGGCGGTCTTGCCTGTCCCGGTCTGCGCGGAGGCAATTAGGTCGCGGCCGGAAAGGATCACCGGGATCGCACGGAGCTGGATCGGGGTCGGTTCGGAATACCCCATCCGCTGGGCGCCGTGGAGCACGGTCTCGGAGAGGCCAAGGTTTTGAAATGACATGGAGGAGAGAATCCTAGCAGGTTTTAGATTTCAAACCAGCCTTTTACCTTGAACTCCTGAAATGAGGCGGCCGCGCAGACGCACTCGCCGATGCGGAACCTCTCGAGCCAGGCCCGGCGGCCATCAAGCCACCCCGCGCCGGAAGCGTCCGCCCGCACCCGCTCCAGCCCGCCCGCCAGCCCGCATCCCGCCAGCTTCAGCACCGCCTCTTTTGCCGTCCAGAGATCAAGGAAATCCCGTTCGCAAGAAATGCCCTCGGCCTCATCGGGATGAAAAAACCGGCGTGCGATCCCGTGAAAATCGCGCTGCCGCCCCGGGGGTTCGATGTCGAGCCCGACCGGATCGCCTGAGAATGCGGCGGCGATGACCCCGCCGGAATGGCTCAGGTTGAAATGGAGATCCACGCCCTCGAAGAACGGCTTCCCCGAGGGGGATTGCGAAATGACAAGATCCCGTGAGCTGAGCCCGGTGTAGATCGCGGCCGCGCGGCGGATCCCTGCGCGCCCGGCGGCGAATGCGGCCCGCGCCAGATCGGATTGAAATTCTCCCGCGCGCTTGCGCTCGGCATCCGGGAGGGCATCGCTGCCGGCAGGAGAAAACCTCCAGACATGGACCTGGCCGGGAACAAGCCGGGCCGGGGGCACCACGAATGCGGGCTCCGGCAGGGCGGAGCCCTCCGTGTTCCTCTCATTTTTCACATGCCCATGATCTCGTAGCCGCCGTCGACGTAGAGCACCTGCCCGGTGATGCCGGAGGCCCCGTCGCTGGCGAGGAAGACCCCGGTATGGCCAAGTTCGTCCGTCGTGCAGCTGCGCCCTAGCGGCGCGCGGTCCTCGTAGTGCTTGATCATCGTGCTGAACCCGGAGATCCTGCGCGCGGCAAGCGTCTGCACGGGGCCGGCGCTGATGCAGTTGACGCGGATCTTTTGGGGGCCGAGGTCGTAGGCGAGGTACCGGGCCGAGGCTTCAAGCGAGGCCTTGGCGACGCCCATCACGTTGTAGTGGGGGACGACCTTGACCGCGCCGTAATACGACAGCGCGACGATGCTGCCGCCGCCGGACATGAGGGGAACCGCCGCGCGGGAAAGCGCCACCAGCGAGTAGGCGCTGATGTCATGCGCGATGCGGAACGCCTCGCGAGAGGTCCCGAGGAAGCGGCCTTCGAGCGCCTCCTTCGGCGCGAAGGCGACCGCATGGAGAAGCAGGTCGAGCTTCGGAGCGCGGGCGGCAACCTCCTGGAAAAACGCCGCGATCTCGTCATCCTTGGAAACATCGCACGGGTGGAGAAGCGTCTCCGGGCCGAACTCGGCGACGAGCTCCTCGACGTTTTCTTTAAGCCGTTCGCCCTGGTAGTTAAAGGCCAGCCTGGCACCGGCCTGGTGCCACGCCTTCGCAATCGCCCAGGCGATGCTGCGCTTGTTGGCTACGCCGAAAACGACGCCCGTCTTGCCGGTGAGGATGCTCATAGGTTTGAGCAAAGCCTGCGCCGCCTCGCCTTGTCACGCTCCATTTCTGCTCATCACCCGGAGAACCTCGCGCCCTTCGCGCCCTTCGAATGTCGGGACGTTTGCCCTTGCATCGAGAGGCAGGAAGTCCTGACCAAACAGGGCGTCCACCTCTTCCATCGTGCAGCCAAATGGCGGGGCGGTTTCTCCGCCGTGCGACGGGTTCCTGTAAAAGATCGCCAGGAACAACCCGCCGGGCTTGAGAAGCAGGGAAACCGTGCGGGCGTAGTCCGGCCGCCGGGCGGGCGGGATCGCGCAGAAGCAGGTGTGCTCGAAAATCGCGTCAAACGATCCGGCGGGGAGCCCGGCGCCGGATAAAAAATCTCCCGTGAGGTAATCCTCATGGCCTGCGCGCGCGAAGCTTTCCGCAACCGCTTTTGCGCCGGCCGCCAGATCGAGCCCGGTGACAAAAGCCCCCCGGTCGGCAGAGAGCGCCCGGACATCGTGCCCCGACCCGCATCCCGGCACGAGGATTTTTCCGGTCAGGCGGTTTTCCGAAAGCCATGCGACGAGCGCGGGGTGGGCGCGGCCTTTGTCCCACGGGGTTTCGTTGGCCCGGTAGGCGGCCTCCCAGTCCCGCCCGGAGTGGACGGCGGGTGCCGGCGGGGAGTTTTCTGCGGAGTTCACGATGGCGAAGGGATCGTTCCCATCTTATTGCAGGAGGGCCCGCGCGTGAGCGAGGGCCTCCGCGAGCTTGGAAGGATCCTTTCCTCCGCCGCGGGCGGCATCCGGTTTCCCTCCGCCTTTTCCTCCGACGATCGGAGCGGCCGCCTGGATGAGCTTTCCGGCCTGCACGCGCGACGTGAACTCGGGGGAGACGGAAGCGACCAGCGCCACCGTGTTGTTGGCCGTGCCCGCAAGCAGACATGCGCCGGAGAAGTTTCCCTTGAGCGCATCGGCCACGGATTGGAGGTAATCCCCGTCAACCGGCCCCAGATCCGCGGCGAGGAAGGGGATCCCTCCGATCGTCTCGGCGCGGCCGGCGAGCTGTTTTGCCCTCGTGGCGGCCTCGCGGGCCCGCGCGGACTTGAGAGATTTCTCCAGCTCCTTGTGGCGGGCGAGGAGGGCATCCATTTTCTTTTCGATCTCCGCGAGCGGGCTGTTCAGGTGCGCGGCGATCGCCGCGAGGCGTTCGGCGTCGCGCGCCGCATGTGCGCTGGCTTCTAGGCCGGCGATCGCCTCGATGCGGCGCACGCCGGCGGCAATCGCAGCCTCGCCAAGGATGCGGAAGAGCCCGACCTCGCCGGTTGCCCGAGCGTGTGTTCCGGCGCAGAGCTCCATCGAATAGCCGCCGAGCGAGCCCGCCGCTCCGCCGATCTGCACCACGCGCACGACCTCCCCGTATTTGTCGCCGAAGAACTGCATGATGTCCGCGCGCCCTCGGACATCGGCGTAGGGGGCTTCGGTCCACGAGACGCAGGCATTTTCCACGATGCGCTCGTTGACGAGCCGCTCGATGTCGCGTACCTGGGATGCCGTGAGGGCGGAGCTGTTGAAGTCAAATGTCAGCTTGTCGGGGCCGACGAACGACCCTTTCTGCGTCGCCTCGTGCGAGACGACCTCGTGCAGCGCCCAGTGGAGAAGATGCGTTGCCGTGTGGTGGCGCTGGATCGCGGCGCGCCGCGCGGGATCGACATGCAGCGCGACCAGGGCCCCCACCTCCGGAGCGTCGTCCGCATCGAGGAGATGCAGCCACGTGTGGCCGGTCTTCTGCGTGTTGGAAATCCGCCAGAAGCTGGCGCCGCGGGCGATCTCTCCCGTGTCCCCAACCTGCCCGCCCATCTCGGCGTACGCCGCGCTCGAATCAAGCACCACGGCCGTCTTGCCCTTCAAGCTCAGGACTTCGAGGACCTTGGCGTCCGTCGAGAGCGCATCGTATCCCACAAACTTCGTCGCCTCCTTCGTCCCCACTTCGGAGAGCTCGATCACCGTCCGCTTCTGTGCGGCGCGGGCGCGGGCGCGCTGCGCTTCCATCAGCCGTTCAAAGCCCGCGACATCGACCGCCAGCCCGCGCTCGCGGGCCATCAGCCCGGTGAGATCGAGAGGAAACCCCTGCTCGTCGTAAAGACGGAAAACAAATTCTCCAGAAAGAACAATCGACGATCCGCTCCCGGCGCGAGCTGCTGACAGGCGCCCGGCCTCGGCTTCGAAGAGGGCGATGCCCTTGTCGAGGGTCTTGTTAAATGCCTCCTCCTCGCGCCGGAGCACCTCCTCGACGTGCTTCTGCTTGTTGCGGATCTCGGGAAAAACATCGCCTAGGGTCCGGGCCAGAACGCCGACGAGCTTGTAGAAGAACGGCTCGCGGAAACCGAGCGTGCGCCCGTATTTGACGGCCCGCCGGAGGATGCGGCGCAGGACGTAGTTGCGGTCGGTGTTGCCCGGCTGGATGCCGTCGGCGACGGCGAAGGAAAGCGTGCGGATGTGATCTGCGATGACGCGGAAGGCGACGTCGTTTTTTTCCTGTTCGCTTTCCCCCGTGCTTCCTGCAGCGGGCAGGGTGGAGCCGTAGATTTTTCCGCTCAGCGCCTCGAGCTCGTCGAAGATCGGGCGGAAGATGTCGGTTTCGTAGTTCGAGATTTTTGCGTTGGCAAAGTCGGAGAAGCCCTTTGTTCCCTGGATGATCGAGCAGACGCGCTCGAAACCCATCCCGGTATCCACGTGCTTCGCCGGCAGAGGGGAAAAGGTTCCATCCGGATTCGCGTTGAACTGGATGAACACGAGGTTCCAGATCTCGATGCACTCGGCGGTTCCTTTGTTGACGAGCGCCCCGCGCGTATCCCCCGCCGGGGTCAGATCGACGTGCAGCTCGGAACATGGCCCGCAGGGGCCGGTCTCGCCCATCATCCAAAAGTTGTCCTTCTTGTTCCCGTTGACAATATGGGCCGAAGGGTCGAGCCCGACGGAGCGGAATTTTTCCGCCCAGAGCTCCCACGCCTCCTGGTCGCGCTCGGCCGGATCCCCGGCGTCGGGGCTGTAGATCGTGGCATACAGGCGCTGAGGAGGAAATTTCCACCGCCCGACGATCAGCTCCCACGCCCAGGAAATTGCCTCGGCTTTGAAATAGTCTCCGAACGACCAGTTCCCGAGCATCTCGAAAAACGTGTGGTGGTACGTGTCGAGCCCGACGTCATCGAGGTCATTGTGCTTGCCGCCCGCACGGATGCATTTCTGGGTGTCGGCCGCCCGCGTATCGGATCCGGCGGCCGCCCCGGCCCAGCGCGAGACATCCGGCGCCCGCTGCCCGAGGAAGATCGGCACGAACTGGTTCATCCCGGCATTCGTGAAGAGGAGGTTCGGCGAATCCGGCAGGAGGCTTGAGGAGGGGACGAGGGAGTGCGACTTCTCGCGAAAGAAATCGAGGAACGACTGGCGGATCTGTGCAGATGTCATGGTGTAGGAAAATGAAACCCGGAACGGGTGCGGTTGACAAGCTGCCACGCGGCCGGCGGGCGGGCTACCGCGCGAGCCAGGCCTCCGGGTCGGCAGGGATGGCCTTCAGGAGCGAGGGGGAAGTGAATGCCACCTCGGAAGACCCTTTGGTATGGACCGGCAAATCGCCCGGCTGCGAACCAAAAAGGAATTCGGCGACCAAGCTTTCGCCGGCCAGAACTTCCGGGGTATTCTCCGAGACGACGGAATAAAAGCCGGCAGCGAGCTGTGGGCTCGCGAGGCCTGCGCCCGCCAGCACCGCCTCGGTTGCCGGCTCATAGCGGGAAACCTTCGCCTGCGCCAGCGCATCCGCCATCCGCTGGATCGCCTCCCCGCTGGCTTTCCTGCCTCCGATTTTCCACCCAGCCCCATCCCTCCGGATCTCAAAGCTTTGGCTGGCCGACGAGATCCGGATCATATCCACGAGGTCGAGGTTGATCCGTGCGAGCGAGGGATCCCGGAACGATGCCGGGTCCACCGCCAGCATGTCCATGATCGCCGAGGGGAGCCGCACGGTCACATTGCGGGGGGTGAGCCGCGCGTAATTGCCGCCGGAGGCAACGGGCGCCCCGACCCGGATGGTCTCGGGCTCGGACTCTCCCTCCTCGAAGACGAGAACTTCGGCGGCCGGCTCGGAAAGGTCGAACGAGGCAGGGTCGGCGGCCGGCTCGAACCCCACGATGCGCGCGCGGAAAAGCTTCTCCAGAAAAGCCACCACCGCCGGCTCGCTCGCCCGCGCGGAGAAGGGCTTCACAATCGCCCAGCCTCCAGCCTCCCGCCTCAGCTCGATCTCGCCGGCTGGCCGCCGGATCACGAGCCGGCCCACACGGTCCGGACGCAGGCGGACAGGCATCCGGTCACGGTAGTCCTGCGCCGGGCTGAGCACCATGCCCAGCAGGTCGTCCGGGATCAGGTAGACATCGAGAGAGTCCTCAAACCTCACGTAAACCAGCCGCTCGTCCGCCGCATCCTTTCCAAAAAGAAGCGAGCCGTCGCGGTCGCCTTTAAAATCCAGTTGGACGCTGCTTTTTTTGAGCCCGTATTCGGATAGCCGGTCGCGGCTCCCGATCTCGCCCTCGGAGATCCGGTCCACCACCGGCGCGCCCTGGGCCGTCTCGATCAGGCGCTTGACGGCATCCACCGACGCCCGGTCTTTGGGCTCCGGGCCGATGAGCCAGCCGGACTCGGACATTTTCAGCTCGAAGACGTTGTCTCCGTTGGTGATTTTGATGCTTCGGATCTCGCTCGGGTTGAGCTCGAAAAGCGGGGATCCGACGGGCTTGCCCCCGGCGCGATTCAGCGGAAGGAAGATGGCGGCGAAAACCGTGAGGGCGGCGGCGGCCGCGATCAGGAGGATAGTGGCTCGCCGGCTCATGACCTGCGATTCCACCAGACGGCGGTGCCCACCAGAGCCGCGAGCCCTGGCAGCACCAGCATCGCGAAGAAGGCGATCCGGCCGAGCTGGGCATCGGTCAGGTTCAAAGCAAAATGCGTAATCGACTTCGGCGCCACCCCGATCAGCCTGTTCCTGTCGAGGAGAGAATTGAGGGCGGAAATCAGGAAGTCGAGCCCTTGCGGCGTGGCCGAGGCATCGTAGGCGAACTGGGCGCTGCCGACGACGATGAGCTTCGACGTCTGGACCTCGACGAGGTCGTCCTCGACCCCGCCGCGGTTCGACGAGGCCGCGATCGCAAGCGGCTGGCCGTTGTCCCGCCCGTCGTCGTAGCGCACACCGCCCGGCAGGTTGGGGGCATAATCCCTCTCGCCCCAGAATTCCTCCGCAGCCTGGATCAGCGGGCGCAGCTGGAGGGTTTCCTTTTCCGCAAGCCCTTGGTCGAGGCGCAGCGATTGGGTCGCCCCGGAAAAAAGGACGGTGAGCCCGGAAAGCCGGCGCGTGAATTCCGTCGTCGGAAGGATTTCCCCTGTCACATCGCGCAGGATCCCGGTCGCAAACGTCAGCTGCACGGTCCGGAGCACGCGGTCATCCTGCGGGACGATTCCGTTTGCGGCGAGGATCCCGTGCAGGCGCGGGGTCTTCGCCTCGGGATCCAGAAGCACGAGGATCCGCCCGCGCTGCCTCAGCCAGCCCGAGACGACCGCCGCCTCGCGCACATCCAAATCAAACTTGGGCGAGAGGATGACCAGCGCGGCCGCATCGGGGGGGATGGCATCCGACGACGCGAGGGAAACCCCTGCGGCCCGGATGTTTTGCTTTTGGATGTAATCGGTGAGGGTCGCGACCGGCGACCCTGGCCCGAGAGCGGGCTCGCCGTGGCCCTGCAGGAAATACACGGCCGGCAGCTCGGGCTTGATCAGGGCGATCATCGCGCCCGTGAGGATCTGCTCGCCGCGGAAGGCGAGCAGCAGCGGCATCTCGCCCTGAGCGGCCGGCCGCATGTCGAAATCCGCCATCTCCGCGATGTTCAGGATCCGCACCCGCCCATCGTAGTCGAGGACGATCATGTTGTCGGCTCCGGCGAGCTTGTATTTCCCTTGGAGCTCGCGCATGCGGGTCAGGTTCCGGGTCGGATCCACATACTCGATCTCCACCCGGTCGCGGCCGGAAAACTGGATTTCCGCAAGGAGCCCCTGGACGTCGCCGAGGATCTGGGCGGCCGGACCGAACATCGTCGGCGAGGAGATCACCGTCAGCCTCACCGGCTTTTTGAACTCGCGGAGAACCCGGCGGGTCTGCATCGACAGCGAGAACTTCTGCGACCGGGACAGGTCGGCGCGCCAATAGTTTTCGAAGCTGAGGCAGTTCGCCGCCACGAAAAGCGCGAGAACGGCGGCCGACTGCAGGGCGATGCTCAGGCGGATTCCGGCGCGGGGGATGCGGATCACGACCTCCACCTCCGATACTGAAAAACATGGAACGTCGCAAAGAGAACGACGGCGGTCGAGCTGAGGTAAAAAACCACCGGGCGCGTGTCAAAAATTCCCCGCGAAAAATCCATCATGTGCTGGACCGGAGAGAAATAGCATGTGACCTCGCGCAGGCCCTGCCCCGCAGCCGGAAGGAAAAGCGAAAGAAGGCCGAGGAAGAAGAGGGCGAGGATCGCGGCGAAGGCCATCACGGCGGCCACGATCTGGTTGTCGGTCAGCGCCGAGGCGAGGCATCCCAGCGCGGTGTAGAGCATGCCGATCAGCACGAGCATCGCATACGCCCCGAGGTAGGACCCCGCAGCCCCCGCAGCGCTCCGGTCCGTCACCTCTTGGAACATCACAAAATACAGGAGGGAGGGAAGCCAGAGGACCAGGTAAAAAATCAGGGCTCCGGCGTATTTGGCGAAGACGACCTGCCCGTCGCGCACCGGCGCGGTCATCAGGGTCTCGATCGTCCCGAGCTTCGCCTCCTCGGCAAATACGCGCATCGTGATCAGCGGGAACACCAGCACGAACGGAAACCAGAAATACACGGTGTTAAAAAATGCCTCGACCATCGTCGTGGACCCCGCCGACCGGTTCAGGAGCGAGACCCCCGCGTGGAAGTTAAACCCTGTGATGAGCAGGAAAAAAACCATGACGACATACGCGAGCGGCTGGTGGAATGCGGCGGCGAGCTCGCGGCCCAGAAGCGTGGAGAACCTTCTCACGGGTCAATGTTCCTCCGCATGGGTGACCGTGGCGAAAACCTGCTCGAGCGAAACGTCCGAGCGGCTCAGCTCGCGCGCCGGCCACTGCTGCCCGACCGCATGCCAGTAGATCGCCTCGCGTGGGTCCTGGCCCGATGACGCGAGGATCGTAAATATTGTCCAAGCCCCATCGGAGCGGACCGTGACCGATCCCACGCCCGGGACCTTGCGCAGCCCGGCGGCCGCCGCCTTCGGATCGGGAACCTTAGCGTCGAGCTGGATGTGGTCCGCCGTGCCCAGGCGCGCGCGCAGGTTCTGAGGGGTGTCCATCGCCTCGATCCGCCCTTTGTTGATGATGAGGACGCGCGAGCACAGCATCTCGACCTCGGGCAGGATGTGGGTTGAAAGGAGGATCGTATGGTGGCGCTTCAAATTCCTGATCAGGTCGCGGACCTGGCGGATCTGGTTCGGGTCGAGCCCGATCGTCGGCTCGTCGAGGATGAGGAGATCCGGCTCATGGATCATCGCGTCCGCAAGCCCGACGCGCTGGCGGTAGCCTTTCGAGAGGCGTCCGATGATCGTCCTTCCGACCTCTTGCAGCCCGCAGAGCTCCAGGACATCCTGGACCCGCTCCTTCATCCGCCGCCCGGGCACCCCCTTCAGTGCGGCGCGGTAGCGGAGGTACTCGGTCACCCGCATGTCGGGATAAAGCGGGACGTTCTCCGGCATATATCCGATGTGCTCGCGCGCGCGCAGCGATTCCCGGAAGACATCGCGCCCGGCCACCACGGCAGATCCGGAAGTGGGGGGGAGGAACCCGGCAATCATCTTCATCGTGGTGCTTTTTCCCGCCCCGTTCGGGCCTAAAAACCCCACGATCTCGCCCTTCGCGACCGCGAAGCTGATGCCATCCACGGCGGTTGCCGGGCCATAGCACTTCGTGAGTTGTTCCACTTTAATCATCAGGCAATGCCCCCTGCATACTCTGTTCCGGCTCCCTCTGCAAGGCCGCGAAATCTCACTCAGGGAGAATCACGGCCGGAGCCTTCTTGCCCGGCAACCGATACACTAGAAAGTCGCTGTCGGTCGTCCAGATTTGTGCGCCGGGCATGTGTTCGGCCATGACCAGGAGGTTGGCGTCCGCCGGGTCAGCCGGACGGCCCGCCGGACTCGTAAGCGGCGAGCCTGGCCGAGAGCTCCTGGGGGACATGGGCGTGAACGAGGGCGTCGTCGCCGTCGTAGCGGATATCGAGGACGTGCCCGGCGCGGTGGATTTCTGCGAGGAGGGCGGATGAGTTCGAGGGGATCCTGTAGGTGCAGCGCAGCCTCCAGGCCGCGAGGCGGACCTCGAGCTCGTCGATGAGAGAGGCGATCCCCTCCCCGGTGCGTGCGGAAATCGCCACGCTGCCCGGGTGCCTCGCAAGCTGGCTGGCGACGATCTCCGGATCCGCGACGAGATCCGTCTTGTTGAAGACGAGGATCGTCTGCTTGCCGCCGGCATCGAGCTCGGCAAGCGCGGCATCCACGGCGGACATTTGATCGCGGTATTGCGGATGGCTGAGATCGACGATGTGCACGAGGAGGTCGGCGAGCTGGACTTCCTCGAGCGTGGCCTTGAACGATTCGATGACCGTGTGCGGAAGCTTGCGGATGAACCCGACCGTGTCGGTGAGCAGGATTTTCTGGCGGTTCGGCAGGGTGACCTGGCGGGTCGTCGGGTCGAGGGTCGCAAAGAGCTTGTCTTCCGCAGGAACTCCCGCCCCGGTCAGGCGGTTGAGCAGCGAGGATTTTCCGGCATTTGTATAGCCGACGAGCGAGGCGACCGGCCAGTTCCGGCGCAGGCGTCCCTCGCGCTGGACCCCGCGGTTTTTCCGGACCTCTTTCAGGTCGCGTTCGAGGCGGGCGATCCTCTCCTGGACCCGCCGGCGATCGACCTCGAGCTGGGTTTCTCCCGGGCCGCGCGTGCCGATTCCTCCGCTCTGGCGCGAGAGGTGCGTCCACATGCGGGTGAGGCGCGGGAGGAGGTATTGGAGCTGGGCCAGCTCGATTTGCAGGCGGCCCTCCTTTGTGCGGGCGCGCTGGGCGAAGATGTCGAGGATGAGCTGGGTGCGGTCGAGAACCTTTCTGGCGGTGAGCACCTCGAGGTTTCGGCCCTGCGCCGGCGACAGCTCGTCGTCGAAGATGATCGAGGTGATCTCCTTTTCTTCGCACTCCCGGGCAATTTCCTCGGCCTTGCCTTTGCCGATGTAGTAGGGGGCCGTTGGCCTCTCGAGCCGCTGGACAACCGTTCCGACGACCTGCGCTCCGGCCGTTGCCGCGAGCTGGCGCAGCTCCCCTAGGGAATCCTCGATGTCCCAGCGGCTGACCCCACCGTGCTCGAGGCCGACGAGCAGGGTTTTTTCGCTGGGGCGGGGATAGTTCGTCGTCATGCGCGAGCGCCATCGGGAACGCCCAGGAGGCGGATGGCGGATTCGATGGGGTGGCCCCAGGGGGGTGTCGTGCTCAAAGGGATGACGGGGAAGCTAAATTGGTGGCGGCACCAGGTCAATTGCCTTTTGGCGTAGCGCCGGGTCGCTGCGGCAATCGCATCCCGGCACCCGCCAGATGAGATCCGCCCGGCGAGCAGCTCCTGAACCTCCCGAAATCCGATGGCTCGAGCCGCCCCGGGGCCCGCCCCCGATGCCAGGCGCACCTCGTCAACCACCCCGCCGTCAAACATCGCACCAACATTTTTTTCGATCCTTTTCCATAACTCCGCCCGATCCCGCTCGAGAATGAGCCCTCGGAACCCTTCACCTGGGGATTTCCACCCGGTTCGCGATGCCGAGAGCGGACTTCCCGTAGATAGGACGATTTCCAGCGCCCGGCGGACCCGCGCCGGATTGCGCGCGTCAATCTGCCCGGGGGCATTGCAATCCGCCTCGCCCAGCCGCGCAAGCGCCTCCGCCGGCTCCATGGCGGAGACCATTTTTCGGAGCGCGGGATCGGTCGGCGGCAGGTCGTTGAGCCCGTGGGTCAGGGCTTTGAGATAGAGCCCGGCTCCTCCGGTGAGAATGGGCACCTTCCCTCGCGATTGGACGTCCCGGATGCCTTGGCGGGCCATCTCGGCGAACCGTCCGGCATTGCAAGCCTCCTCAAGCCCGAGGATCCCGATGAGGTGGTGCGGTACCCGGCGCATGAGATCCGGCCCTGGTTGGGCGGTGAGGATCGGGAGCCCCGCGTAGATCTGAAAGGCATCCGCCCCGAGAATTTCTCCTCCCAGCCGTTCCGCCAGCTCGACAGAAAAGGCGGATTTTCCAACTCCCGTGGGCCCCGTCACGATGATCGGACGAGCCCACGGGCTGGATGTTGAATTATTGTTCAGGCTGGAGTTCCGGCTGGCTCTCCGGCTCGCGGTTGCGCTCGCTGCGGCGCTCCTCGACAGCCTTGGCGCCGCTCACGACGAGCTTGCGGCCGCCCATATACTCCTTGTCGTGGAGCTCTGTGACCGCGCGCTTCGCCTCCTCGACGGACTGCATCTGGACGAAGGCGAAGCCCTTCGACTTCATCGTGTGCCGGTTCATCACGATCTCCACATTCTGCACGGTTCCGACACCGCTGAAGAGCTCGGAGAGGTCGCTCTCGGCTGCATCAAACGACAGGTTGCCCACGTAGAGGCGGGCGGACGTGACCTCCACGATCTCCGGCTTCCGCATCCCGGTCGGACGCTCGCCGCGCGAGGGCCTTTCCTGGCTGCGCGCGGCATCCTGGCTGCGTCGGGCCGGTCTGGTGGAAGCACCTGCGGCCGGCTGGCGGGATTGAGTTTGGGGCTTCCCGCCGAAAAAACCGATGATTTTTTCGATGATGGACTTCTTTTTCTCTGGCATGGGCGCCTCCGTGCGGGCGGATGTGGCGGGGCGGTCGCCGCTGCGAGGGCGGCGGTCGCCGCGTCGGGGCGAGCGGCGTGATCCGCTTGGCGAGTATTCATTTGACATGATATTATTTTTTTCGATGGGCGGCATCTCCAGGGTATTCGTGGGATGCCATCCGATTATTGGTTCCCTCTGGCGGTGCGCATCCCCCCGCGAGGGCAAGCCGTTTGGCGCATCGCAGGGAACATGGATGGCGTCATGCAGGGATCGGAATGTGGGACTTGACGTCCAAAAATCCGGTATTCATGAGGAATTGTCGCCAGAGGATTTGAGGAACGTGTCATGTTCCACACGCCATTTCAAGAAACAAATCCCCGGGCTTGGAATCCGGGGTTGGCGGCGGGAAGGGGAGGATTTCGCGCGCGGGCCGGAGCTCAGTAGGCATTTTTAGGCGGGAGAAGCGTCAGGAACATGATCTCAATATCCAGCCAGAGGCTCCAGTGTTCGATGTAAAAGAGGTCGTAGGCAATGCGGTCCTCCAGGGAGGTATTCCCCCTCAGCCCATGAACGGCCGCCCAGCCCGACACCCCAGGCTTGCAGGAATGGCGGAGGTTATAGTATGTCACTGAATCCTCGAAAGATGCGACAAATTCCGGGCGCTCAGGGCGCGGGCCCACCATGCTCATCTCTCCCTTCAGGACGTTCCAGAACTGGGGCAGCTCGTCGAGGTTCCGCTCGCGCATGAACTCGCCGATCTTCAGCCGCCTCGGATCGTTCTCAACCGCCCAAGTCGCCCCGATGGACTTTTCGGCATCGAGCCGCATCGAGCGAAGCTTGACGATCTCGAAAATCTTTCCGTTCAGCCCGACCCGCTTCTGCCGGAAGAAGACCGGCCCGGGCGACTCGCGCTTGATCAAGACCGCCAGAACGGCGATGATCGGGGCGCTCGCCAGCAATCCCAGCAACGAGCAGCCGATGTCCAGAGCCCGCTTCGCCGCCCGGTTTTGAAACTGGTCATAGGGGAGGCTCAGGATCCCCATCACCGGCACCCCGCTCACCACTCGCAGGCTCAGGCGGCTGGAAAAAATCTTGAATGCGCTCGGGATGATCTTCAGCCCGACGACATGCTTTGCGCAGAGGGCGGCAATTTTTCGAAGGCGCGGATAATCGATCCGGCTTTCCAGCACGTAAAGGACGGTGATTTTCGTCTGCCCGAAGATTTCGTCCATGTCCTCAAGGTTTCCGAGGTTATGGAATGTATCCGGTGGGGGCGGGCCGCTGAGGGACCGGCCATTGAAGTATCCCACCACCTCCTGGAATCGCCCCATATCCCGCCTCAGGCTTTCGATCAGGCGCTCCATCTGGTTGCTCCAGCCGATAAACGCGATCCTCTCGACCGGGATCACCCGCAGCGCGTCCATGAGCAGCCAGCGGCAGAAAACCCGCCCGGACAAAACCAAGGCGAAGCAAACCGCATTGAAAGCGAGCAGGAGGCGGAGAAAAAACGTTGGGTCTTTGCTTCCGAAAAGCAGGCGGAACGCGAGGAATACCACCCCGGCAGCGAGCAGCGAGAGGATCAGCTTGGAAGCGCTCGCGAGCGGGCGCGAGAAAGCTCTCCACCTGTAGCAGCGCAAGTGAACGAACGCCGTCAGGATCAAGGCCGTGTAGGCCAGGTGGTTGAGCCAGTATTTTTCCAGCATGCTGGCCGGAGACTCGACCCCGCCGAGAAGGCCCAGCCAAAACACCAAGAACCATGCGGCAGGGAATGCGGCCAGCACGGCGACAAGATCGGCTACCCCTAGGCAGAACGTCCAATCGAAGGACTGCTTTTTTCCTTGATACATAGGCGGGTTCGTGAGCGGTTGAGTGGAGATGATTTCGGCAACCGGCGATTCTTTTCGCTCTCCAAGAGCAAAAAATCAACCGCCATCTGGCAGGGAGGTGCCAGTTTGGGCTCCTCGGCGTCCCGGCCCCGGGCCGGTTTTGAATTGGAGATTCCCCCTGCAGGCGACCGTGATGGCCGGGCTGCTCATGGTTCCGATCTTTGCCTGGACAAGATTCTACGAGCCTCTGCCGCTGAAGCATCTGGCGCTCGACCACCCGGAAAAATGGGCTCCGGCGGCGGCCGGCGCAACGGCCGCCATTCTTTTGGCCGCGCCTTTGCTCTGGGTCATCAAGAGCCGCACGGTTGACATTTTTGCCCTGTTCCTCTCCCAGAACGCCCTGCTGGTTGCCGGCTATTTTTTTCTGCACACGACGGCTTTCCGCCTGAAAGGGCTTGGCGATGCCATCGAGCGTGCCGGGCCGCTGGTTGTGATGATCAACGCCGGCGGGTTTGCGGTGCTGCTGCTGTCCATGGGGCTGACCTACCTCGCGGCCGCGAGATCGGGTGCCCGCCTTGGCCCGCTGCCGGCGGATCCGGCCGTTTGCGATGCGCGATTGATCTGGCTTCTGCGCGCGTGCGGCGTGGCGGTCGCTGGCGTGCTGGCGATTCCCATGGCCCTGAGCGGCACGATCCCGCTTCTCGCGGAGAATGCCGCGGAGGCCCGGTTCGCCATGATCCAGTCGGATGCTGCCCGGGCCGCCTACCATGCGGGCACGGCCATCCTGCCGTTCATTACGGGCGGCCTGCTGATGTTTATCATCCGACGCCCGATCCGGATGCTCGGCCTGGACGGGTGGGTTGCCGGAGCGATCCTGGCCATCCAGGTGCTGACCTCCAACCGGCTTCCCCTAGCCATCACGCTGTTTGTTACTTTGAGCCTGCTCACGCTCGAGATGCGCTGGCCGCGGGCGTTGCTCCTCATGGCATTTTCCGGGTTTTTTGTCGGGTTTACGATGCTGACTGGATTCACGTCGATCCTCCGCCAAGATCGCGGGCAGCTCGAGCGTGGGGATCTCGTAGCGAGCAGCCTTTCCGAGGCATTTCTCGGGGACAACCTGATTGACGTGCGCGATGCCTCCTGGGTGTTCAGCAAGTGGGATTACGAGCCCCTTCTCGGCCGCACGTATCTCGGCGGGCTCACGGCGATGCTCCCCAGCGGGATCTTCCCGATGAAAAAGGAATGGCACCTCGGGCTCACGGCGATCCGGATTGTCGGGTGGGATCCCGACGAGCACTTCGGCCTCCGGATCACGTTTTTCGGAGAGGCATTTTTAAATTTTGGCCCTGCGGGAGTTGTCGGGCTGGCGCTCATTCTCGGCTGCCTTTTTGGCACGCTTCTCCGCACCCTCCACCTCGCTGCCGCGAAGCGTCCGCCCTGCCTGCACTGCAGCTTGCGGATCATGATGCTGATGCAGATGTGCCTCCCTCTCACGAATACGAGCGACGCATTCACCTTCTGGGCGATCTTTGCCTTTCTTGTCATTGAGTGGGCCTACGTGGACGCTTTGCTGCCTCGCGGAGAGGCGGGCGGCCGCGCCGGCTTCTCCGATCCATTATGCCTGCCATCGCGCTGAACGGCCGCTTTAGCGGAACCCCCCAACCGACGGGAACACAAACCGCCTCTCAACAGCTTTTTGATGCCATTGTCTGGGCGCCGAGGGACCTCGAGCTGGTGGTGTTTGCAGATCCGGGATTTTGGAATATTTCGGAATGGGCTGGGGCCGAGGGGGTGAGGCTCATCAGGGTCCCGTTCCGCGAGTGGAGCCGGCGGCGGGCGCACCAGTGGGAGCAGCTCGAGTTCCCCAGGCTGGCGAGGCAATACGGATGCCGGGTGGCGCACCACCCGATGACGACATGCCCGGTGTGGCAGAACGGGCTAAAGAGCGTCGTCACCCTCCACGATCTGAATTTTTACCGGCATCCGGAGTGGTATTCCCTGGCATTTCGCCTGGTGTATTCCCTGTGTGCTGTCCCCGGCCTTCGCCGGGCTGCGCGCGTGGTGGCGATATCGGAATATGTCCGCCGGCAGGCGGAGGAGGTCTTGAAAATCCGTCCCGGCCGCCTGGCGATGGTTTATAATGGGGTCAAGCCGATTTGCCCGGGTGCCCGGCCGCCGGCTGGCCGCTACCTCCTGTGCGTCGGATCCCTGCAGCCGCACAAGAACCTTGCCCGCATGATCCGCGCCTTTCAAAGCGTGCGGGCCGAGGCTCCTGATTTGGAGCTTCGGGTGGTGGGACGCCCCCAGCCCCGCTTCGCTAGGGATCCCGACCTGCCCGCGCTGCTCTCCTCGCCAGGGGTCCGGCTATTGGGCTACCTCTCCGAGGCTGATCTCGCATCGGAATACTCGCAGGCGCTCGCCTTCTGCTACCCCTCGCTCGAAGAGGGGTTCGGGCTTCCCGTCCTCGAGGCCATGGGCTTGGAAACCCCGGTCCTCACGTCGAATCTTTCGTGCCTGCCTGAGGTGGCAGGCCCATCGGCTGTCCTGGTTGACCCGATGTGCGAGGATTCGATTGCGGGCGGGCTGAGGAGGATTCTTGGGTGGACGGCATCGCAAAGGAAGGAGGCTGGCGAGACAGGCAAGCGCTGGGCGGCAGGATTCTCCTGGCAGCGCGCGGCGGGCGAGTATCTCGGCATCTACCGCCAGCTCCTGCCATGAAGCGGGTGCTCATCATCAGCGAGCCCGGACGCGATGGCGTATTTTTCTTTGTCGACGGGCTGATCCGCCACCTGCATGAGAGGCATCCCGGCATCGGGGTGGACCTTCTCTATTCCAGCGCAAGGCCCGGGCCTGCGCTCCCGGGCCTGCTGGCAGAGGTCGCCGCACGGGGAGGGATCGTGCGGGATCTAGCCGTGGGAAACGCCCCGCAGCCCGGGGATGTGCGCGCCTGGCTGATGATCCTGCAGCACGTGCGCGAACTGCGGCCGGATATCATCCATGCCCACAGTTCGAAGGCGGGCGCCCTCGCGCGGATCGCCGGGCTTTTCCCTGGCTTTCCCCCGGTCCTCTACACCCCGCACGCCTATTATGGAATGCCCTGTCTGGGAGGGATCAAAGAGCGGCTCTACAATGGGATCGAGAGCGTTCTCGGGCTCACCGCTACCACCCACAACACCTCGGGCGACGAGCGTCAATTTGCGCTCGGCCGGTTGCGCCTGCCCCCGCGCTCACTGGTCCTGATCCAAAACGGGATCGATGTTGGCCGGTTTTCTCCGGCCGATTCCGACGCGAAGCAGGGATTGCGCGAGCGCCTCGGACTCCCGCCAGGAGCTCCGGTTCTCGTCACGGTCGGACGAGCTTCCACCCAAAAAAACTATGACCTTCTCTACCGGGCGCTGGATTGTTTTCTCCCTGGATCCGGAGTTTTTTTTGCCCATGCGGGCGCGGGTTCGACCGGCCTGTGGGCGTCCCTCTCGCAGCCGGCGCGCGAGCGGGCGCTTTGCTGGGAGCATATCGACCGGATCGAGGTGCTGCTGAAGGCCGCAGATGCCTTTGTCCTGACAAGCCTTTACGAGGGCCTCTCCCTCTCGATGCTGCAAGCCTTGGCGTGTGGGCTAAGCCCGATCCTTTCCGATGCCCCCGGGCTTCGCACGCTGGCAAAGCTGGGGTTCCACGACGTCCGCTGGGTCGCGCTGTCCTCGCCCTGCCCGCTGTCCTCGCTTCTCTCTGAGCTCGGGTCCTGGGCGGCTGAGCCGAGGGAAGACCTTGCCGGCCAGCGCCGGCTCGCCCTCCATTTCTTTGACCAGTCGGTCCAATACGAAAAGATCGTCCGCCTCTATGGCCGGCTCGCTCGATGGGGGCGGTGATCCGTCTGGCGGGCTATCCTTGGCGGTGAAGCTCCCTCAGCTGCAGCAGGCCGATCGCCCCTGCAAGCGCAAGGGCGCCAAACCACCATCCCGGCCATGACAAGGTGCCGGCCAGCGCCAAAGCCAAGCCGGCAGGCCCCACCCCCCTCAGCAGAATCCCAAGCGGCCGCGCGTAGAGGCCCCAGGCGCTCGAACCGGCCAGCCGCGCAATGCTTCTGGCTGGGCCAGCCAAAACCACCATGCCCACGCTGCCCCCGACAAAGAGCCCGGCCAGCCCCGCATAGCGGTAGCCGACCGCCGCAAGCAGGATGTCAGCCAGTGCCTCCACGATGTTTGCCAGAGCCGCAGACCGCACGATCTCGAGCCCCATCGCCGCGTTGACAACCACCCGGCTCAAGGCGCCGGACAATCCGAAAAGCGCCAGCGCCCACCCGGTCCCATGGGGGAGAATATCCGCTCCCGCGAGCCAGAGATGCACAAGGTCATCCCCTAAAAATCCCAGCACGGCGGCGCCATGGAGGCAGAAGAGCGCCGCGTAGCGCCAGCTCTGGACAAAGCACTGCTTGCGATCTGCGGGGGCAGGCGCCGCCGCCAGCGCCGCCAGCGACGTCTCGCTGGCCGTGGCCCCCACGTTGCCGACCATCTCGCTGATGCGCAGCAGCACATAAAAGATTCCGGCCTCCGCCGGCCCCGCCATGCCGGAGACAAGAAACGTGAGCGCATGGGTTTTCCCGACCAGCGCCACCGTGGTCAGGTAATACCAGATCCCGGAGCGCAGCGTCCGAAGGATGGTTCCGGGGCTCGGGATGACCCTCCAGGGCTGGTGGCGGAAAAGTTTTTCTTTCGCGGCGAGGAGCAGGTTGGGCACGATCAGGCAGAGCGAGTAGGCCGCTATGGCCGCCGCCACCGAGCACCCTGCCCAGACAAGGATCGCGACGAGGGGGATTGCGATCGCCGCCCCCCATGTGTTGGCAGATTTCAGCTCCGAGAGCCGCCCCTGCGCGGCCAGCGGCTCGAGGGCGAGCAGCGTGACCATGAGGATCCCGCTCAAAATGACCGTGAGCACGAGCACCCACTCGCCCCCGCCGGCCAGATGCAGCCACCGCCCGAGCTCTCCGGTCGCTGCGAGCGCCGCCGAGGCCAGGCAGGCGAGCACGACGACCGAGGCAAACGTGAAAAGCCCCTCGCTGTAGGCGCGGCAGAATTCCCGGTCGTCGGAGTCCCTGATCGCCTGGGCGAGGCGCAGCCGGGTCAGGCTTCGCACCCCGCCATCCAGCAGGGACATCGAGACCAGCAGGGAGCTTGCCAGAGCGAACAAGCCAAAGCCCTCCGCCCCCCACCGAGCCATCATCAGGGGGGTCAACAAGACGAGGAACGCCGCCTTCGCGCCAAAGTTCAGGCTCTGCCAGAGCTGGTTTTTGAGCAGCTCGTCAAGATATCTCCTCCGGTGCGGGTTCATTGGGTCGGTGCAATTCCATAGAGGCAGAGAGAGGATTGTGCTACACTGCATTTCCGGAAGTTATGACCCGCCGCACATTCATCCTCCGCGGAGCGCAGGCTCTCGCCTTCGCTGGCGCGACGGGATTTTCTCTGGCCGAGGCCCGCCGGCTGCAGGTGACAGAAGAAGCCGTCTTCCTTCCCGGCCTTCCGATGGCGTTCCAAGGCCTGCGCGTGGTGGTCATCTCGGACATCCACCATGGGATATTTTTTCCGCTTTCGTATGTGAGGAAAATCGTCACGCTCTCCAACTCCCTGTCCCCGGACCTTGTCCTCCTCCTCGGCGACTACGCCTACCATGACCGCCGGTATATCCCCGCAGCCATCCAGGAATTGTCCGCGCTCAAGTCCGAGCTCGGGGTCTATGCGATTCTTGGCAACCATGACATTGGGATGAGCCGGGAGCTGACCTCTCGCGAGCTCGAGCGAAACGGGCTGAAGGAGCTCACGAACACCGGGGTCGCCCTCGAGCGCGGCGGGCAGGCCATCTACCTTGCCGGACTGGATGACCTGCAAGCCGGCAGGCCGGACCTGAGGCGCGCGCTTGCCGGCTGCCAGGAAAACGGCTTCGCGATCCTGATGTCGCACAGCCCGGACGTCATCGAGGAAACCCGCGACCGGCGGGTCCGGTTCGTTGTCGCCGGGCACACCCATGGCGGGCAGGTCTGCCTGCCCGTGATCGGGAGCCCGATTGTCCCTTCCCAATACGGACAAAAATATCGTGCCGGGCTGGTTTATGGCCCCCAGGTGAACGGCTATGTCACCTGCGGTGCCGGCGCAGTGTTTCCGCCGATCCGCCTCGGATGCCCGCCGGAAATCGCCTGCCTGACATTTTGGCCGCTATCCGGCAGCCCGGACGCCTCCTGATGAGAAGCCTCAACGTATCGATCCGCAACGGGATGGGCCCGGCGGAATCTCGCCGGCTCCCCCCTCCAAGGCGCACGATTTTGAAGCGGCCCCGGCATCCCGCGCGGGCGCGGAAAAGAAACGTTTGGCGATATCATTTCGGCTGACCTTGCCGCGCGAGGTGGCGGGGATTTCTGCCACGAATGCGAACCTGCGGGGGATTTTCCATGCGGGCAGGAGCTTGCCGCACTGCTGGCGGAGGGCTGAGGGATCGCCATTCCCTGCAATCAGCGCGCAGATCGCCTGGCCGCGCGCCGCATCGTCCACCGCGCAGACGAGCGCCTCGAGAACTCCTGGGCATTGCACGAGCACCTGCTCGACCTCGGCGGGGCTGACTTTCCTTCCCGAGACGTTGATGATGTCGCTTTCGCGCCCGGTGATCCGGAACCCCCCGGGGTCGCGCACGAGGAGGTCGGAAGGAGTGAAGGCCCCCCCAGAGATCCCGCCGCCGGATCCCACGGCACGCGAGCGGATGAGAATCCGGAAGGGCTCCGGCCCGGCGGCCACCTCGACCACAACCCCCGGCATCGGACGGCCGACAAACCCTGGCTCGTCGCAGATCTCATCCGAGGAGTCGTAGCAGATCCCCCCGCACTCGGAGGCCCCGTAAAATGAATGGATCTTCCTGCCGAACCTCGCATGAAACCTTTTGGCAAGGGCAGGGTCCAGCGGCGCTCCGGCCGAGATGCAAAGCCTCAGGGAGGAGGGAAGGGAGGGGGCGGAGAGGAGCCCGCGAAACAGGGCGGGAACAGCCGGCAGAACGGTCGCCCCGGTGGCGGCCAGCCCGCCCTCGATCGCGTGCGGCAACGCATCCGGAGCCACCACCAGGGGGATCCCGCGGCAGAGCAGCGGGGAGATCAGGTTGCTGAAGCCATACGAATGAGAAAACGCGATGACCCCGAAATTGATATCCGTCGGCCGGAGGCCCATCGCCTCACAAATCTGGTCGCAGTCGGCCACGAGCTGGAGCGCAGAAAATGCCAGCGCCTGCGGCAGCGCGGTGGTTCCCGATGTCAGCTTGAACAGGTCCGTCCCCTGCCGGGGCGCGGCCGGAGCCTGGTGGGTGCTCTCGAGCCTCAGCTTCCCCCGGTGCGCGACGGCCCGGGTTGTCGCTCCCAGCTCGCGCTCGATCTCCTCGCGCGCCGGGCTCCGAAGATCCGCGTCGAAAAGGCAGATCGTCCGCCCCGCACGCCAGCAGCCGAGAACCAGCGCGGGGAATTCCGGGCAGTTTCCCGCCTGCAAGCCGACCGCCCCCGGCACGCCGGAAAGCAGCCCGGCAAGGTGCGACGCCTCGGCCTCGATGTCCGACCACGTCCGTAGAACCTCCCCCGACGGGCCAAAAACCGCGGCCCCGGAGCTCCCGGATAAAACCCGACGCCAGCGCTCGAAAACAGGATTGCTCATTTCTTTATTGCCACAGAACACATTCGCGATATTCTTAACGACTTTTCAAGAATGAAGCCAGACATCCATCCCAACTACCGCGAGACCGTGATCCTCTGTGCCTGCGGAGCAGCCTACCGCACACGGTCAACCGTCGAGAATATCAAGATCGGCATCTGCGCCGCCTGCCACCCGTTCTTTACCGGAGAGCAAAAGTTTGTGGATACCGCCGGGCGAGTTGACAAGTTCATGCGCCGGTACGGCACGGTTCGAGCCCCCCGCGCCGTCAAGAAGCCATAGCCATTTCCCTGCAGTCGAAACGGTGAACGCACGTCGCGTGCGTTCGCCGTTTTGCTTTTTTACACAATGGACTTTGAACCGCTGGTCGTGCGCAAGCGCTCGCGCTTCGAGGAGCTCGAGCGCGAGATGGCTGCTCCCGGGCTGTTCGACAACGCCCGGCGCGCGCGGGAGGTCCTGCGCGAGCACGCTGAGACGAAGTCCCTCCTGCAAAGCTGGGATTCCCTCGTCAAAGCCCGCCGCGAGCTGGCGGAGAACCGGGAGTTCGCCTCCGGGGACGACCGGGAAATGGCCGGCCTGGCCGCAGCGGAAATTCCCGCCTTGGAATCCGCCATCCCGCTCCTGGAGCGCGATATCCAAGTCTCCCTCCTGCCTCCCGAACCCGATGAGGACAAGGACGCGATCGTCGAGATCCGCGCGGGGACCGGCGGCGCGGAGGCCGCCCTCTTCGCCGCCGAGCTCTACCGGATGTACGGCCGCTACGCCGACTCCCTCGGGCTCAAGGTCGAGGAGATGGGGGCCAGCCCGTCCGACCTCGGAGGCTTGCGCGAGGTCGTCTTCCGGGTTTCCGGAACCTCCGTCTTCCGCAGGTTCCGCTACGAGAGCGGAGTCCACCGCGTCCAGCGTGTGCCGGCCACCGAGGCGCAGGGCCGGATCCATACCTCTACCGCCACCGTCGCCGTCCTCCCCGAGGCCGAGGAGGTGGACATCCAGATCAGGCCGGAGGACCTCCGCATCGAAGTCTGCCGGTCCGGCGGCCCGGGCGGGCAGGGGGTCAACACCACCGACTCCGCCGTCCAGATCATGCACATCCCAACCGGCCGGATCGTCCGGTGCCAGGACGGCCGAAGCCAGCAGAAAAATAAGGAGAGCGCGCTCCAGATCATGCGCTCGCGCCTGCTCGAGGACAAGCGCCGGGAGGAGGAGGAAAAATACTCGGCCCATAGGAAGAGCCTGATCGGAGGCGGGGGGCGCGAGGAAAAAATCCGGACATACAATTTTGCGGAGAACCGGGTGACCGACCACAGGATCAAGCTATCGCTCTACAGCCTCGACCGGTTTCTCGGCGGCGACATCGGCGAGATGGTGGATGCGCTCCAGGCCAGCGACATCGAGGACCGGCTGAAAGAGGCCGGGATCGCAGGCTAGAGCGGTTTAAACCGCTCTAGCCGGCTTCCTTCGCGAAGGACCTCGGGCATTTTCCATAGGCTTTCCTGAACCGGTTGGAAAAATAGAACGGCGACTCAAAGCCGATTTCCCGGGCGATTTCCGTGACGGTCATGCCGCCGAGCCGGAGAAGCTCGGCCGCGCGGCTGAGGCGGCAGCGCTCGCTGAACCGCTGCGGGCTCAGGCCGACCTGGGTCCGGAAAAGGTGGGCGAGCCGGGAGGTGGACAGCCCGCAGGCTTTGGCGAGGAGCTCGACCGAGAATGGCGAGGAGAGGTCCGACCCCATCAGGTCGAGCGCGCGTCGGATCCTGGGATCCAGGTGGAACCTCCCTTCGCGGGCGAGCGATTCCCGGATCCATAGCAGGGCAGATTCCAAGGCGTTCAGGGAGAGGTCTTCGCGCGTCGGGCCGGAGAGCTCGCGCAGCTTCTGGACCCGCCGCAGGGAGGTCCAGCAATGCGCGCGGGCTTCGCCCTCCGGAATTTCCGCGACACGAAATCCCCGGGAGGGAGATGGCCAATCAAGCCAGGCGGCCCATGTTGGGCGAATCTGAAAATGCGCCCAGAGAAGGTGCCATTTGCCTATGGCTGGGTGGGTTTGATAATGCTGGGGGGCATTGGGCTCGAAGAGCGCCACGGACCCTGGCGCCGTCTCCAGCCGCGCCTTTCCAGATTCCAGCAAGCCCGAGCCCCCAACCGTCGCGAGCAGGAGGTAATCCCCGCGGCCATGGGGCCGGCTGGTCGAGTAGGCCGCCCCCTGCCGGCTTTCCCCCGCAGAGACTCTCCAGTCGCCGGGATTCCAGAGCGGATCGAAAACGGGGGCGTCTTTTGGCATAGCAGGATATTATATCTTTCTGGCAGGTTGTGCTATGGCTGATTTTCCGGCATTCGAGCACCCTGCAGCATGCAAACACGAAAAAATCCGACATCCCCGGCAACCGAAGCTGACGAAAGCAGAGAAGTCCCGACCATGCGCGAACGCGTGCTGGCCATCCTCCGCTACGAAAATTACGATTGGATGCCGGTTGTGCATTTCGGGTTTTGGGATGAGCTGTATGACAAATGGGAGGCGGAGGGGCGGATCCCCGGCCATGAGGCCCGGAAGGAGCTGGGGCGCGGATCCGGGGAAAGGATGGTGGCAGAGAAGCTCGGTTTCGACATCGGGTGGTGCGAGGGAACTTTCGCCAACTGCGGGCTCTATCCCGGGTTTCAGTGGGAGATTTTGAAGGAGTTTCCTGATGGAAGCCGACACGTCAGGAAAGAGGACGGGGTGACGGTTCTGGATCATCCGGGCGTGCTCTCGATCCCTGCAGAAGTGGACCACCTCTTGAAGGACCGCGCCTCCTGGGAGGAGCATTACCTGCCGCGGCTCCAATGGAGCGCCGAGCGGATCGTTGCCAGCGAGTCCCTCCCGCGCGAAGGCCGCGCCGAGCTGCAGACATTATCTGCAGGGAGCCTGATCGGCTGGGTTCGGAACTGGCTCGGGATCGAGGGGCTCTCCTATCTGCTTGCTGACGATCCGGATCTTGTGCGCGAGATCGTCGATACCATCGGAGGCCTGAGCCTGCGCGCGGTCGAGGAATGTTTCTGGAGCGGGGCCCGGCCGGATTACCTCCATTTCTGGGAAGACATTTGCTACAACCATGGCCCGCTGGTCAGCCCGACATTTTTTCGGGAGGCCTGTGCTCCATGGTATCAAAAGATCACCGATGTTGCACGGAAGCACGGCACGGATTTCACATCGGTCGATTGCGACGGGCAGATCGACCTGCTCGCGCCGATCTGGCTGCAGAGCGGCGCGAACATCATGTTCCCGATCGAGGTCGGCACCTGGGCGGCAAGCATCCGGCCGTGGCGTGAGAAATACGGCAGAGAAATCCGTGGCGTGGGCGGCATGGACAAGCGCGTGTTTGCGATCGGCCGGTCGGCGATCGATGCCGAGATCGAACGCCTGAAGCCGCTGGTCGAGCTCGGCGGCTACATCCCATGCCCCGACCACAGGATCCCGCTGGAAGCCGAATGGGACCTCGTCTGCTATTACTGCGACCGGATGAAGCGGGCGTTCGGGCGGTGAGCCCAGCGAAGAAGCAGGCCGCCACAGGGACGCAGCCCCGAGCCGGCGCAGATTTTTTCCGGGCCAGCCCGATTCGCGGGCGGACCCTGGGTCGGGTCAGGCCTCCGCCGCAGGCGATGGCTCCTGTGCCTCGGCTCCGGTAGCAGGTGTACGTGCGGCTTCGGCCTTCTGGCGGAGCTTCTCTGCCTTCTTCGCTTTTTTGTCCATTTCCTTGCGGCGCTTCTCGAACTGATAATTTGGTTTTTGCATCGTATTTTTACGACTCTGTCAGGTGGAAGCCCGGAGTGCCAGCGGCGAATTTGCAAGCGGGAGGCGAAGGGTGAACGTGCTGCCTTTTCCGGGCTGGGAGCTGACGGAGATCTTTCCGCCCATGGCCCCGGCAAGGCGCTGAGAGATCGCGAGCCCGAGCCCCGTGCCCCCAAATGGGCGGCTGACTGTCGAGTCGGCCTGCGTGAACGGCATGAACAGGCGATCCAGAATTTCTCGGGAAATTCCGAGGCCGGTGTCCTCGACCGTGAAATCCAGGGCGGGCATTCCTCCGGCTGAGGATGCGGCGGCCCGGAGGATAACCGATCCTCTCGAGGTGAATTTGATGGCGTTTCCGAGAAGGTTCGTGAGGATCTGGAGGATTCTGCGCCGGTCGCCAACCACCGGCCCGGTCGCTCCGGGATCGACTTCGCAGCGGAACTCGAGGCCTTTATCCTCGGCGGTTTTCCGCATGGCGAGGTCCGCTGACCCCATGAGCTCGGCGAGGGGAACCTCCTCGGTTTCCATCGCCAGCGTGCCAGTTTCGATGCTGGAGAAATCGAGGATATCATCGACGATCGCGAGGAGGTTGCCTCCGCTTTTGCTGATCGTTTGCGCATAGCGCTTTTGCTGGTCGTTGAGCGGGGTGAAGGTGAGGAGCTCCGCGAAGCCGAGCACTCCATTGAGCGGGGTGCGCAGCTCGTGGCTCATCACCGCGAGAAACTCGCTCTTCGCGCGGTCGGCGGCCTCGGCCTTGGCGGCAAGCTCCTTCGCGCGCTCGATGCTGAGCTGGAGCTGGGCGTTCACGTTCAGCAGCGCCTCCGAATGCTCAGCGAGCTGGGCGAGCGAGGGGCGAAAGACCAGCAGAAACTCGAGGAGCAGGACCAGCAGGCCCAGGCAGAGGATGCCTCGGTCCATGTTTTGCATCGAGAGGATGCGCTCCTTGGCCTCCATGTCGAACTGGAAGGTGATCTTGTCCATCAGCTCGAGGAAGCGCGGCTCGTTCCGCAGCATCACCTCCGCCGCCGCCTGAATCCTCCTCTGCGGCTGCTCCGCTCCCTGCGTCAGAAGCTCATCCAAGGATTGCGCCATGGAGGCGTAGAAGGGCGCGATCTCCCCGAACAGCGCGCGGATCTCCGCAGAGCTTTCTGGCACCGGCAGCCCCAGCTTCTCGTTGCCAAACTGCAGGCCCAAGTGGGCAGCCTTCCAGGCGGTCAACGACTCAGAAAGCTCCTGGAGCCGCCCCTGCCAGTCCCCGCCGGCCGTGCGCTCAAGCGCCAGCACGCACTTGGTCAGGCGCTGGCTCAGCATCCGCTGCCGGCCGGAGAGGTTGATGACCCGCGAGTCGCCCTTGGTGCGGTAGATCGAATACTGCATCATGAAGGACGACCCCAGCATCGTCAGGGCGATAAATGCCAGGGCGATCCCGTAGGTCACCTTCAGGTGTTGCAAACGTTTTTTACTGAGGGAGCCGACCTTGCAACCTATCCGATTTTCCATGGCTCAGGCTGAGGGCTAGCCAAGCTGCTTGACGGCCGTCGTCAGGTAAACCGCCTCGGGGTGCCTGCCGCGATATTTCGTGATCTCCCTTTTTCCGATGACACAAAATCCGAAACGCTCGAGAACTTTTGCTCCCCGCCGGGATTCGAACGTGACCATCTGCCCGAAGACCGCCTTCTCACCGCAGGCCCTCAGGTAGTCGAAATACGCATTGAGCATCGCATGCGTGCCCGCCAGGCTCTGGGCCTCGGGCAGGACGTTGAAGTGGAAATGGGCGGTTCTTCTCGGCGCGGCCGGGACTTCCCGCCAAGAGCTTTTCAAGATCCAACGGATGAACGCGCGGGTCGCCTCGTTGTAGCGGCGGTACCGCCTCATCCCGGTCACAAAGAGGCGGATGTTGTGAAAAAAGCTGTGCCATTGCTGGCGGAACGGGCGCCTCGAGCCGAGCAGGTATCCCTTGACGACTCCCGCCTGCTCGAGGACAAACGCCGACTCGGGCTCGACGTCTGTGTAGTAGGCGGTCAGATAGTCGGAAAAAAGTTCCCTATCCTCGAAGATCGGATCTATCGGCTTGCCGAGGAATCCGGTCTCGCAGCAAAGCCTCCGCACGGTTTCGCGGTCGCGCGGTTCATACGGGCGGATGGTGATATCAGGAGGCAGGGCCACAGGAGACTATTTACCGGCAATTTGATCTTTCGACAAGGTCAACCGTCGCGCGGCTGCAGACGCCGGAAATGCTGCCACCAAGACCTCTTGGGAATCCCAAGCCGACGGGACCTACCGTGCTTTTTGCCGGAACGTTGTTTGCTCAATGGAAATCCGATGAGCGATCTTGCCCGCCACCTTGGAAATTTGGCGAGCTGTTAGTTTTTGGCGGCAATCTTCTTTTTCTTCGACGGGCGAACGATGACGTAAGATCCTCTCGCGCCGGGGATTGCTCCGGAGACGACCAAAACTCCCTCCTCGCCTCGAACTTGGAGAATGCGAAGGTTTTGGAGAGTCACTCGCTCGTCGCCCATGTGGCCCGGCATGCCCATATTCTTCCAGACCCGTCCCGGGGTCGAGCGGTTGCCGATCGCGCCGTTCCGGCGGTGCATCGTCGAGCCGTGAGTCATGGGCTGGCCTTGGAAGTTGTGCCGCTTGATCGTCCCCTGGAAACCTTTTCCTTTCGACTGGCCGATCACGTCCACGAACTGCCCGGTCTCGAAGATCGTCACGGCGACATCTGCCGATTCCGGAGCCGCTTCTCCGTCGGCGAGGCGGAACTCCCGGATGAAGCGCTTCGGGGTCGACGAGGACTTGGCAAAATGCCCCGTCTGCGCTTTCGACACCCGCTGCGGCTTCTGGTCGCCGTAGCCGACCTGGACCGATGCGTAGCCGTCCTTGTCGGCGGTCTTGGCTTGAAGGATGCGATTGCCGCCGGCTTCGATGACCGTGGCGGGCGTGCTGCGGCCCTTGTCATCATAGACGCGGGTCATGCCGATTTTTTTTCCGAGAAGTCCGATGCTCATGGCGGTCAAATTTTGATGGTGATGTCCACTCCGGCTGGAAGGTTGAGTTTGCGAAGCTCGTCCACGGTTTTTGCGGTCGGCTCGACGATGTCGAGCAGGCGCTTGTGCGTTCGGATTTCGAACTGCTCCATCGACTTCTTGTCGACGTGGGGCGAGCGGTTGACGGTAAATTTCTCGATCCGGGTCGGGAGCGGGATCGGCCCGGTGACTTTCGATCCCGTGCGCTTTGCGGTTTCAACGATCTCGTGCGCGGAGGCATCGAGGATCCGGTAGTCGAACCCTTTAAGGCGGATTCGGATTTTTTGGCCTGCTGGTGCTGACATAGGTGATAAAGAACTTTTGA
>JBAXXX010000035.1:0-36781 GCA_037127695.1 Verrucomicrobiia bacterium | reverse complement strand
CGATGCGCAGGCCCTGCCGCCCCATTTCCCCGTAGAGCTGGGCGATCCAAAACCCGGATCCTACGGAGGCGGACAAAACGAGGAGGAATGCAATCCACCCCGCCAGCGCGAACGCGATCCCCTGCCCGGAGCGGTGGTCGTGCCGCTCGGACGATGCCGGAGGCTTGTCCGCGCTCTCCTTCGTTCGGGAATACTTCGGAACTCCGGAATTTTTTAAAAACTCCTCAAGCGTGACCCACTCCGGGGCGGCATCGCTGTAGCAGAAGTCGCTCCCGACAACCTGCCCGGAATCCACAAGGCAGGCCAGCCGCTCGGGAGAGTACTGTCCGAAGATTTTCCCATCGCGGGCGATATGGATCAGGCGGTCGGACATCATCCGCCCCCAGACTCCAGCATTTCCCTGTTTGCAGCAACCCAGGCCAGCGCGTCCTCGCGTGCCGAGAGCAAGCCTTCGAGCTGATGGACCTGCACCGCATCGAGGGTTTTCTTAAAATGTGGTCCGGGCGTCCAGCCGAGGCCGATCAGGTCGAGCCCGGTGACGAGCGGCGGCGGGATCAGCGGCTCGCGCGAGAACTCTTCCCGCTTGGCGAGCAGGAAGTCATAGTTGTCGAGCATCCCATGCGAGCCGAGGCAGTCCGCCCGGTGGAGCGCGAGCTCGTCATCCATCGTCGGGCGCGCAAGAAACCTCTTCAGCGTGGCCATCCGCATGTTCTGAACGTCCTTGAATGCCATGTGGTTTTGCACCCCGACCACGGTCGCTCCGGCCTCGGCATTGGAAAACCGAAGGCGGGACAGGATCCTCTCGGCCATCGCCGCGCTCGCCGACTCGTGCCCGTTGAACCGGATCCTCCCGGACTCGTCACGGAACATCGTCGGCGGCTTCCCGATGTCATGGAAAAGCACAGAGAACACGAGCGGGATCGAAACCGGTTCTTCCAGCAGCGAAAGCATGAGCCGCGTGTGGACGAAGGCGTCCCCCTCCGGATGAAACTCCGGCGGCTGCTCGCACCCTTTCATTGCGGCTACCTCGGGCAGAAGAACCCCCAAGAGCCCGGACTCGTCAAGCAGGTCGAACCCGATCGCCCGGGAGGGATGGCAAAAAATTTTGACCACCTCGTCGCGGATCCTCTCCGCGCTGACCGCGACGATTTCCATCGTGCGGGCGCGGAGCGCGTCCCACGTGGCCTGCTCGATCTGGAATCCCAGGGCCGCCGCGAACCGGACGCCGCGGAGCAGCCGAAGTTTGTCCTCGCGAAACCTCTCTGCAGGCTCGCCGATGCAGCGGATCACCCCGGACTTCAGATCGGCTTCCCCACCAACAAAGTCGAGGATCCGGTCTTCCAAGGGATCAAAAAAGAGGCCGTTGATCGTGAAGTCGCGCCGCAGGGCATCCCCCTCCGCCGTCGTGTAGGCGACGGATTCCGGATGCCGCCCGTCAATGTAGGCCCCGTCGGCGCGGAATGTTGCCACCTGAAATTCCTTGCCGTGATCGAGAACTACGACCACGCCAAATTGGGCGCCGACAGCCACGGTCCTCGGGAAAAGCCCCTGGACCTCCTCCGGCCGCGCGCTGGTTGCGATGTCGATGTCGTGGGCCTCGCGCCCAAGAAGCTGATCCCTCACGCATCCGCCTGCGAACAGCGCCTCGTGGCCGGCGTCGCGAAGACGGCGGACGATCCGCGTGGCGGCCGCCTTCATCTCATTTGATCGCAGCCCAGACCCGGTGGACGTCGTCGTGATCCTCGAGCGCCTGAAGGAACTCCCCGGCCTCCGCGCGCTGCGCGTCGTCGAGGGCAGGGAACTGCTTCGCGACATGCCCGAGCTCGCTCGTCACGACCGTCCAGCCATTGTCAGCGAGCCACTTCGATGCCGAGGCCGTCGCGGCCCGCTCGGTCAGGAACCTCGCGCCCGCCGCCCCTGCTGGAATGTCGTCGTTGTCCTCGTGCGTCAGCGCCACAAAATCATTCGCCCCGGCCTCGATTGCCGCCGCCTCGATGTCCGCTGCCGGATCCGGATGGTGCGCCTCGACGATCCCGACATGGTCGAAGAGAAACTTGTTGCTGCCCGCGATCCCGAGCTGCCCTTTTTTGAAGAGCACGCGGATTTCCGGAGCGGTCCGGTTGTTGTTGTCGGTGAGGACCTCGACGATCACCGGAACCTTGTGCGGCGCGTAGCCCTCGAAAACCAGATGCTCGAGAACGAGCTTCTCGTCGCCGATCCCGGCCCCCTTCTTGATAGCCTTCTCGATCGCATCGCGGGTGACCGACGCCCGGCGCGCCTTTTCCACAATGGCAAAAAGCCGGGCATTCCCCTCGACATCCGGACCGCCCAGCTTCGCGGCAACCATGATCTCCTTGACCAGCTTGCCGACAACCTGGCCCTTTTTGAGGTTCGCGACCTCGCGCTTCGCATGCAACCACTGTCTTCCCATAGTGCATGCAGCTTACCCGCCGCCCACCCGATGCGCAAACCCATTTGCGCGGTTGCAAATTTTCGTTTGCGCCCGGAGCGGAACCGGCGGATAGTGCAGATGTTTTCAAGCGCATGAAACGACTCCGGACGGCCTCCATCCTTGCAGGGGCAGCGATTTTTTCCAGCGGCGCTGCCTGCGCCTCGGACTTTCAATCCCGAGCCATGGCCCTCAGGAAGAACGCGATCCAGACGGTGGTCACGCCAAAGATTCTGCCCTCCGGATTCAACCGCTACCCCTGGAAAAAAGAAATTGTTGCCACCGTCTTCTGGGTCGGCGAGCGCCCGACGGAAAATAACCCGGTCCCCAACAACATCAGCTCATGGGATCCCAGGTGGGCAGCCAGCTTTGGCGGCTATGACAACCCGGATCCGGCCGCGCGAAAAAACTTCATCCCCAAAGATTTTGTTCCCCGCCAAAACCCGTTCTACATCGCGCTGCCCTACAACGATGTGACGCATGGGACCACGAAGCCGGAGTCGCGCAAAGCGATCCCCTGGTTTAAGCAAGCCTTCGAAAAGCCCGGCCAAACGGTCTGCAAAGGAAGGTGGGTGGCGATTCGCCACAAGGACCGCATCGCCTATGCCCAGTGGGAGGACTGCGGGCCATTCCGCACAAACCACTGGGCCTACGTCTTCGGCAACGAGCGCCCCCGGCTGAACCTCAACCAGTCGGCAGGACTCGATATCTCCCCATCCGTGCGCGACTACCTCGGCATGGCCAACAAGGGGATCATCGATTGGAAATTTGTGGAGGCCAATGATGTCCCCGTAGGTCCCTGGACGAAGCATGGAGAAAATAACACGTTCGTGCTCAGGCAGTTGGGGGCAAACCTTCTCGCTGCCGACCGCAACAACGCGAATCCAGACACCAATTAGCCCGGAGAAATCCAGGCAGCCGCGTTGAGCCTTCGCTTCTTTGTTGCCCCCAGGCCGGATCGGCAGGCATGATGCGAAGATTGTGAACGACCCATTGATCATTGCCGGCCGCGAGTTTTCCTCCCGCCTCCTCCTGGGGACCGGCAAATTTTCTTCGAACGAGACGATGCGGGATGCCTTGGCGGCGAGCGGGGCGGAGATCGTCACGGTGGCGCTGCGGAGGGCGGATTTGAGCGGCGGAAGAGATCCGTTTGCCAACATCCTCGATTTTGTGGACCCGGAAAAATATCTTCTGCTTTCGAACACGAGCGGGGCGATGAATGCGGAGGAGGCGGTCCGCCTGGCGCGCCTGGCGGCGGCGGCGGGCCTTCCCATGTGGGTGAAGCTGGAGATCCACCCGGACCCGCACTACCTTTTGCCGGATCCTGTTGAGACCTTGGCGGCGGCTGAGATTCTTGTCAAAGAGGGGTTCACGGTGCTGCCGTATATCAATGCCGATCCGGTGCTGGCGCGGAGGCTCCAAGATGTTGGCGCAGCGACGGTGATGCCGCTCGGATCACCGATTGGAAGCAACCGCGGCATCGAGACCCGCGCCCAGATCGAGATCATCATCAAGCAGGCGACGGTTCCGGTTGTGGTGGATGCCGGGATCGGCGCCACGAGCCACGCTGCAGAGGCGATCGAGCTCGGCGCCGATGCCGTGCTCGTGAATACCGCCATCGCGGCCGCCGAGGATCCTGTCCGCATGGCGCGGGCGTTCGGGAAGGCGGTCGAGGCCGCGCGGGAGGCGGTTTTGGCCGGCCTCCCGATTCGGCTCTCCTACGCTTCGGCCACCAGCCCGCTCGCCGCGTTTCTCGAAGACCTCTGATTTTCCGATGTCCGCCCTCACCCCGATGATGCAGCAGTATCATGCCGTGCGGCGCGACCTGCCGCCAGGCACGCTCCTCCTGTTCCGACTCGGAGATTTTTACGAGATGTTCGCCGGGGATGCCCTGGAGGCGGCGGCGATTTTGAATGTTGCGCTGACCAAGCGCGGGGCGACTCCGATGTGCGGAGTCCCGTTCCATGCGGCCCGCGGATATATTGAGAAGCTCATCGCCGCAGGCTGGCGGGTGGCGATCTGCGACCAGGTTGGCGAGGTCACGGCCGGGAAGCTTGTCCGGCGCGAGGTCTCGCAGATCCTGAGCCCCGGCACGCTGGATGATTTCGGGCTGGACGACCGGAAGCCGAACTACCTGGCTGCTGTTTGCGAGCGCAAAGGGGCTTTCGGGCTCGCATTCGCGGACCTCAGCACCGGGGAGTTTCGGCTCACCGAGCTCGAGTCTCTCAGCGCGCTCCTCGACGAGCTCGCCCGCGTCAGCCCGGCGGAGATCCTTATCCCGGAGCAGCAGGCCGAGGTCTTCGGCCAGCTTTCGAAGCCGGCCGCAGTGGATAGCTACCTGTTCGAGCCGGAGCCAGCGGAAGAGGTCCTTCGCGGGCATTTCAAAGTCCAGTCTCTCGACGGGTTCGGATGCGCTGACCTTCCTGCGGGCACGGGCGCCGCCGGGGCGCTGCTGCATTACATCACCCGCCAGATGCGCCGGCAGGCCGGGCACCTGCGCCTTCTGCGGCCATACCGGCGGAGCTCCTTCCTGATCCTGGACGCCTCGACGCAGAGCCACCTCGAGCTCGTCTCCTCGCGCGCCGGGCGGGGAATGACCCTCCTTGGCGCGCTCGACCGGACGGCGACGCCGATGGGGGCTCGGCTCCTGCGCGAGTGGGTGCTGCACCCGCTGCGCGCCCCGGACGAGATCGAGCGGCGGCAGGAGGCGATCGCCTCGCTGCTGGACGATGCGCTGCTCCTCGGCGATCTGCGCGCGCGGCTGGGCGAGATCCGGGACATCGAGCGGGCGGCCTCGAGGCTCGGCGGCCTGTCGGGAAACGCGCGCGACCTCGCCGCGCTCGCCCAGTCGCTCGACCGCATCCCGGTCCTTGCCGCATCTCTGGGCGCCGGCATCGAGCTGCCTTCGGAGATGCTCGCCAACATGGGCGGCCGCCTCCATTCGCTCCCGGAGCTGACAGCCAAGCTCCGCGCGGCGCTCGTCGACGAGCCCCCTGGGACCCTCCGCGATGGCGGGTTCATCCGCCCGGGCTTCGACTCCGTCCTGGATGAGCTTCGCGCGGCATCGCATGAGGGGAAGAGCTGGATCGCCACGCTCCAGGAGCAGGAGATCCAGCGGACAGGAATCAAGTCTCTCAAAATCCGCTTCACCTCGGTCTTCGGGTATTTTATCGAGATCACAAAATCCCACCTCGCCTCGGTGCCAGACGACTACACCCGCAAGCAGACGACAGCGAATGGCGAGAGGTTCATCACCCCCGCGCTCAAGGAGGTCGAAGGGAAAATCCTCGGGGCCGACGGACGTGCCCGCGCCCGGGAAATCGAGGTTTTTGGCGCCCTTCGAGCCGCCTCTCTGGGCGAGCTTCCCAAGCTGCAGGAAACCGCGAATACGCTCGCCGCGCTCGACGCGATCTGCTCGCTCGCCGAGACCGCGCGCCTCCACGCGTTCTGCCGCCCGGAAATTGAGGCGTCTCAGGTCCTCCATATCGAGGCCGGCCGGCATCCGGTTCTCGACCAGCAGCCCGGAGGGGAGCGGTTCGTTCCAAACGATTCCGACCTCGGCCTGGACGGAAAAACCTTCGCGATTATCACCGGGCCGAACATGGCCGGGAAATCAACCTATATCCGGCAGGTTGCCCTGCTCGTCCTGCTTGCGCAGATGGGTAGCTACGTCCCGGCAACCGCGATGCGCTGCGGGCTGGCGGACAGGATTTTCACGCGCGTGGGAGCGAACGACGACCTCGCGCGCGGGCAGTCCACGTTCATGGTCGAGATGAACGAGACCGCAAACATCCTCAACAACGCCACCTCTCAGAGCCTCGTGATCCTCGACGAGATCGGCCGCGGCACGTCCACGTTCGACGGGCTCTCGATCGCATGGAGCGTGGCCGAATACCTGCACGACAAGATCGGCTGCCGGACGCTCTTCGCCACCCACTACCACGAGCTCACCGACCTCGAGCGTACGCGTCCGGGCGTCCTCAACCTGAACGTCGCGGTCCGCGAGTGGAACGACCAGATCATCTTCCTGAGAAAAATCCTTCCCGGCCGCGCGGACCAGAGCTACGGGATCCAGGTTGCCCGGCTCGCCGGCCTGCCGGACGCGATCATTTCGCGGGCGAAGGAAATCCTCGCGAACCTCGAGAAGGCAGAGCTCAACGCGGAGGGCGAGCCCGCGTTTGCCAAAGGCCGCAGGAAGCGCCTCGTCCCCGAACCCTCGGCCTCGCAGCTGACGATGCTGTAGGCGGTCGACGCGGATCAGGGGCCGGCGGTGGAAGGTTGCAGTTCCGGCCGGCTTTGGTAGCGTGGCTCGCATGGCCCGCATTTTCCTCTGCCTCCTTCTTTCCGCCGCCGTCGCGACCTGTGCGCCGGCAGACAGCGATGCGGAGGCGATCCTGCGCGCGGCGCGGGTAAACCCGCTCGGGAAGCCGATCGTCCTCGATGCCCAGCTGCGGGCCGGCGGGACCAAGGTTCCCTTCCATATCTCCGTGCGCGATGGAAAGATTGCCTATCTTTTCGCGGACCCTTCACAGGAGATCCTGCTGGGCTTTGGTGATGACGCGGCGACGTTGGAGGAGCGGAAGGGGGGGAAGACCCAGCCGGTCGCCCCGGCGCGGTTCGACGATCCGGTTCGGGGCGGGCTCCTGACTTACGAGGATCTCGCCCTGAGGTTCCTCTACTGGAAAAATCCGAAGCTTCTTGGCGAGGAAAAAGTCGGTCCGCGCACCGCCTACAAAATTGAGATCCCGGCCCCGCCGTCCGCCACAGAATACGGGGCGGTCCGTGTCTGGGTGGACAAGGCGCAGGGCGCGCTCATGAAGATCGAGGGCTACGACCGCGACGGACGCCTGAGTAAGGTTTTTTCCGTGAATTCCGTGCAGCAGATCGACGGCCAGTGGATGCTCAAACAAATGCGCGTCGAGCGGATCGACCCGGCCACCCGCAAGGTTTCTCTCCGCACGTATTTGGAGATCCTTGGCAAGGCGGCCCCGTAGCCAGGAAAACTTCCGCGTGCAGCCGACGATTTTTTCCCGCGCGCTTGCCCCCGCCCCCCGCCGGCAGGTAATGATTTCGCATGCCCAACCGGATCGACTCCAAATTCCTTGATTTGCGCGCGCGCGGCCAGGCCGGGTTCATCGCCTACATCACCGCCGGCGACCCGTCTCCCGCCAGCACCCCCCCGATCGCCATTGCTCTGGAGGAGGCCGGGGTGGACATCCTGGAGCTCGGCATCCCGTTCTCCGACCCCCTCGCCGACGGCGCAACCATCCAGGCGGCCGCCGGGCGCGCGATCTCGGCAGGCACGACGGTCGCCGGAGTCCTGGACGCCGTCCGCGAGATCCGGAAATCCTCAGAAATCCCGATCGTCCTCTTCACGTATCTCAATCCCATCTACGTTTACGGATATGAAAAATTCCTTTCTGACGCGGTGGCGGCTGGCGCAGATGGCCTCCTGATTCTGGATCTTCCGCCGGATGAGGCCGCGTGCAACATCGAGCTGGCCCGCCGGAGCGGCGGGCTCCTCTCGATCCAGCTCATCGCTCCGACGACCCCGCCGGAACGGATGGAGATGATCGCAAAATCGGCCGAGGGATTTATCTATTACGTCTCTCGCGAGGGGGTTACCGGGGAGCAGTGCCTGCTTTCTCAGAGCATCTCACCTCAGGTGGCAGAAATCCGCAAGCACACCGCCCTGCCGGTCGCTGTGGGATTCGGGATCTCAACCCCCGATCAGGCGCGCGAGGTCGCCCGCCAGTCGGATGCTGTCGTCGTCGGAAGCGCAATCGTCCGCCGGATCGGCGAGCTCGGCTGCTCGCCCGGCCTCGCCGCGGAAATCGCAGCGTTTGTCCGCCCGCTGGCAGCGGCAACAAAATAGGCTGCCGGCACCCTTACTGCCAGTGGGCCGGGATCCAAACGCGGCGGCCGCCGGTCGTGCCCCAAGTCCCGTCCACCCAGACGGAGGACGCCGACGGTGGGTATCCCCGCGCGGAAAGGCTGCTGTCAGCCCCCACAAAGTGCGAGTCGGGAATCGCATCCGGCTGCCCTGCGGGCGCGTGCGGGCCGCGGTCGAGCAGCTCGAAAATGGCGTAGCCGATAGGATCCGGCGGACGAAACCTCCCCTCCGGGTTCGTGCAGCCGGCCAGCAGAAATATCAAGGAGGCCAGGGCCCCGCCCAAAAAAACTTTTTGCTTCATGGCTCGACCAGTATAGCACGGCACCCGCCTGCGGACGCCAGAAGGATTTTCTTTTGCGCGCCGCGCCGTGCCGTGCTAGATTGCCATTATGAAGCACGGCCTGCTGAAATGGAGTTTTTTCAAGAGATGGGCTTGCCGCTGGCGAGCGTCCGGCTTCACCCTGATCGAGCTGCTGCTGGTTATCGCGATCATCGGGATCATGAGCACGCTGATCATCACGACAGTTTCGAATGCCGCAGTAGATGCTAGGCTGACGCTATGCTACCAGCAGCAGGTCACGCTCCAGGATGCCCTCAATGCGTGGATCGCAGCGAATTCCAGCGGGACGAACACGCTGGCCTCCGCCCGAAATACATATAACGGCGCCTCCACCGCGGCAGGGTGGCTCGGCCTGCTCGGCAGCGAGTATCTGCACCAATCGACCTACGATCACCTTCTCAGCAACTCGACCGGCACACAGATTAAAAGCGAGGCGATGATCAAATCGAGCAAGTCTCTGAAGTTCACCACGTGGAGCGCGACGAATTACCCAACCGTTGAATGGAACTAGCCCCTATGAGAAACAAAATGCGGAATGCGGATCGGGGAGCGCGAAAGGGAAGCGCGCACGACCTGCGTGTCGGACGCTCGGCATCCCGCTGGATGCCTCACCAAGCCCAAAGCTCTCGGCCTCGCGCCTTCTCCCTTGTCGAGGTGCTGGCAGCCATCGCCATCATCGGCATCGTCACGTACCTCGCAATCCCGAATATCGTCCGCATCAAGCGGGACGGAGAGGATAACCTGGCGCGCGCCCGCGCGGAGACGCTGAACCTGGCGATCGCCACGTATGTCATGGCCAGGGGGACGAACGCCGCGCAAACCAACTGGGCCGGTCGGTCGGACGCCTATCGCTACACGAACTGCCTGGCCCAATACATCTCGTTTGCCGAGGCCAGCTTCTCCTCGTTCCAGCCCTCGGGATACTCGCTGACCCTTCCTACCACCATTTCCCCGCTGTCAGGAAAAACGCTCGCATCCAACACGAACCTCGGCGTTTCCGTTGATTATTGAGGCCATGGGGAGCGACCTGAGCAGATGTTGCTTCCCAGCAACCGTCGCGCGGCGCGCCGGGTTTTCCCTGATCGAGGTGATGGTCGTCATCGCGATTCTGGGCATCATTGCGAGCATCGGGGTCCCTATGATATCCAACGTGCTGAAGTCCTCTTCCGAAAATATCGCTCTGCGGAATATGAACGTCATCAACGGGGCGGTCTCCGCATATAACCAGAGCGTCCAGCAGCTGACAAACGCGTCCGGCGATGACGCGGCGGTCTTCAATCTGCTCTGCACGCAGTGGCCGACAAACCCGCCCCTTAGCCCGCCGCCGGGCGCCCCCTTCCTCCCACGCAACGCAACTTTTGTCACCAGCAGCGATGCCTCCACCTGCCGCGCAAGCTGGAACGGACGGGTGTTTACATTTATCGGTATGGGCACCAACGGCAGCGGGCTTGACCTCATGAAGGTCATGGGTGCAGCATCCACAAACTGATGAGCCCATCCACATGGCATGACCTCTCTGCCACCCTCAAAGAAGCCGGGGTGGATCCCGGCAACCCGCCCGACGAAGTCTTGGATTTGCACCACCACCTGGCGCACGTCAACGGAGTCTCCGCCGAAGAGGGCCTCGAGTGGCTCGCAAGGCACTTCGGCATCCTCCCGTTCAACCCGATCCGGACAAGTTGCTCGACCCGCGCGGAAAACATTTTTCGGAGGCTCGCTCCGCAGCGGTCCGGCGAGGACGATGATTTCTGGATTCCATTTGGCACGTTTGGCCCGCTGATCCTCTGCGCGCATTTCAATCCGTCCAGCACCCGGCTTTGGGATATCCCGCCCGACCTCATCATCCCGGCGCTCGTCCCCCAGTCAAAATATGAGATTCTTCAGCGAGATTTCATGGGGCGGCTCGACCTCCAACCGCTTGAGGACAAGCCTCCTTTGGCCCCCCCGCATCCGCTTCCGGAGAACCCCACCCCGGAGGCTGCCTTCGAGTGGCTTCTCGCGTTTTACCCGTTCGAGGATGACATCCGCATCAAGGTCGAGCGGGCCAAAGCTGACCTGTCGGGGGCGTCCCTGGACGCGCTGACGTCCATCAAGTCGCTCCCGTCGCACTTCGGCCTCGCCCTCCGCTACCTCTCGACCAGAGAAGCCTGCTTCAACGCCGAGCACGCGCCGCCGCAGATCCTCTTCCCGGATTCCCTCCTCGAGAAGCACTCGGTCTACCCGCTCTATTGCGGAGTCAAGACGGTCTTCCTCCTCTCCGCAGAAAAAGAAAATTTCGGCTTTGAGGACGAATGGCTTTCCGGGGGGAACGACCCGCTGGATTTTCGGACGGTTCTGGCCGAGCGCGAGGGGATCATCGCGACGATCAACCGCGACCGGAGCCGGTCCGCAGGGGCCAACGCGGCAGCGATCGACCAGGAGCTCACCTACTCGGACGTCGCGAACATCGTGGACATCGACGTCCAGGAGATCCAGCGCATCAACCCGTCAAGCATCAACGCCACTCCCGAGCAGGTCGTCCATTGGGTTCTCTGGCGCGCAATCACCGGGCGCGCCAGCGATCTCCATATCGAAAAATTCTACAACACCGCGCGCTTTCGCGGGCGGATTGACGGCGAGCTGAAAGTCCTGCACTCGTGCCCGGAAGAGCAGCTGGCCCGGTTCGTCAGCGTTATCAAAAACTACTCGAACATGGGGCAGCGCAGGCAGGACGCCCAGGACGGCCGGTTTTCGCTCACGCTCGGCAAGCGCCGCGTGGACTGCCGGGTCTCGGCCATCCCCTGCCGCAAGGATCTTCAAAAAATCACGATCCGTTTTCTTGACCGGCAGGACGGGATCCGCAAGCTCAGCGAGCTGAACCTTTCGCCGCGCCAGATCTCGGTGCTCGGCGAGGCGATGGGACGCGACCAAGGGCTGATCCTCGTCACCGGCCCAACCGGCAGCGGCAAGACCTCCACGCTCTACGCGCTTCTCAACAGCATCAACGCCGACAACATCAACATCCAGACGATCGAGGATCCGATCGAATACGAGGTCGAGGGGCTCAACCAGACCCAGACCGACCCGATCAACGGAATCGATTTTGGCGAGGGGCTCAGGCGGCTGATGCGCGCGGACCCGGATGTCATCCTCATCGGCGAGTGCCGGGACTTCGAGACGGCAAACTCTGCGGTCAACGCCGCGCTCACCGGGCACCTCGTCCTCACCACCCTCCACGCGAATGACTCGCTCCGCGCGGTGAGCCGCCTGATCTCGATGGGAATCCCGCCCTACCTGCTGGCCGACTCGCTCGCGCTTTCGCAGGCGCAGCGGCTTGTCCGCCGCCTCTGCACCTACTGCAAGCGCCCGGTGCATATCGCGCCGGAGGTGCGTGCGATCTTCGCCTGCAACCGCGTGGCCATCCCGCCGGAGGCCCAGGTCATCTTTGAAAAAACCGGGTGTTCGGAGTGCCGGGAGACCGGCTACACCGGGCGTATGGCGCTCATGGAGATGTGCCCGTCGGACAACGTCCTGGCCGATCTCATCGCCTCCAATTCCCCGCAAAGCCTGATGCGCAAACACGCGTTCAAGAAGGGGGTGCTCACGCTTTACCAGGAGGGCCTCTCGCAGGTCCTCAACGGTAACACCTCGCTCGAGGAAATTAGCTGCCTCAGCTACACGGCGGTGGATGCAGATTGGGATAAGGAAGTTCCCGATCCCGACGCTGCCTGACCCGCCCTCGGGCTCCATCGCTGGCTGCGTCCTGCCTGAAGATCCGCTATGGCCGGAGGCGTGCCTGCTGCAAGCGGGAGGTCAGGACAGCAAGGAGCGAGTCCAGCACCGCATCGAGACGCTTTCCGGCATCGGATGCCAGGAGCCGCAGGATGAAATACCCGTGCTGCTGGAGAAGGGCATCCTTCCGGCGATCCCGCCTCCAGGCGTCCTCATCGGCGAGGTGCTGGGGGCCGTCGAGCTCGATGACGAGCTTGGCATCCTCGCAGAGAAAGTCCGCTTCGAGCGAGCCCTGCTGGTCGAACGGGATGGCGAGCTTCGCATTCAGGCGGAACTTCCCGCGAGTTGCCGGGAGCGATTCCAGCCGCCTGAAAAAGAAGGCCTCTGACGCGCTGCGAGCGCGCGCGACGCCGCGGGCTCCAGGTGCGGGATGGCAGGCGGCCCGGACAAAAAGGTCGGCCAAGTCGTTGTTCACTCCGTCGCGAATCAGGCGTCGGACGCTCTCCGCGTAGTCGCGTTTCCACTCGGGATCCACCGGAAGCGGGACGTCGGCCGGCCAGCCCGGAACCGCGCTCGCCGGGAGAAGCAGCGAATACCCGACCGCCTCGTATCCCTCGCACCGGCGGTCGAACATGCGAGCGAGCATCTGGACATTCAAGTCGGCGTAATCGTAAACGCGGACCTCCTCCTTCCCTTCGTGCAGCCGGTGGAGGCGGCCGACGTATTGTGCGATCGTGCCCCGCCAGGAAACCGGCATCGCCAGAAAAAGCGTATCCAGCTGCGGATCGTCAAACCCTTCTCCGACGAATCGTCCGGTGGCGAGAAGGACGACGTTTTTCCGGTCTGCGGCAAGCCCGCCGAGAGCGCTGCGCAGCGACTTTTTCGCCATGCCTCCCTGGAGGCGGATGACCGATGCCCCTTGGCGCTCGAGGGCGGAGGCAAGAATCTCTAAATGCGCGGTCCGCTCGGTCAGCACCAGCGGGTGGCGGCCCTCATCGAGGCATGTCGCGACATCGGCGCAGAGCATGGCATTTCGGGCTTCGTCATGAACAAGCGCCTCGCAGAGCTGTTGGAACTCGACGCGCGCATCGGCATCCGGCTCCGACGTGGCGCGAAATGCCGTCGGGCGCACCACCACGCGGTGCCCGAACGGCCTCGCCCGCGCCTGGGCTTTCGCATCCACCCGAAAGCGGATCGGCCCGCATTGCATGAAAATCACCGGGTGATGCCCGTCCTTGCGGGCGACCGTCGCCGAGAGGCCGGTGAAAAACTTTGCTTTTGCCCGGCGGGCGACGAGTTCGAAGCTTTGGGCTGAGAGGTGGTGGCATTCATCTACGACGAGGTGGCCGTAGCCGGCCACGCAATCATCCACGACATTCTTTCGGACGAGCGATTGGACCAGCGCCACATCGAGCGAGCCGCTGAGCTTTCTCCGTCCGCCGCCGAGGCGGCCGATGGATTTCTCCGGCATGCCCAGGAAGCAAGAAAGCCGTTCGACCCACTGTTCGAGGAGCTGCTGGCGGTGGACAAGGACGAGCGTATTCACCCCGCGGCGGGCGATCAGCCAGGCGGCCAGCACGGTTTTTCCGAATGCTGTCGTGGCTGCGAGCACCCCCGCATCGTGCGCGAGCATCGCCTCAGCCGCTGCGGCTTGGTCTGGGCGTAGCTCGCCGTGAAACTTCGCATCCAGCGGCACCCCTCCCTGGCGGAGATCCTGAAGATGCAGCCGGATGCCGTGCGCTTCCATGAGAGCCAGCAAGTCGTCAAGGCACCCGCGCGGAAGGGCGACGTGGGCAGGGTGATCTTCCGCGCACGCGATGATCCGCGGCTTGCCGAAGGTGGTGAGGCGCATCGCCTGCGCGCGGTAGAACTCGGGGTTCTGGAATGCCGCAAGCCGGATGATCCGATTCCGCAGCGCCGGAGGAAGGGCATCTTTGGGAAGATAAATCTGATCGGAGAAAACCGCTTCTATTTCTTTCGGCAGCGGGTCGGTGATCGGAGGGGCTTGGGAGCGGCGCGAGGGAGGAGCGCTCCAAGGCGTCAGCGCAAATTCCTCATCCGGAGCCAAACGGACGCCAACGACCCGGCTTCTTCGCTCGGCCGCCGCGACCAGCCCGGCCGCGTGCTGTGCCGAAACCTTTTCAATCCGCCCGAGAAACTCCCACTGGTCGGCATGCGGCTCGAACTGCGGATCGAGAAAGATCGAGCCTCCGCACGCGCGAGCGGCCTTCTGCATCGGAAGCGCAATCAGGTTTCCAAATCCCCCGCGCGGGAGGGTATCCTGGTTGGGGAACAGCCGGTCGTAGGACGCGAGCCCGAGGCCCGTGCGGGATTCCATCGTCTCTGTGAGCAGGTGCGAACCGAGCTTGCGGGCGAGGTTCGCCGGGAGGGCTTCTTCGAAAAAGAGCCACGCATGCGCGCCGTTGCCGGAGCGCGACCGCTCGAGCGCCACGAAAAGCCCCCGCTCGCGGCACATCCGCGCAAACCCCGCCGCATCGTCCCGCCAGCCATCGCCATCGAAATCCACGGCAAGAAAAAAGCACGTCTCGTCGCGCAGCATGGGATAAAGGCCCATGACAAACGGACGGCCGCCGGCGTCCCGCCCGGCAAGATGCCAGCGAATGACCTCGTCGCTAACCGCCTGCCAGCACGGGTTCTGGCACGCCGCACACTTGATCTGCGGCCTTGCGCAGACCCCCCGCACCCATGCGTTCCCGCATGCCGGAGCATACCCGGATTTTCCGCTCCTTGGATTTTCGAACCGGCAGGCATAGACATCGTCGCGCCCGCGAAAGAGCGTGCGAAATCGCGCGATCTTCTCCGCAACCGGACTCGAATGGCACAAAAATGCCAGCTGGCGATCGTCCTGAGGGCTCGTGAAATGTTCGCTGGGGGAGGGAGGCATTGGGTGCAAACAGCTTCGGATCGCAAAGTTTTGCACGGATGCTCCGCGTCTGGCGCTGCGCCTGAACGGTCGGGCGGATGCCAGCGTATCTTTGCCGGGAGGCTGGGGCAAGCGGGATTTGACCTTCCACGCGGCGCAGGTGCGAAATTTCCAGCCGCCCGTGCTTGCGCGGGCCGGTGCCCGTGGCTAAGTTCGCGCCACCATGACCGACCAACCACTCACCGGCCACGCCCGCCCCGGGGATCCCTGCACGATCGTGATTTTTGGAGCATCCGGCGACCTCACGAAGAGGAAGCTTCTCCCTGCGCTTTACAACCTCAAGGTCCTCCGGCTTCTGCCGCAGGATTTCGCGGTGGTGGGAGTCGCTGTCACCGACGGGGACGATGCGGCTTACCGGGCGAAGGCGACGGCGGATATCAAAGAGTTTGCCACGCGCGAGGTGGACGATGCCGAGTGGGCCGACTTCCAGAAGCGGATGTATTACCTCCAGGGCGATTTCAACAACATCGAGACGTTCAAGGTGCTTGAGGGAAGGATCCAGGAGGCGCAGGCGGCATGGAACCTCCCTGGCAACATCCTGTTCTATCTCGCGGTGTCGCCGACATTTTTTGCGAAGGTTGCCGACCAGCTCGGCGCGGTCGGGCTTGCCGCCCAGACGACTGGAGCCTGGCGGAGGATCATCATCGAAAAGCCGTTCGGGCATGACCTCGGGACCGCCCGCGAGCTCAACGCGGACCTCTGCAAAAACCTCCACGAGTCGCAGATCTACCGGATCGACCACTACCTCGGAAAAGAGACCGTGCAGAACATCATGGTCTTCCGGTTCGGCAATTCGATTTTCGAGCCGGTGTGGAACCGGAGGTATATTGATTACGTGCAGATCACGGTGGCCGAGGAGCTCGGGGTCGAGCTGCGCGGGGGGTATTACGACCACTCCGGGGTGCTTCGCGACATGGTGCAGAACCACATCCTCTCCGTGCTTTCGCTGATCGCCATGGAGCCTCCGAGCTCGATCACCGGCGACAGCGTCCGGAATGAGAAGGTGAAGGTCCTCGAGGCGATCCGCCCGATGCAGCCTGAGGATGTGATCTCGAACACGGTTCGCGGGCAATACGGCGCCGGGCTGATCGACGGCAAGCAGGTCCAGGCCTACCGGTTGGAGCCAGATGTCAGCCCGCACTCGAACACCGAGACGTTTGTCGCCATGAAACTTTTTGTGGAGAACTGGCGCTGGGCGGAGGTCCCGTTCTTCATCCGTTCGGGCAAGCGCCTCGCCGCGCACACGACGCAGGTGGTCATTGGCTTCCGGCACGCCCCCCTCCTCCTCTTCGGCGAGGAGGTGCAAAACAACAGCAAGCCCAACCGCCTGGTCCTCCACATGCAGCCGGACGAGGGGATCACGCTCGACATCCGCGCGAAGCGCCCGGGCCCGAATATCACCCTCGTGAATGTTCCGCTCGATTTCTCCTACAGCGATTTCGGCGAGGGCACGGCCGCCACCGGCTATGAGACGCTGCTCTACGACTGCATGATCGGGGATACGACGCTCTTCCACCGCTACGACAGCGTGGATGCCTCGTGGCGGATCGTGAGCCCGATCCTCGATGTCTGGCAGGCGCTCCCCGCGCGGGATTTTCCAAATTACGCCTCGGGCTCCTGGGGGCCGCCGGCGTCCGACCACCTCCTCGAAAAGAGCGGCCACTCGTGGCACCACTACCCGCTCAAGGCCTGAATGCTTCCGGCCGCCGGCAAGCCACCTGCCGGACCTATTTCTCCGGTAGCCACTTTTGCAAAATCTCTGCCAGGCTCCGCAGGGATACCGGCTTGGAGAGATAGTCGTCCATGCCGGCTTCGAGGCATAGCGTCCGGGCCTCAGCCATCGCGTTCGCCGTCATCGCGATGATCGGGATCCGAGGAGTGGAGGAAGGGGAATCCCCCGTTCCGATTTCCGATTTCCGATTTCCGATTTCCCATTTTCTGATCTCCCGGGTGGCTTCCAAGCCGCTCATCCCGGGCAGGTTCATGTCCATGAGGACGAGGTCGTAGGGCGTGGACTTGACGGCGTTGACGATGTTCTGGCCGTCCTCGACGAGGTCGGCGCTCAAGCCGAGTTTTTCCAGCATCCCGAGGGCTACGTCCTGGTTGATGACGTTATCCTCGGCGAGCAGGACGCGCGCATTTCGCCCGGCGAACATCTGCGTGGTTGCCCCGGCAGGCGCGAGCAGGTCGGCCCCATCCGCCAGGGCCTGCACCGACTGCATCGCCAGTCGCACGGTAAACCAGAACTCCGACCCCTTCCCCACATCGCTCATCACTCCGAGCTCGCCGCCCATCAGCTCGACGAGCTGCTTTGAGATCGCCAGCCCGAGCCCGGAGCCTCCGAATGTTCGCGCGGTCGAGGAGTCGGCCTGGACGAACTTCTCGAAGATCCGAGCCTGCTTGTCTGCGGGGATGCCAATTCCCGTGTCGCGAACCGAGAACCGCAGCAGGGCATCGGATTCCGTCTTCTCCACGAGCTCGACGCGCACTGCAACCTCACCGGCAAGCGTGAACTTGATGGCGTTGCCAGCCAGGTTGATGAGAACCTGGCGCAGGCGGCCCGAATCGCCCCTCAGGCGCACCGGGGCTGCGGGATCGGCGGCGCAGGTCAGCCCCAGACCTTTCTCGCGGGCCGTCACGGCGAGCAGGGCAGATAAGTCGCCCAGCAGGCTCGAAAGATCAAAGTCTAAAACCTCGATCTGGAGCATGCCTGCCTGGATTTTTGAAAAGTCGAGGATGTCGTTGATCAGGCAGAGGAGGGATTCGCCGCTTGATCGCACAACCTCCGCATAATGGCGCTGCTCGGCATCAAGTCCGGTGTCGAGCAGCAGGTTCGTCATGCCGATCACCCCGTTCATAGGGGTCCTGATCTCGTGGCTCATGGTGGCCAAAAACTCGCTCTTGGCGGCCGTCGCGCTTTCCGCGGTTTTTGTGGCTTCTGCAAGCTGGTGGTTGATCCTCAGGATCTCTTCCTCGGCCAGCTTTTTCACGGTGATGTCCCTATCGCTGCCACGATACCCGCGCAGCGATCCGTCGGCATTCAGCAAAGGAATGCCGTTGGTGGAGAGCCAGATCGTCCGGCCGTCTTTGGCCAGCGACGGGTTCTCCAGGTTTTTGAACTCCGCCCTGCCCGCAAAAATTTTTAAGGCGGCGTCCTGGAATGCCTGCCGTCCATTTTCGGGGTGCAGATCGTAGAAGTGCATCCGGCCGATCAGTTCGTGCGGCAGGTAGCCCAGGACGCTTTCGACCACATGGCTGACATACGTATAGAGCCCGTCCGCATCGACCTCCCAGATGAATGTCCGGCTCTGCTCAGCGAGCTGTGCAAAGCGAAGCTCGCTCTCGGACAGCTCATCCTTCACCCGCTTCCGCTCGGTGATGTCTTCTTTGACGGCCACAAAATGGGTGACCTGGCCGGAGGAGTTCCGGATGGGAGAAATGGATGCGCTTTCCCAATACAGCTCTCCTCCCTTCGTCTTGTTGTGAAGCTCCCCGTGCCAGTCCTTCCCTGACAGGATGGTCGCCCAAAGCTCCTGATATGTCTCCAGCGGCTGCTCGCCGGATTTCAGGACGCGGGGGTTCTGGCCCTTTGCCTCCTCCGCCGTGTATCCGGTGACAGCGCAGAACTTCGGGTTCACGTATTCGATCTCGCCGGCAAGGTTGGTGATGACGATGGACGCGGGGTTTTGTTCGACCGCGCGGGATAATTTCTGCAGCCTTTCCTCCGCGATTTTGCTCGCGGTGATGTCCATGTTGGTTCCGAGCATCCGCAACGGGCGGCCGTCGGCGGAGGTTGAGACGATCTTTCCGACGGAAAGGATCCACTTCCAGCCTCCGCTTTTGTCGCGCTGGCGGAACTCGGCGCGAAACTCGTCGCCATGGCCGGCCACATATTCTGTGTAGGCCTGAGAAACGGCGCCGCGATCATCAGGATGCAGGCACTCGAGCCACTCTGCGTTCGTCTCGCAATACTCGTCCGGCCCGTACCCCAGCATGCCGGCGTATTCGGAGCTGGCGACACGTGTCCCGGTCTGGATGTTGATGTCGTAAATGCCCATGTTGGCAGAGACGATCGCCAAGCGCTGGCGCTCCTCTCTTTCGCGCATCACTTCAGCCTGCTTCTGCTCGGTGATGGTATTTTGCATCTGCTCGCTGCGGCGGCGGAGGAGCAGGCTGACCCCGATCGCTGTCGCTGCCGCCGCGGTAAGCACCAGGGCTGCCAAGGCGATCTGCCAGCCATGCTGCTCGCGGATCTCCTCCCACGCAATGAGAGATACGCCAGCGAAAATCGCCAGGAGGAGCACGACCAGGACGACATTTATCCTGCGAAAAAAAGAATGAGTCTCAGCGTGTCGCATGGTGGGTGCAGCATGGTGGCGGGCCGACAAAACGTGCGGCGTTTTTCAAGGAAAACCGTGAGGGCGGTCACGGCAGCGGGCGGCTGAAAAAAATATTTCGGCGATCAGTTCGGATCGCGCTGGTAGTCGCGGACGTAGTTGTAGCGTGTCTCAAACCCCAGCTCCGGAGGAAACTCTTGATATCCGGAATTGATCCAAGGGATGTCGCTCCGGTAGGGCGGATAGTAGGTTCCTTTGTGTGTCGGGAACGGGAAAAGCGCCACCTCATAGACCCCGTATCCCAGCCGGGCAAAAAACCGCCCAACTCCACGGACCAAGCCGTAGCTCCATGCGGCGGAATTTCCTTCCGCGTAATTCACGGCCAGGATCTGGTCGGGAATCTCGGTGATCCCAAACGCGATGTTGCTGAGCCCGCGCCCAAGCTTCCGCGTCGGCCCTTGGTCCGATGCCGGAGGGGCCTGAATGTCAGCATGGGCGGAAAGTGTCAATGTCAGCGTGATCAGGAGGGCGGCAGCAGCTTTCATGCGGGAAGTGAAAACCAAAAACCCTCCCGGATAGCAAGAAGAAAACGTTTCCTTTTGCTCCAGGCACGGCGAATAGAACTTTTGTTTTTTTTGAGGATCCGGTAAATTTCCGCCACTTGTGAATCCCTACACCCACAGCTCCCCTCCGATTCCCCGTCAGCCGATTGGCGCGACGTTCGCCGTGGCTGTCGGAGTTCTCGGATTTTTTCTGATCCTCCAATTTCTGGCCGTCGCATGGTATTTTCTTCCGATCCTCCGCGAGAAGGTTGTGGAGAGCGCAACGGTGGCGAGCGTCCAGCCGGCGGCCGAGGCCCCCTCTTCCGTGCCGGCAGGCAACCCGGCCAATCCGGCGCGGCCGCAAGTGGATCCCGCGCTGGTGCAAAAGATCAGCCGGCTGGTTGCAGATTCCGACCGTGCCTATCGGGTTGGGGATTTTGAAACATCCCTCAAGGGAATCAATGAATCGGCGGAGCTGCTCCCGGACGACCCGGGCATCCTTCTCCGCAGGGCCCGCCTCCTCGAGAGCATGCAGCAACCTGCGGAAGCAGCCGCGGATTACGCCCGGGTCGCCGCGCTGCCTAACCTCCCCGCAGAGCTGCGCACCCAGGCGGAGAAAAAGCTCGCCCAGCTCGGCGGCGCAAGCTCGGGCGCGCCCTCATCGCCAGCCTCCGCACAGAATGACGCCCCGCAAGGTTCCGATGTTCGTGATGAGACCGGGCTTCAGCCCGGGGCCAGCCTCGGAATTACCGATACCCGCTTGCGAGATCGTTCGCCGGGCACCAAGGCCTTGCGCGTCGCCATCAAGGCGCGCCCGAAAACTGCGGTGGAAACCCGCCAGATGAAGCTGCACGTCTTCTTTTACGAGCAGGATGAGGCGGGCGAAATCCTGCTCACGGAATCCCAGGTCGCCAAGCAGTGGATCAGCCCGCCCGTCGACTGGGCGGATAACGAGCCGGAGCTTCTCGATCTCACCTATATCCTGCCGGACAGTAACCTGCCTGGCAGCGCAGCTTCGAACGGATCGCCCGGCAGGAAGTTTGTCGGGTATATCGTAGGGGTCTATTATAACGGCGAGCTCCAGGACACGCAGGCAGATCCCGGCTGGCTTGCCAGAAAATTCCCCCTGCCACTTTACCTTAAACAGGAAGCCCAATGAAAATACTGATCGTTGACGGTGCGGCTGGAACCGCTGAAAACCTTGAAAAATCCTTGCTCTCTCTTGGCTGGACCGAAGCCGGTTCGGCCACGAATTCGGACGAGGCCGTCGAGTGGATCAACGCTCACGGGGGGTGCGATGTCCTCGTCACCGAAGTTTTTCTGGAGCCTGCCGACGGGTTCACCTTGCACGAGACCATTCAGCCTCACTTGCCGGAAATGAAGACGGTTTTCACCTCTGCGCACGATGTTTCCGCCTACGCGGATCGGATGGCTGGCTGCCCGTTCCTTGCCTCCCCGGTGGATGCCGCCGGCCTCGATGCTCTCGTCCGCAGCCTAACCGGCACCTCGCAAACTCCCTCTGCCACTCCAGCCCCACTCGTTCAGGAAGAGCCGCCCGCCCCGGCTCTGCAGGCGGCGATGCCTGAATCTCAGACACCTGCCGCTCCTGCCCAAGCGAATGTCGCCGCGCCCGCCGCCGTGCAAGCAGCCCCTGTTGCCGCACAGCCGAAGGCCGCCGCCGCCGCGCCCGCCGCCGTGCAAGCAACCCCTGTTGCCGCACAGCCAAAGGCCGCCGTCGCCAGGCCCGCCGCCGTGCAAGCAACCCCTGTTGCTGCACAGCCAAAGGCCGCCGTCGCCAGGCCAGCCGCTGTGCAAGCAACCCCTGTTGCCGCACAGCCAAAGGTCGCAGCGGTCGTAGCAAAGCCCTCTGCGCCTCAGGCCGGAGCGCATAAACCCGCTGCGCGTGCGCCAAGCCTGGAAATCGAGCTCCCCCCGGATGATCTTGTCGGAAAGGGCGTCGGAAATTACCAGGTGGAAGCCCTCATCGGAAAAGGACCGATGGGGCCGATTTATCGAGCCCGCCAGACAAGCATCAACCGCCAGGTTCGGTTCTATGTTCTCGACCGCTCCCTCTCGGCCGATCCGTCCTCCGTGGAGAGATTCCAGGCAAACGCAAGCGCGAAGGCAAAAGCCACCAACCCGGTCGTCATCGCGGTTTACGAAGCGGGCGAAGCCGACGGAATCTATTACTACTCCTGCGAATATGTCCCGTGCCGATCGGTTGGCCAGCTTCGCGATTCAGGCGCTAAACTCGACGAACCCACGGCGCAGGCGGTCATTAAAACGGCCGCTCAAGCCCTCGATTTCTTGTCGCGCGAAAAGCTCCCCCATGACCTCCTCACGGAAAATGCCCTGCTGATCGGCCCGTCGAACCAGGTGCGCTTCGCCAATATCGCCTGCGCCGCTCCCTCGCAGGAATTTCATCTGCCCGACGAAATGAAGCGCGTTGGCGAGATCGTTCTCGGCGCGCTCCCTGCCTCTGGCGTCGACAAGCCGCGCGGATTGGCGTCCATGCTCATGGATCCCGCCTCGCAGCCTGCCTCCTGGGCGGCATTTCTTCAGACGGTCGCCGCATACCAGCCAAAAGTCGTCCCTGCGGACGCCTACAAGCTCGACGCCCAGGATCGCGCGGCGATTCGCGTCGTGGAAGAATCCAAAAAACGTCAGAAGCGCGGCATGCTCATCAGCACGGCCGTCTCGCTCGGGCTTCTCTCGGCGTTGCTCTTCGCCGTCTGGTTCGGCTTCTTCCGCCCAACCAGCGCCACCGTCCGCAATCTGGAGCAAATGGTCGAAATCCCTGCCGGCGAATTCATTTACCAGGATGGGCAGAAAATCACGCTCCCGCAGTTTTACATCGACAAGCACGAAGTCACCATCGGGCAATATGCGCAGTTTCTTGAGTTTCTTGAAAAAAACCCCGGCCAAGCTGCGAAGTTCGACAGCCCGGAGCAGCCGAAGGGAAAATCCCATCTGCCTGTCGGCTGGGCGGATATGAAGGAGCTCAACCCGCCGCAGCCAGGTTACTACGCGCGCGCAAAAGCCTGGGGAAAATACCAGGAGGCCGCGCTCGATGTGAATTCCCCGGTTTTTGGCGTGGATTGGTTCGATGCCGTCGCCTATGCCAAATGGAAGGGCCGCCGCCTCCCGACGGAAGAAGAATGGGAAAAGGCCGCCCGCGGCACGGACGGACGGACTTTTTCCTGGGGCAGCACCGCAGATCCTTCCCGCGCAAATACCGGACAAGACATCAGTCCTAATCCGAAAATGGGAGGAGAAAAGGATGGCTTCAAACGCTGGAATCCCGTGGATGCCAAGAAGGGCGACAAGAGCCCGTTCGGCATGCTGGGAGCGTCGGGAAATGTTTCCGAATGGACGGCATCGCTTGTGCAAAGCCCGGAGGGGGGAGGAAAGCTCCCGGTCATCCGCGGTGGCAATTGGAAGAACCCAGAGGCCACGGTCACGCGGCGGGTGCTCAAGCTCATGGATCTCCAGCAGGATGACGCGCTCGGCTTCCGGACCGCCTCGGATTCTCCGCCATCGAAATGAACCATGCCGGGCACAAGTCCGGGAGGGTAGACGGGGCGCCCGAGGGGAAGCTGGCACCTCCGAACCGGGCGCGCATCTCTCGCGCCTCGCGCCCGAGCCCCTGGCATTTCGCAGGGCTCTTCTGCCTCCTTCTTCTCGCTTTTCCGCTGGCCGCCCAGGCGCAAGTGCAGGTTGATATCTCGCTCAAGCGAAACCTCTACATCCGCTACGAGCCGATTCTTGTCACCGTCACCATCACCAATATGACTGGCGGTGAGCTCGCGCTCGCCGATAGCGGGCCGAATAAATGGTTTGGCCTCCAAATCGAAACCCTCGACGGCCGCCCGATCCCGCCTACCAGCGGGGATTATGCCAACCAGAGGGTCGAGCTCGGACCGCAACAAAAAATCAGCCGCACGGTGAACATCGCTCCGATTTTTCCGATCAGCGAATTTGGAGGATACCGGGTGAAGGCAACCGTATTTTCCCAGCAAACCAACCGGTTCTTCACTTCTCCAGCGCTGAACTTCGACGTGACCGAAGGCCGCGTGATGTGGCAGAAAACGGTCGGAGTTCCGGACGGATCCCCTGGGGCCGGGACCACCCGCACGATCACGCTTCTCGCCCACCGGCTTACCCAGAGCTCGTATCTTTACATCCGCATCGAAGACGGCCGAGCGGGAACGGTTTTCTGCACCCACCAGCTCGGAAGGTTCCTCGTCTTCGCCAACCCGAACGTCATGCTCGACCGCCAGAATAAAGTCCACGTCCTCCAGACCGTCGCCCCCAAGTCGTATGTCTATTCCCTGATCGGCCTGAACGGAGAAATCCTCGACCGGAAATCTTACAACGAATTATCCACGCGCCCGGCACTTCGCCGGGGCAGCGATGGGGGGGTCGTCGTCATCGGAGGCCAGGCCTACGACCCCGCCGCCCCCCCGCCGGAGAAGGTCCTCCCCTCGCTCAGCGACCGCCCGGTCGCTCTCCCTGAGCTCAAGAAACAGGCCAAGCCGGAAGATAAGCGCCCGGAAAATCTTCTCTCCCGCTGATCCTTCCCCCGCGAGTTTCAGGCTGACATTCCAGAAGGTGCCTGCCCGGCACCCCCTCTGTGCCTGGTTCGCCCGGGTTCAGAGCTCATTCAGCGCGCTTTTTTGCGGAGCTTTCTCAGGGCGATCTGCGCCGCCTCGCCGGTTTCCTCAACCCGGAGCAAGAGGCACGATCCCAGATAGGCAAGCAAGCCGGCCAGGATCGTGACGAAAAGCACGGCGGCGCGCTGCCAGAAAAATTGCTGCGGAAACAATATGTGCGAAAAATGCATTCCCGCCCAGCAGACGGCTCCCAGCGGAACGGCCGCCAGCGCGCAGCGCCCGAGCGCAAGCGCGAACCGCCAGCTGTCGAGCCGCCCGGCCGGGCCAACCATCAGGAAATACAGGGCGGAGAAATTCAGGATCGCGCAGATCGTGGTCGAGAGCGCGAGCCCGCAGTGCCCGAGGCCGAGGCGGAACAGGAAATAGTAGTTGAGGGAAATGTTGAGCGCGATCGCCGCGAAGCTCACCAGCATCGGCGTCCACTTCCGGTTGATCGCGTAGAAGGCCGGCGAAAGAACCTTGATGCACGAATACGCCACAAGGCCGATCGCGTAGAGCTGGAGCGCCTCACCTGTCTGCAAGGTGTCATGGGCAACAAATTTCCCGTGCTCGTAGATCAGCCCGATGACCGGGCCGGCGATAAACCAGAGGCCGACGGCGGCGGGCAGCGTGAGGAAGACGGCCAGCCGCATCGCCTTGCCAAGCGTCGGGCCAAACGCGCTCGTGTCGGCGTCGGCCGCGATGCGAGAGATGACCGGGAGAGTGATCGTGGCCACCGCGACCCCGAAGACGCCAATCGGGAGCTGCATCAGCCGGAACGCGCTGTTGAGCCACGTCACGGCGTCCGCCCCGACGCTGGCAGCAAACCCGGTGTTGATGAGCACGTTGACCTGCACTGCGCTCGCGGCAATCACCGAGGGGACCATCAGGGCCAGAATCCTCCGGATGCCAGGGTCCGCCCAGCGAAAATCCGGACGAAACCGGAACCCCGCCCGGCGCAGGCTCGGAAGCTGTGTGGTCAGCTGCAGCAGCCCGCCTAGCAGCGTGCCGAACGCGAGCCCGACAAGCGCGTTCCGGCCAAACCCGCGGTCAATAAACCACCCGAAAATCACGCCTCCGGCAATCGAGCCGATGTTGAAAAAACTCGAGGCCATCGCCGGGGCCGTGAAAATGTTTTTTGAGTTGAGCATCCCCATGACGAGCGCGGCGAGCGAGACGAGCAGGATGAACGGGTACATGATCTGCGTGAGCAGGATCGTGAAGCCGGCGTCGGAGGGCGCGAAGCCGGGGGCAAGCAGGCTCACAAGCTGCGTGGAAAACAGCACCCCGAGCAGGCTCACGAGGCTCATGAAGACGGCGACAAGAGTCATCATCTTCCCGGCAAGCGCCCAGGCGGACGCCTCCCCATCCTTTTCCATCCGCTGGGAAAAGACGGTCACGAACGCGGTCGAGAGAGCGCCTTCGGCAAAGAGATCCCGGAGGAGGTTCGGGATGCGGAACGCGATGATGAAGAGCCCCATGGCCGCCGTGCCGAAGAGCGAGTTGAAAAGCACCTCGCGCACGAGCCCGAGCATCCGGCTGCACATCACCGCCGCTGCGATCACTCCGCTCGCTTTCGTGTTCAGCTTCCGGCTCATCGTGCGGCCGCCTTGCGCAGGCGCTCCATGATGGCTGCCCCGAGCCCGGCTTCGGGCAGCGGCTCGGCGACGATCCAGTCCAGGCCGGCCGCGTCGAGCCGCCGCATCGCCCCGTAAAGATTCGCGGCTGCCTCCCGGAGATCCTGCGTCTTCGAAAGGTGTTCGACATGCGCATATCCGTCGCCGTCGTTCTGCCATGCGAGCAGCCCGGCCGACGCACGCCTCCCCTCCATTTGTTCTGGAGGGATGGCCTCCGTGCCGTCCGATATTTCGGATCGGAGAAAGTCGGCGCTGACGGAGCATCGCCCTCCAGCCAAAACAAGCGTCCCGCCCGGGTGTGGCTCCCCCGCCGCCGGGGGATAGGCGATCACCAGCGGCGTCCGGGGAGCGTAATGGCTGGTCAGCCCGCCCGGCGCTGAGATCCCGGCAACGCGCCCCAGCACGGCTCCAAACGGCGCAAGCTCCTCGGCTGTCACCGGCCCGTTGCGCAAGATGTGGAGCTCGCTGCCGCGCACGAGAACGATCGTGGATTCAACGCCGTGCTCACAGTGCCCCCCGTCAAGCACGAGCGGGATCCGCCCGCCAAGCTCTGCAAAAACATCTTCTGCGGACGTCGGGCTGATCCGCCCGAACCGGTTCGCGCTGGGCGCGGCAACCGGCTTCCCATACGCCTGCAACACCGCTTGAAAAACCGGATGCGAACTCATCCGCACCGCCACCGTCTCCTGGCCGGCCGTCACAATGTCTGGAACGATGCGCCGGCGGGGAAGAACAAGCGTCAGCGGGCCCGGCCAGAAATGCTCGGCCAGCCGCGCGGCGGACGCGGAAACCTCAGCGACCCGATCCAGCCAGTCCCGCGAGGGAATATGGACGATCAGCGGGTCGGAAAGCGGGCGCGCCTTGGCATCGAAAATCTTTGCGCAGGCGAGCGGGTCGAGCGCGGCGCCGCCGAGGCCGTAAACCGTTTCGGTCGGCAGGGCGACAACCTCGCCGGCGGCGAGCAGCGCCGCTGCGGCCGGGATCCCCGATGCAGGCATGACAACCTGCGTGGCCCGCCACTTTTCCGCGCAGGCGCAATCGACCGGCTGCGCAGGTGGCTTGGATTTCATTTGTTCAAAAGCTGGTTGCGAAGCGTATTAGCAGATGCTCGCCCGCTGGCGAAAGAAAATCGCTCGGCTCCCGGTCCGCGGCTGGGCGCGGCCTCGCCATCAAAAGGCTCGCCAGCCGCCGGGCCCGTGCGAAAATGCCACGATGCTTCCCAACATTGTTCTGATCGGCTTTATGGGCTGCGGCAAATCATCCGTCGGACGCCGCCTGGCCGCGCTGACCGGCCACCGGTTTATCGATTCCGATGAGATGGTCGCCCAGTCGGAAGGCTGCAGCATCGCCGAGATTTTTGCCCTCGGCGGAGAGGAGGAGTTCAGGAACGCGGAAGAGAAAGTGCTTGCCGGCCTCGTCGGCGTGGCGGGCGTCGTGCTGGCGACCGGCGGCGGTGCGATCTTGCGGGAGCCGAACCGCGCGGCCATGAAAAGCATCGGGGCGGTGGCCTGGCTGGACGCCGACCCGGACTCCCTTTTCGAGCGGGCCTCGAGGAGCCACCGCCGCCCGCTGCTCCAGACCAAAGATCCCCGGAAAACTTTCGACCACCTCCTGGCCCTGCGCCGAGAAATCTACGAGGCCACCGCAGATTTCCGTGTCGATTCCACCGGCCTTGGACATGATCAGGTGGCGCAAACCATTCTCGATCGGACGATGCGCCACCGGGCAGGATCCGCGCCAGGCCAGTAGCTCTCATCTCGGAATGCCGATGCGCCCTCGGGCCCACTTGTTTTTCTTTTATGGTTGTCATGGAAAAACCATCAATGCTAGTGAATCACCATCGTGGAACTGCCTGATCAAGCCCCCCTCGGACCAACAGATGAGGAAATTGCCCTCTGCGCATACCGGATCTGGCTTCAGGAGGGATCCCCGCAGGGACGCGACAAGGAGCAGTGGCTGAAGGCAAGGAACCAGTTGCTCTCGGCAAGGGCAAAGGAAGAATCTGCGGAAGCCAGCCCTTCCCGTGATCTTTGGCGTAGCAGCCCGGGGGCCTCATGAAAGGCTCGCGAAACCCGGCCTCCGCCCGCCCGGAAAGGCCCATAAAAAAGGGGCTCGGATCCTGCAGCGAGATGACATCGGCCGCCGAGCTGAGCCGACTGCATCTGGGCTGGTATTACAACTGGAAACCCGTCTCAAAAATCCCCCCTGCGTCAGGGGTCGAGTTCGTCCCGATGTTTTGGAGCGCGTTGGACGTGACCTCCGAAAACCTTGCCGCCGTCAACCAAAGCGCGGCCACCCACGTTCTCGGGTTCAACGAGCCGGACATGACCGGCCAGGCGAACATGATTCCGGAGGAGTGCCTGGAACTGTGGCCGCAGCTGATGACCCTCAAACAGCGCCTCGGCAGCCCCGCGCCCGCCGATTCCACTTGGATGGAGATGTTTATGCCGGAGGCGAAGCGGCGCGGCCTGCGGGTCGATTTTGTCTGCCTTCACAGGTATCCGGACATCAGCGACCCGGATGCCGCAGACAAAATCGAGGTGATGCTTACGGAGGCCCATCGGAAATACGGGCTGCCGGTTTGGCTCACCGAATGCGGCGCGGCGGATGTGAGCGCCTGGCACCAGCCCCAGCTCAACAAGCCAACCCCTGAGATGGCGGAAAGCTTTTTGAAAAAGCTGCTCGCCATGCTCGAGCGCCTGCCCTTCGTGGAGCGGTATGCCTGGTTCGCCGACCGGGTCGGCGACGAATACGGCCTCGGCTCCATTTTCGATCCTCATGCCCGCCGGCTCACCCCGTTCGGGAAAATCTATCGGGACGCGGACCGGATGAGCACGGGCAGAGCACGGACGCGAAAGCGAGGCGTCGCTCCCGCTTCTTCCTAGGAGTCGGGGCGCCCCTGGCCCGATCCGGAAGGCGGGCGCTTTTCCAATTCTGAGATGTTGAACCCACCGTCCCGTCCAAGAACGATCAGGAAATCGTGGAACTCCTTCAGCGTGCTCCGATGCCCGACGCTGACAAACGAGATGCCCGTCTCCAGCAGGCTCCGGTAAAGCCGCGCCTCGTTCTGCTCATCCAGCGCGCTGGTGGCCTCGTCCAGGAATGCGATTTGCGGCTTGTTCAGGAAGATCCTGGCAAATGAGATGCGCTGCTGTTCGCCGAGCGAAAGAATGTTTGTCCAGTCCTCGATCCGCCCGAGATCTCCCTCCACGCGGTCGAGCACCCCGGCGAGATTGACATGCGTCAGCACCTCGATGATGAGCCGATCATCAATGCCTCCCTCGCTCTGGGGGTAAACCAGCTGCTCGCGCAGGGTTCCCTGCACCATGTAAGGGCGCTGCGGGAGGAAGATCAGCCGGTTGATATTCGGGCGGTCAATGGTCCCTTTCCCGCTCTGCCAAAGGCCCGCAATCGTCCGCAGAAGCGAGCTCTTGCCGGCCCCGCTCTCGCCCATGATCAGGGCGCTCCGGCCGGGCGGAAGCGTGAAGCTCAGCCCTCGCGTAAGAGTTTTCTCCCGATCGGGCGTCTGGATCGTCAGGTCGTCGAGGCGGAGCCCCCGGGCGTTTTCATTCACCTCGATCGCATGGTCCCGTTCCGCCCGGAAATCCTCGATGTCATACTCATCGAGCTCATCCCACAAATCGCCGAGGCGGTTGATCGCCGCCGCAAAGGTGCTCAGGCCCTCGAACTGCGCCACGATGACGCTGAGCGCCATCAGCACTTGCGCAAACGCCCCCTCGGCCTGCGTCACGACGCCGTATTCGATCAGGCCCTGCATGAACATCGGCCCGAGGATCAGCAGCGGCACGATCAGCGCGAGGTAGCTGTAGCTGTTCGTGAAGAAGCCGAGCGTCCGGTTCCAGCCGATGATCCGAAGGGTGTTGCTCACCACCTTGCCGAACCGGGCCATCAGGTCGCGCTGCTCGCGCTTCTCCCCGCGGAAAAAGGCGATGCTCTCGGCATTGTCCCGCACCCGAACGAGCGCATATCGGAAGTCGGCCTCTTTCTGGTATTGCAAAAAATGCATCCCGACGAGCCGCTTGCCGATGAGGATCGAGAGGCAGGTCCCCGCGCCCGCATAGATCATCAGCACAAGCGGAAGCTTCCAGGAAATGGTAAACAGCACGCCCGTGAAGGCGCACAAGGTCACCCCCGAGTTGATCACGGTCAGCAGGTACCCGAGCACGCCGGTGGTAAACGAGCGGACATCCTCGGAGATGCGCTGGTCGGGGTTGTCCACGCGCTCGGAATGGCGCAGCCGGTAATAGGCGCGGTTGAAAAAGAACCGGCTGACCAGGATGTTGGTCATCCAAAGCCGCCACAGGAGAGCAAGCCGCTCGGCGCAGTAGCGGTAAAAAACCCCGACGGGAATCGCGATCGCAAAGGTGCCAACATAAACCAGCAGGTTCCGATAAAAACCGGCCGTGTCACGCTGGGTCAGCGAGTTGATGAAATTCCGCCCCGCGTAGCTCACCAGCAGCTGCACCAGGCCGACCACCCCGCTGAGGACCAGCAGAAGCACGACGAACACACGCGTCTCGTGGCGGGTCCCATAAATGAAGAACGCCTTCGCGAGCTGCGCGAACCGCTTGAGGATCACCAGTCGGTGGATCCGCTGATCGGAGGGGTTTTCCGTCATATCCGGTTCACCCCCATCTTGCGCCCGGGCGTTTGGCCGCCAACCAAATGGACGGGATCGACGCCGGGGCGTCGCCCGTAGCAATCCGGAACCGTGCGCCTTTGAAAAAAGGTCGTCTGTGGCGTCTGCACATGAAGGAAGCTTACGCGCCGGAAGGTTTCCAGCAACAAAACTGTTCGCGCACAACGCCATCGGGCGCAGCATTTTTCTCTGCCCCGCTCAGTCCGCTACCGCTTCGGAGATGCAAAACCGAGCGAGCCAGTCGGGCCGGAAAATTTTCGTTCTTGTCGCGGGCCGGATGGAGGAGGAAAATTACCCTTGTGATGATCAAGGTGGCGATTGTTGGAGCGAACGGATACTCGGGCGAGGAGCTTTGCGCAATTCTGGCGCGGCACCCTTCGGCCGAGGTCGTGGCGGTCACGTCGCGGCAGCATGCCGGAAAGCGGCTCGGGGACGTGCTGCCAAGGCTCTCGGGCCGGACAGCCCTCTCGTCCCTGACGTTTTTCTCCCCCTCCCCGGATGCCCTGCTCGCAACCGGCGCAGAATTCTTTTTCCTCGCGCTTCCGCACGGGCTGGCTGCGGAATTTGCGGCGCCGCTGTGCGGAGCCGGCCGGCGGGTGGTCGATTTAAGCGCGGATTTCCGGCTGCGTGATGCGGAGGTCTACAAGGAGTTTTACGGGGAGGCGCACGGCGCGGAGCACTTGCTGAAAAGCGCTGTTTACGGGCTTCCTGAGCTTCACCGGGATGAGATCCGGATGGCTTCCCTCGTCGCCTCGGCCGGATGCTACCCGACAAGCATCCTGCTCCCGCTGGTCCCCCTGCTGAAGCGCGGCCTCATCGCGCCTGGGGACATCTTGGTTTCGAGCGCGAGCGGGGTGAGCGGAGCCGGACGCAAGGCGGAGCTTCTCTACGGCGAGTGCAACGAGAGCCTCCGCGCCTACGGGATCCCCAAGCACCGCCACCTCTCCGAGATCGAGCAGGAGCTCGCCCTCGCAGCCGGCGGCAAGGTCGCCATCACATTCGTTCCTCACCTCGCCCCCATGACCCGCGGGATCCACTCGACAATCTTCGCGCGCCTCGCGGACCGCACCTCGCCGGAGGAGATCCTCCCCGCGCTCGTGGCGGCCTATGCCGACGAGCCGTTCGTGCGGGTCCGCCAGGCGCTGCCGGATACAAAAAATGTGTCCGGAACAAACTTCTGCGACATCTCGGCGCGCTACGATGAGCGCACGCGGCGAGTGATCCTCCTTTCCGCTGAGGACAATCTGGTCAAGGGCGCGGCTGGACAGGCGGTGCAAAATTTCAATTTGATGGCCGGGCTCGACGAGGTGGAAGGGCTGTTTTTATGAACAAAATGAGAAAGATCAAGGGGGGGGTTTGTGCGGCGAAGGGCTTCGTCGCCGGGGCTGCCGGGTGCGGGATCAAAAGCGGGAAGGCCACGCGCGACGACCTCGCTATCATTTTTTCCGAGCTTCCGGCTGCGGCGGCAGCAACCTTCACCACGAACAAGGTCAAAGCCGCCCCGGTGCGGATTTCGGCCGAACACATGCGGGCCGCCCGCGTGCGTGCGATCGTCCTGAACAGCGGGAACGCCAATGCCTGCACCGGCCCGAACGGGCTCGCGGATGCGCGCGCGATGGCCGCCGCTACCGAAAAAGCCCTCGGGTTGAAACCAGCCCAGGCCCTCGTCTGCTCGACCGGACGGATCGGCGTCCCGATGCCCATGCCCATCGTCCTCAAGGGCATCTCCTCGGTCCGGCTGAGCCGCGCCGGCGGCACCCCTGCGGCCAAGGCGATCATGACGAGCGACACGTTCGCCAAAGAGTTCGCGCTCGAGGTCATCACTCACGACGGCCATTTTCAGATCGGCGGCATGGCGAAGGGTGCCGGAATGATCGACCCCAACATGGCGACAATGCTCTGCGTGGTGACGACCGATGCCATCGTCCCGGCCGCAGCCCTCCGCTCCGCCTTCCGCGAATCGGTGGCCGATTCGTTCAACCGGATCACCATTGACGGAGATATGAGCACGAACGATACCGCCATCCTCCTCGCCAACGGCGCCAGCGGGATCTCGCCGTCCCCCAAGATCTTCTCCCACGCTCTCGATACCGTGACCCGCGCCCTCGCGCGCATGATCGTCGAGGACGGCGAGGGGGTCTCGCGGTTCGTCGAGGTCGAGGTCCGCCGCGCCGCCAGCAAGCCGGACGCCAGGCGCGCGGCCAAGGCCATCGCAAATTCCACGCTCGTCAAATGCGCCTGGGCCGGCGGAGATCCCAACTGGGGCCGCATCCTCGACGCCGTCGGATACTGCGGCGCAAAAATGAACGAGGCCAAGACAGACATTTTCTACGACGAGCTCGCAGCGGCGAAGAACGGCGTGGCTTCCGGCACCCCTGTAAAAAAGCTCCGCCAGATCGCGGCAAAAAAGACGTTCCGCGTCACCGTGGACCTCAAGGTCGGAAAGGCCGCCTGCGTCGTCTGGACAACAGATTTGACGGAGGAGTATGTGCGCCTCAACCTCGGAGAATAAATGAGCAGCTCACTCACGCCAGAAGCCCGCACGGAAAGCCTGATCGAGGCGCTGCCCTACATCCAGGAGTTCCGCGGCCATACGTTCGTCATCAAATACGGCGGCGCGGCGATGGAGGATGATCACATCGTCGAAAAATTCCTCCGCGACGTCGTCTTCCTTGAGGCGGTCGGAATCAACCCGGTCGTCGTCCACGGCGGAGGAAAGGCAATCACCGCCCGGATGCGAGAGGCCGGGCTCAAGGCGAAGTTCGTCAACGGCCTGCGCATCACCGATGCAACGGCTATTCGGATCGTCGAAGAAACCCTCGACCGCGAAATCAACCCGGCCATCGTCCGCACAATCCATGAATACGGCGGCCGCGCGGTCGGGCTCTCGGGGAAAGCGGTCTTCACCGCACGCCAGCTCCCCCCACAGATCACCGAGGATAAACAAACGCTGGATATCGGATTCGTCGGCGAAGCGGCCGGAACGAAAATCGGCGCAATCCGCGATGCGATCGCCAAGGAGATCGTCCCTGTCATCAGCCCCATCGGAGCGACCGAGGACGGGCAGGTTCTTAACATCAATGCCGACGTCGCAGCCGCCGCCCTCGCCGCAGAACTCAAAGCGACCAAGCTCATCTTCGTCAGCGACGTGCCGGGGATCATGCGCAATCCCGATGACAAAAAATCCCTCATCCCAACGCTCACCGCGGCGCAGACCGAGTCGCTGATCAAAAAAAAGATCATCGTCGGCGGGATGATCCCCAAAGTCCTCTCCGCCGCCACCGCCCTCCGCATGGGCGTCAAAAAAATCCACCTCATCGGCGGACACGTCCAAAACGGGCTCCTCCTCGAAATCTTCACCAACGCAGGAGTCGGATCGGAAATCGTCCCCTGACAAAAACACATCATTCCTTTCATTTTTTATTGAAACCTTAAAGGAGGAAGGCTCTACTCGCTGCGAACCAGATGAATTCCCTTTTGGAAAAGCCAACGCGTTTGTCGGAGCTGGACATCGAAGCGATCGAGATGTTCATCAGCTTCCTGAAGCTGCTCGGACTGCCGAAGTCGGTGGGGGAGATTTACGGGCTGCTCTTCGTGGCGACGCAGGCGCTCTCGATGGAAGACCTGATCGAGCGCCTGCAGATCAGCATGGGGGCCGCGAGCCAGGGCCTGAAGCTTCTTCGCTCGGTGGGAGCCGTGAAGGTGGTCTATGTTCCCGGCGAGCGGCGGGATCACTATGTCGCCGATCTGGAGCTCAGCAAATTTGCTTCATCGTTCATCAAGGACGAGCTGACCCCCCGTATGAAGCGGGCCTTGCAGCGGGTCGAGCGCATGGAAGGCTTGGCTCAGGAGATGGATGACAATGAGCGCAAGATCGCATTTCAGAGGATTGAGCGGCTGAAGCACTGGATGGAACGCGGGCAGAAGATGATGCCCTGGATCTTGAAGTTTCTGGTGAATTAGCGCGCCAGCCCGGCGCAAACCTGTGGAAGACAGGAAAAACAGAGAGCGTTTTGCATGGACCAGCGGAAAAACCCGCTGATGACCAAAGGCGGCAGCTTGCCCGCCTGCGGCGCGCGCAGATGCGCTGCCAACTGAAGACTGCCAACTTCCTTGTTCCCCATGCGACCTGAAGCCGACAAGAAGAAGATTCTGGATTTCATCACGGCTTTGGGAAGCAGGGTCAACGGGGCCGGCACGATTTTCCTGACCGGCGGCGCGACGGCCCTCCTGTTTGGCTGGCGCGAGATGACCGTGGATATTGACCTGAAACCCGATCCGGAGCCTGCTGGATTTTTTGAGGCGATTGCTGAGTTGAAAAATGAGCTGGACGTCAACCTTGAGCTGGCCAGCCCCGATCAGTTCATCCCGGAATTGCCGGGCTGGCGGGAACGAAGCCTTTTCATTGCCAGGGCCGGCCGCTTGGACTTTTACCACTACGACTTCTTCGCGCAGGCTCTCTCAAAACTGGAGCGCGGCCATGAAAGAGATTGGACGGACATCGCCGCCATGGCAGATCTCGGCCTCATTGCCAAAAGACGTCTCCTGGAGCTTTTTCAAGCCGTCGCCCCTGCGCTCATCCGTTATCCCACGATCGACATCCCAAGCTTCACCCGAGCCGTTGAGAAATTCTGCGATGAGTCGTGAATGCGCTTGCGGCGCGGCGGCGAATCTCGATGGACTCCCTGGCGCGGTGCTCATCCGGTCGGGGATCCGCGATCTTTTGGATTGCCGGACAACCGTCGGGGCCTGCCTTGTCGCGATCGCGCTCCCGAGGCTAAAAGAGGTCGGCCTTATGCCGCACAACTTTCTCCCCTGCTTCACGCAGGGAGAACTCACGCTCTACCGCATCTTGTGCAAGGAGGGCGGAGATGCCTATTCGCGTTATAATTCTTTGCTGCGTGAGCTCGTCAGCTTCGAGCGCGCCCTGTCCGCCAGGTTTCAGAAAATAGAAGCGTTGACTTAGTCATGACTAGGTCTAGTCTTTAAACGATGACAGTCACCGTACACGAAGCGAAAACTCATCTGTCTCGGATACTTCATGCCGTCGAGACTGGGGAAGAAGTTCTGGTCTGCCGGGGAAAGCAGCTTGTGGCAAAAATTGTTCCGGCAAAAGCGGTAGCAAAAAAAAACCCGCCCGTTGGAGTTCCGACATCTGCCGGATTTGAGATTTCTGCGGATGCTTTTGCTCCCCTAAGCGAACGGGAGTTGGAGGAGTGGGGCCTGTGAGCGCGTATTTATTGGACACATGCACGTTCATTTGGCTGACAAGCGCACCGGGCCATTTGAGCGCAGAAGCCGCGCGCAAGCTTGGGGATGAGGGCCGTTCGCGGCATTTGAGCCTCGCATCGGTTTGGGAGATCTCTCTGAAATACCGCACTGGCAAGCTTCCCCTGCCCCAGCCTCCGCGCTACTGGATTGAAGAGCAAGCCCGGCTGCAAAATATTGAAATCCTTGATCTCGCTCGGGAGTCGCTCTACCGCTCGACCGAACTGCCTGCGGTTCACAACGATCCGTTTGACCGGCTCATTGCAGCCGAGTGCCTCGTGCATAGCCTGGCCATCATCAGTCCGGATGAGCCCTTTAAGACCTACGGATGCAAAACCATTTGGTGAA
>JBAXXX010000034.1:0-37191 GCA_037127695.1 Verrucomicrobiia bacterium | reverse complement strand
AAATCACAAAACGGCGGCTTTTGCCGCTCGGTTTTCAGTCCGACAGGCTGCTAGCTGTGTGAGGACTTGCACATGAGCATTTCCACGACCGACCCGCTTTTCCAACCGCTCCGCGCTGGGGAGCTCGTCCTCCCGAACCGACTAGTCATGGCTCCGCTCACCCGCTGCCGGGCATCGTCCGGGCGGGTGCCGAACGCGCTCATGGTCGAATACTATGGGCAGCGGAGCTCGTTCGGCATGATCCTCTCGGAGGCGACGTCTATCTCGCCCCAAGGCCTCGGCTACCCCAATACCCCTGGGATCTGGTCGGAGGCGCAGGCGGAAGGGTGGAAGCTTGTCACGAGCGCCGTCCACCAGGCAGGCGGCCAGATCCTCCTGCAGCTGTGGCATGTCGGCCGGATTTCCGATCCTGTCTACCTGCAGGGCCAGCTGCCCGTCGCGCCGAGCGCCATTGCTCCTCAAGGCCATGTGAGCCTGATCCGGCCGCTGACGAGCTATGTCACCCCGCGCGCCCTGGAGGCCAGGGAGATACCGGGAATCATCGAGGACTACCGCCGCGCGGCCGCAATCGCGAAGGGCGCGGGATTCGATGGCGTCGAGATCCACGCCGCGAACGGCTACCTGATTGACCAGTTCCTCCAGAGTTCGACAAACCATCGCTCGGATAAATATGGCGGCCCAATCGAAAGCCGGGCCCGGTTTCTGCTGGAGGTGACCGATGCCGTCGTTTCCGTCTGGGGAGCAGGTCGGACAGGCGTCCACCTTGCCCCTCGCGGCGATTCGCACGACATGGGGGACTCGGATCTTCCGGCGCTCTTCCACTATGCCGCCCGCGAGCTCGGAAAGCGGAAGCTCGCGTTCCTCTGCGCCCGGGAATCCTATGACAAGCCGGCGCTAGGCCCATCGCTCAAGCAGGCGTTTGGTGGCACCTACATCGCCAATGAAAACTTCACGGCGGAATCTGCGCGGGAGGCGATCCGATCGGGCGCGGCCGATGCGGTGGCATTCGGGCAGCTCGCCATCGCGAACCCTGACCTCGTCGAGCGCTTCCGAACCGGCGCGCCGCTCAATGCCCCCGAGCCATCCACGTTTTTTGGCGATGGCCCGGCCGGCTTCACCGACTACCCATCCCTGAAAACCTAGCCGGGCCCTCGCTGACGCGGGCCGATCACCCGCCGGGAGAAGGCGGGCTCTGCCGGGCAAGGATCTCCTCAAAAAATCCGGCGGCCAGCTCGCGGGTTTTTCCGACCTCATGCCCCTCCTCCGGGGCAACCACGAGCTTCCAGTCGGCCCCGGCCTTCAGGTTGATCGAGTAGATCCCCCGGATGCTGTGGATGCGGAACTCCTCGTCCTTGCCCCCGATAACGTCGCTCCAAGGATCCAGCTCATCACGCCATTCCTGTCAGGAATTTGCGAGCTCGGCAAGCAGCAGCCGGTTCAGCCGGATGCCAGCAAAAAAATTTGCCAGGGGGAAGTTTTCTTCTGGCGCGTGCGCCCGGCAGTCCGGGGAGGCGAGAGCGAGGAGGAGGGAGTCGCAGCCGAGGATTTTTCGGAATGCCGTGAGGATCGGGATCGAGCCGCCTTCGCGCATGAGGGCGGGCGCTTTTCCGAATACCTGCTCCAGCGCGCGCCGGGCGGCCATTCCATCCGGGCCGTTCGGATCGTACTCATACGGCTCGCCGCCGTGCCCGCGCAGGCAAACGACCCGGACGCCAGCCGGCGCATGGCGTGCAAAATGTTCTTCCGCAAGCCGGAGGATCTCATCCGGTGCCTGGTTCGGGACCAGGCGGAACGACACTTTGAAAAAGGCTTCTGCAGGGAGCACCGTCTTGCTTCCTTCCCCTTGATACCCGCCGCCGATGCCGTTGATCTCTGCGGTCGGCCTCGAGCCGATCCTCTCGACGGCGCTGAATCCCGGCTCCCCGCCGAGCGCGCCCACTCCAGCCTGGCGCGCGATGTCCGCGTCGCGGAGGGGGGAGGCCGCCGCCGCCTCGCGCTCCCAGGGAAGCGGCGCCCTGACAGCATCGTAAAACCCGGCGATCGCCACGCGCCCGTCCCCGTCGTGGAGGCTGGCCACAAGCCGTGCGGCGGCGGTTGCCGGGTTCACGACGGCCCCGCCATAAACCCCGGAGTGCAGATCGTGCGATGGCCCGCTTACCCGGACCTCCATCGTCGCAATCCCGCGGAGCGCATAGCTCAGAGTCGGATATCCGTCGGCCGCCATGCCGGTATCGGAAATTGCGATGACATCGCATGCGAGTTCGTCGCGGTGCTTTTCGAGAAACCCCGGGAGGCTGCAGCTTCCGGTTTCCTCCTCGCCCTCAATCAAAAAAATGACATTGACCGGCAGCGGGCCGTCGCGCAGCGCCTGCTCCACTCCCAGGATGTGCGCCAGAATCTGCCCTTTGTTGTCGGTCGAGCCCCGGCCAAAAATTCTTCCATCCCGGATCTCCGGCTCAAACGGCGGCGAGCTCCACCCGTCGAGCGGCTCGGGCGGCTGCACATCGTAGTGCCCGTAAATCAGGACCGTCCGCTTCGCCGGGTCGCGCGACGATTTCCCCACCACGATCGGGTGCCCGGCAGTCTCCTCAACCTGCGCAGCCAGGCCGGCAGATTTTAGCTTGCCTGCCAGCCATTCCGCGCACGCCCGCATGTCCGGAGCATGCGCGCCCTGCGCGGATACGCTCGGGAAACGGAGGAATTCCAACAGGGAGTCAATCGGCTCGGCGCTCATACAAAAATCTCTATCCCATGCCGGACGGGACGTCAAACCTCCGTCCGCCGCGGCTTCCGCCCTGCCCAAATCAGCGCGTCAGAGAGCTGGACGCAGGGAGGGTGGCGCGACAAACGGTAGATCAAGGGAGGCGCCCGCCCTCCATTCATTGCGCTGACGCGCGGATCAGGGCCCTGATCCGGAGATTGACAGAGCGGAGCGATTTGGACATGGTCTGTCCTATGCGCAGCAAAATACCCTCTGCCAGGCTCCCACGAGGGGAGAATCGCACCGCCTCCGCAGCCGTCCGCAGCAGCCGTCCGCCCTATGCGCGGATGATCAAGATCCACGAGATGCTCGCCGCCGGAAAATTTCCGAACTGCTCGACGCTTGCGGATGTTTTTGAGGTCTCGTACAAGACGGTCCAGCGGGACATCGATTTCATGCGGGACCAGATGATGCTGCCGATTGACTACAGCTCCGGACAGCACGGGTTCCACTACACGAAGCCGGTGAGCTCGTTTCCGGCGGTGAACATCACCCAGGGCGAAATCGTCGCCCTCCTCGTCGCCCAGAAGGCGATCGAGCAATACCGGGGGACCGCATTCGAGAAGCCTCTGCGCGCGGCGTTTGAAAAGATTACCAACGGGCTGCAGGATGAGGTTTCGTTTTCCCTGGCGGACCTCGGCGCCGCGTTCTCGTTCCGCCCGATGGGGGCCGCCGCGCAGGAGCTGGAAGTCTTCGACCTCCTCGCCGATTGCGTCCTGAGCAGCCGGACGGTCGAGTTCGACTACCACGCGCTGAAAAAAAATAAGTCCGAGCGCCGGAGGGTCGAGCCCTACCACCTCGGCTGCATCAACAACCAGTGGTACCTGATCGGCAACGATCTCGTGCGCGGAAAAATCCGCACGTTTGCAATCACCCGGCTGACCCGACCGAAAGTGCTGAAAAAGACGTTCCGCCGGCCCTCGGACTTCTCGCTCGGCGCGATGATGGGCGACAGCTTCATGGCGTTTGAATCCGGGAAGCCGCAGTGCGTGCGGATCCGGCTGGACGACTTTGCTGCGCGGCTGGCCACCGAGCGCATCTGGCACAAATCCCAAAAGCTGAAGCCCCTGCCCGGAGGCGGAGCGGAGATGACCCTCGAAGTCGGCCTGGCCCCGGATCTGGAAAACTGGATCCTCGGCTGGGGCAGGCATGCGGCGGTGCTCGCGCCGAAGGAGCTTCGGGAGGCGATCGCCTCGACCGCGCGGGCGATGGCGCTCCAATACAAGCCATGAGGATCCTGATTCTTGGAGGCCGGGGCCGGCTGGCCTCCGCCCTGGCGAGGGGCTGGGCCGCGTCGCACGAGGTCTCCTGCCTGTCGCGTCCGGAGCTGGATGTTTCCGACCTGGCGGCCATGGATCGGCTGCTGGCAGGTCGCAGGTTTGACGCGCTCGTGAACGGCACGGGCCTGACGGATGTGGACGCGTGCGAGGGGCGCCGCGAGGAGGCCCGCACGGTCAATGCCATCGCGCCCGCAGCGATGGCTGCCGCAGCCAGCAGGCACGGCGCGCGGCTCATCCACTTCAGCACCGACTACGTCCTGGACGGGCTCCAGTCGGCCCCCTACACGGAGGAGGATCCCGCGCGCCCGATCAGCTGGTACGGGCGGACCAAGCTCGATGGCGAGAACGCGGTCCTTGCGGATTCGCCATCGCACCTCGTCGTCCGGGTCTCATGGGTTTTCGGTCCGGACAAGCCGAGCTTCGTGGACATGATCATCGGCCGCGCGCGCGCCGGCACGAAGGTGGAGGCGGTCGCCGACAAATTTTCTTCGCCGACGTCTGCCTCCGACGTCGCCGGCTGGCTCGAGCCGTTTTTTGGCAGCTCGCTTCCGGGCGGCCTCTACCATGCCTGCAACAGCGGGGGATGCTCGTGGAGGGACTACGGGGCGCATGCGCTGGAGTGCGCTGCGGCCGCAGGGGTCGCCCTCGCCACAACAGCCGTAGCCCCCATCCTGCTGGCCGATATGAAGGCTTTCAAAGCCCCCCGCCCGGCCTATACCATCCTCTCCACAAAAAAATTGACCCGCGTGGCCGGAAAGGCTCCCCGCCCTTGGCAGGAGGCCGTGCGCGAGTATATCCAACAAAAATATGCATCGATTCCACCTTCCTGCTGAATCCTGGGAAACGGCAACACTTTCTCCTGACGAGTCCCACCATTGCGTGAGCGTCCTGCGCCTGGGGATCAACGAGCGGGTGACCGTTTTCGACGGGGCCGGGCGCGAGGCCTCGGGAAAAATTGCTGTGGCGGACGCCAAGGCGGTCGGGCTGAGGCTATCTCCCTCGACGAAGTCTCCCTGCCTGCCGTGCGCGATCACGCTGGCGCAGGCGGTTCCGAAGGGGAAGAACATGGACCTCATCGTGCAGAAGGCGGTCGAGCTCGGCGCATCGGCAGTCTCCCCGATCCTCTCCGCGCGGACGATCGTGCATCTCGATGCCGCAGAGATGGATAAAAAGCGCGCCAAGTGGAGAGAAACCGCTCTCGAGGCCTGCAAGCAGTGCGGGCAAAACCGCCTGCCCGACATCGCCGCACCCTGCCCGCCAAAAGAGTTTTTTGAGCGCGCCGAGCCGAGCGAGCTGATGCTGATCGCCTCCCTGCAACCGGACGCGCGCCCGATCAAATCTGTGATCGGGGACTTTGTGGCCGCCCATTCCCGGCTGCCTCGCAGCGCGACCGTGCTCGTCGGCCCCGAAGGAGATTTTACTCCGGCCGAGATCTCGCTGGCCAAGAGCCACGGATGCCTGCCGATCACGCTCGGGCAGATCATCCTCCGCACCGAGACGGCGGCGATCTACTGCCTCAGCGTCCTTGCGCACGAGCTTTTTACGCCTGACAACCGCTGAGGCGGGCAGGGCATTTGCCAGCATGAAAACCATTGCGTATCTCGGGCCGGAGGGGACGTTTTCAGACATTTTGGCGAGGCAGCGCTTTGGGGAGGGAGCGGTGTATTTGGATGTGCCTGCGATCGATGTGGTATTTGATCGGGTGCTTGGCGGGGAGGCGGAGCTCGGCCTGGTGCCTGTGGAGAATTCTTCCGGAGGCACGGTTTACGACACGGTGGACCTGCTGATCCGCCATGCCGGAAAAATCTCGATCCGCGAGGAGCTGGCGCTCGACATCCGGATTGCGCTTCTCGGACGGGCCGGGAAGCCCACCCGCACGATCTTTTCTCACTTCATCCAGATCAAGCACCACAGGGAGTGGCTGAAGGAGCACCACCCGCAGGCGAAGCTCGTGCCGGTCGCCAGCACCGCTGTCGCCGCGCGCCGCGCCGCAGAGGTCCGCAGCGCCGCCGCCCTCGCCTCCCCGGCCGCCGCCGGGCTCTACGGGCTCGAGGTCCTCGAGTTCCCCGCAGGCGGACAGCCGGTCAATGTCACAAACTTTTTTGTGATCGCCCGCAAGCCAGCGACCACGCGCAAGCCGGGGCGCACCGCCCTCATCGCCGCCCTGCGCAACGAGTGCGGCAGCCTCCACAAGTTTCTTGGCCCGTTCGCGCGCGAGCGGGTCAGCCTGACACGGATCGTCTCGCGCCCGGTTCCCGGCCAGCCGCATACGTATGTTTTCTACGTCGAGATCGAAGGCGGCCCGGGCTCGCCACCGGTCAAGCGGGCGATCGGGCAGGCGGAAAAAATTGCGCGCTCGCTCACCTGCCTTGGCACGTTCCCGTTCGGCCGCCGGTTTTGCTCCTGACCTCAGCCGCTGAGCTGCGCGACCTCAAGGAGGGCGGCCGCCGCCCGGCGCGAGGCCCCATCGGCATCGAGGGCCGAGGAGATTTTCAGGAGCTCGGCAGAAAGCGCCTCGCTGGCATCGGGATCATTGAGCAGGCGAAGCATCTCTGCGGCGATCAGGCCCGGGGTTGCCCGGCCCTGGAGGAATTCGCGCACGACATGCGGGGCCGCCTTCGCAGGGAGCCTCGGGTCGGGGGGCGGGTTGACGCGGTAGTTGTTGAGGATGTTTACGATCCCGAGCCCGTCCACATCCACCAGCCGCCGTCCGATCTCAAATGTCAGCCAGGCAATCTTGTAAATCAGGCAATACGGAAGCCCGAAAAATGCGGCCTCAAGCGTCGCGGTCCCTGAGCAAACGATCCCGGCGGACGCCCGCTGCATCAGCTCGTGCGAGGATCCCGCCCGAACCGTCATCCCGGGGGCCATCGCGCGCATGCGCTCAGCGAGGGGCTCGCTGGCCGCCGCCGCCTCGAAGCGCGCGGAGGGGAACCCCTTCCGGATGAGCGCGGCCGCCTCGACCATGACCGGGAAAATTCTTTTGACTTCGCGCTCGCGGCTTCCTGGGAAAAGTCCGACGAGTGCGGGCTCGCGCGGCCCGGGGAGGCGCTCCTTCGCCAGCGCCTCGAGTAGCGGATGCCCGACAAAGACGGTGTGCAGCCCGCTTGCCTCATACATCGGGGCCTCGAAGGGAAAGACGCAGATCATCAGGTCGAGGATCTTTGCCATTTTGGGAATCCGCCCGCGGTTCCACGCCCAGACTTGCGGGCTGATGTAGTAGAGGATCTTGCCTGAAAAGCCGGATGCCCGCAGCGCCTTTGCCAGCCGCAGATTGAAGCCCGGGTAGTCGACCAGCACGACCGCGTCCGGGCCCAGCGCCGCAATGCCGGCCAGCATCGCGCGGAACTTCATCCGGAAATACCCGTAGTGGCGGAGGACGTCCCAGAGCCCGAGCACCGCCGCCTGCGCGATCCAGCTGTCAAACGGGCCGTCCGCCAGCTCCTGCATCCGGGGCCCGCCCGCCCCTGCAAACAGGACCTCCGGGGCCGCAGCGCGCAATGCGCGCATCACCTCGGCCGCCCGTGCGTCGCCGCTCGCCTCGCCGGCAACAAACCAGAGCTTCGCGCGATGGGTGGGCAAAGGCATCTTATTGCGGAATCATAGGAGATGATTCGGGCTGGATCCGCGGCTCAACCTCGTCTGGAAGCTTCCCGCCTGCTCCGCGCCCGGAGCGTCAGGCTTTTCTCCGGCTCTGGAGATTATCCAGCACGAGGAAGAGCGCTGGGGTGACATAGAGGGTGATGAGCTGGGAGACGATGAGGCCGCCGACAATGATGGTCCCGAGCGGCTGGCGGGATTCTCCATCCTCGCCGTAGCCGAGCGCAAGCGGGACCGCGCCCATGAGCGCGGCGAACGTGGTCATCATGATCGGGCGGAACCGCTCGATGCAGGCCTCATGCACGGCGGCCCGGCTGTCGAGCCCTCCGGCTTTCCGCTGCAGCGCAAAATCCACCATCATGATCCCGTTTTTCTTCACGATCCCGATGAGGAGGAACATCCCGACATACGCATACAGCGACGCCTCCATGCCGAACAGGAGCAGGCAGGCCAGGCCCCCGACCGCCGCCACGGGCAGGGCGGTCAGCACCGTCACCGGATGAAAATAGTTTTCGTAGAGGATGCCGAGGATGACATACATCGTGAAGACGGCAAAAATCATGAGGATCGCGAGGCTGGCGATCGTTTCCTTGAAGACTTTTGCTTCGCCTTGAAGGCTTCCTCGAACCCCTTGGGGAAGCGTTGCCGCGGCGGTTTTTTCGACGAACTTCGCCGCGTCGCCGATCACCGCACCCGGCACGAGATTGAAGAAGATCGTGACCGAGGGAAACTGGTTGATGTGGTTGACCGATTGCGGGCCGAGGACCTGCGTCCAGGTGGCGACGGCGGGGAGGGGGACGAGGCTTCCAGTGTTCGAGCGGACATAAATTTTCTCGAGGTCCGTGATGTTGTCCCGCACGTCATCCGCGGCTTCGATGACGACCTGGTACTGGTCGTTTGGTTTTTTGATGAGGTAGGCGTAATTCTGCGAATAGGCAGAGCGGATCGTGTCCAGGATTTCCGAGGCTCCCACGCCATAGCTTGAGGCCTGGTTGCGGAGGATATCTACCCGGAGGCTCGGGGTGTTGAGCTTGAGGTCGGTATTGACAAAGAGAAATCCCGGGTAGGTGGCGAGCTTGGCGACAAGCTCCTGCGCCGCCCGGTTGACCTCCTTGTAGCTGATCCCGGTGAGCGCATAGGCAAATTTCCCCTGGCTCGTCGCTGTTGCCCCTGTGCTGATCTGCAGGACCGGATTCGCCTGAATAAATGCCATGATGCCCGGGGTGGCATTGATCTTTTTGGTGATGCGGCCGATGACTGTCGAGATCGGCGGGCGCTCCTCATGGGGCTTGAGAAAGGCGACGACGACACCTTGCGAGGAGGAGGAGCGCCCGACGAGGCCTGTCAGGGAGATCTGCGTGTCCACCGACTCGTCCGCACGGAAAATCTCGTCCACCGACTTCTGAAAATTTCGCATCCGCACGGGAGAGGATCCCTCCTGGGCCTGGAAGATGCCCCGGATAAACCCGCTGTCGCCGGTGGGCAGGAGCGATTTTGGGACGGCGAGGAAGAGGAGCAGCGTTCCGCCCAGGCAAACGAACCAGGCGGCAACGGAAATCCATGTGTGGCGGAGGAAGAAGTGGAGGGATCGGCCATATGCCGAAACGACTGTCGAGAGGACGGCACCGACCGTGCGCTCAAGCGCGGTCTTATGCCCTGCCCGGTGGCCGCCGAGCATTCGCGCGCACATGAGCGGAGTGAGCGTGAGCGAAACAATGCCCGAGGCCAGGATGGCGATGATGATGGTCACGGCGAATTCCTGAAGTTGCCGGCCGAGCAGCCCGGGCATGAAAACCAGCGGCAGGAAGACTGCAGCGAGAGAGACCGTCATCGAAAGGATGGTGAAGCTGATCTCCTGGGCGCTATGGATTGTCGCCTCGACCGCGCTTTCCCCCGACTCCATGAGGCGCACGGTATTCTCGAGGAAGACGATGGCGTCATCCACAAGAAACCCGATCGAAAGGGTGATCGCGAGGAGCGAGAGGTTGTCGAGGCTGTAGCCTAGAAACTTCATCGCGATAAACGTGAGGGCGAGGGACATCGGCAGAGCCACCGACGGGATCAGGGTGTCGGTCGCCCTCCCGAGGAAGAGGAAAATGACAGCCACGACGAGCACGAACGCGATGAGGAGGGTTTCCTTGACCGACCCAATCGATTGCCTGATCGTTTCGGCCCTGTCGTAAAGGACATCGAGGCGGACCGAATTCGGCAGGTCTGCCTGGATGATCGGGATGAGTTCCATGATCTTATCCGATGTCTTGATGACGTTCGCGCCGGCCTGGCGTGAGACTGCTAGAACGATTGACGCCGACGGTGGCGTCATTCCCCGGTGCCAGAAGTGACGCTCCTGCCGTTCGTCCTGGAGGGAGTCAACAACCTCGGCAACATCCCGGACGTAAATCGGGGATCCGTCGCGATCGGCGATGACGAGGCTCGCGTAATCCTCCGCAGCTTCCAACTGGCCGCGCGGCTGGATAAGAAGCGAGGTGTTTGTGCCGTCAAGCTGCCCGGAACCGATATATGAAGTGCCTGCGCCAACGGCCTTGGCCAGATCTTTCACGGTGAGCCCCCGCGTGGCCAGCTTCAAGGGATCGGCTTTGATGCGGATCGCGGACTTCGTCGCGTAGATATCGACTTTTGAGACGCCGTCGATCGTGTTGATCCTCTGGGCGATCTCGGTGGATGCGAAATCGTAAAGCTTGCCCGCCGGCATCGTGTCGGAGGTGACGGCGAGATACACGATCGGCTGGTCGTTCGGATTGAATTTTGAGAATGTCGGCGGAGTCGGGAGATCCAGGGGGAGGCTTCCGGTTGCCTGGGTGATCGCGGCCTGAACGTCTGTTGCGGCCGCATCCACGCTTTTTTCGAGATTGAATTCGAGGGTGAGATTCGTGTTTCCCTGAGTGCTCGTCGAGGTGATGAGCTTGATTCCCGGCATCTGGAGGAACTGCTTTTCCAGCGGGGTGGCAACGAGGTTGGCCATGGCCTCCGGTGTGGCTCCCGGGTAGTTGACCGTCACCGTGATGACCGGGAAATCCACCGTCGGCAGGTCGTTGACCGGAAGTTGCAGGAAGGCGATTACGCCGAAGGTCATGGCGCTGATCGCCAGGAGGGACGTCATGACCGGACGTCGGACGAAGGGTTCTGAGAGGTTCATTTTGAGGCGGGGCTGATCACTTCGCCGGGGTGCTCACGACGACCGTCGCGCCTTTCGAGAGGCCTAGCTGTCCGGTCACAACCACCCTTTCTCCGGCGAGGAGCCCCTCCGTGATGACGATATCCTGGTCTTGAAGCTGGCCGATTTTAATATTGCGTATATCGACCTTGTTATCCGGTCCGATGACAAAGACAAACGGCTGGTCTGCTCCTGTCTGAACCGCCTCGGATGGGATGAGCACGGAATCCTTCAGCGTGTCGAGGAGGATCCGGACTTTAACAAATTGACCCGGCCAGAAAAAACGGTCCGCATTCTCAAAAATCCCGCGGAGCAGGATGGTTCCGGAGCTCGCCTTCACTCCGCTATCCAGGAAGTCGAGCTTTCCCGTATGGGCTTTCGATGCGGCGTCCGGCAGCGAGGCTTCGACGGCAAGGGTGCCCTTGGCGAGATATTCACGCACCCGGCAAAGCGAGTTCTCCGGAATCACAAACTCGACGTAGATCGGCTCTTGGCGCTGGATCTCCAGCAAGTCGGTCTCATTCGCTTTGACGATGTTGCCGACGTCCACCAAGTGCTTGCCTGTGCGCCCGTTGACCGGCGAGTAGATCGAGCTGTAGTCGAGGTTGATCTTGGCGGTGTCGGCGCCGGCCCGGGCCGCATTCACAGCGGCTTGCGAGGAGAGCTCTGAGGCGCGGGCGCTATCGAGATCCTGCGGAGCGACGACTTGGCGGTCGCTGAGTTTCTGATTTCGCTGAAGCTGGGAGACGTCGAATTGTGCCTTGGCCTGGACCTGGGTGAGACTGGCGAGAGCCGCGTTGTAGTTCGCTTGGAACGGGCGCTGATCGATCGTAAAAAGGAGGTCTCCCTTTTTTACATCGGACCCGTCGGCGAAGTGGATCGCTGTCACCGGACCGGAAACCTGCGGGCGGATCATCACCCGCTCAAAAGCGACACACCTTCCGATCTGGTCAATATAGAGAGGAACATCGCGTGCGGTTGCCGTGGCAGCGATCACCGGGCGCGCGGGCCGGACGAACGGGGGCGGGGATTTTTTGCAGCCTGAAAAGAGCAGGGCTACGACCAGCAGGGCAAGGGTATTTTTCATTATTCTCGGCAATATTTGAATTTCATTTTACTTCGACTCCCGGGTGAGGGCATGGCATTTGAGCTGCAGTGGGACTCCCACAAAGAGGTCTGCCGCCCGGTCTGTTTTGTCGGAGGAACTCATCAATCGATCGGCGCCAATGTGAGGACGATGCTTGATCTCGGCCCGATCAAAAAGCAATTTCCTGGTTCGAGGGGCGAGCCCCGTCCGGGTCCATAAACATCTTCGGGCGGAGGACATCCCGTATTCGCCTCGACGGTCCAACGGAAGTTCCAAGGAGGGGATGGGAGGGTGATCATCTCAGCAGTCCAATCCGTATTCCACGCATAGTAGACAACGTCGGGACCTTCTGGAGTTTCGGAGGCAAAGACGGCTCCGAGCAGGCCGGATTTCCATTCGGGAACCCATGGATTGCGTCCGTGCCAGGAGATTTCAGGGAATCCGAGGACCCCGGGAGCGTCGCCCCGCGGGTGGCGGGGCAGGCGCAGGACCGGATGAGCATGCCTCAGAGCGACTGCCATGCGGGTGAATCGGAGGAGTTCGGATTCGCTCTCGACCAGAGACCAATCGAGCCAGTTGAATTCGCTGTCGTGGCAATACGCGTTGTTGTTGCCTCCCTGAGTCCGCCCCATTTCATCGCCCATCACAAGCATGGGAATGCCCCTTGCGACCATGAGGGAGAGGATCGCATTTTTCGACTGCCTGAGGCGCAAGGAAAGGATTTCGTGATCGGTCGTTTCGCCTTCGGCCCCGCAGTTCCAGCTGCGGTTATCGTCGATTCCATCGCGGTTTCCCTCGTCGTTCGCATCGTTGTGCTTGCCGTTGTAGCTGACAAGATCCCGGAGGGTGAACCCGTCGTGGCAGGTGATGAAATTGACCGAGGCGCGAGGGCCCCGGCCTGAACCTTCATAGAGATCCGGAGAGCCGGAGAGGCGCGAGGCGAGCTCGCCCGTGCATCCGGGTTCGCCGCGGAGGTAGTCGCGCACATGGTCACGGAATTTTCCGTTCCATTCCGCAAAGCGCCCGTAGTTTGGAAAGCTGCCCAGAAGGTAGAGTCCGCCGGCATCCCATGCCTCGGCGATGAGCTTGCATTTTTTGAGCACGGGATCGGATGCGACGGATTCCAGGAGCGGGGGATTCAGCATCGGCCCTCCCCACTGGTCGCGCCCGAGGATGGCGGCGGCGTCAAACCGAAAGCCATCAATATGGTATTCCGAAACCCAAAACCGGAGGCACTCGAGAACCATGTCCCGCACGATCGGGTTATTGCAATTCAGAGAGTTTCCGCATCCGCTGAAGTTGTAGTAATACCCGTCGGGGGTCAGCATGTAATAGGTCTTGTTGTCGAGGCCGCGAAACGAAATCGAGGGCCCGCGATGGTCTCCTTCGCAGGTGTGGTTGAAGACGACGTCCAGAATAACCTCAAGGCCCGATGCGTGGAGCGCCCGGACCATCGTCTTGAACTCGTCCACCTGCATGCCTGCGCCTCCGGTTGCCGCATAGCCGGCCTTTGGAGCGAAGAACCCGACCGTGCTGTAGCCCCAGTAGTTCATGTTGAGCCCGCCTGTCAGGGGATTCGGACGGGAGAGCTCAAACTCGTCGAACTCGAATACCGGCAGCAGCTCGACGCAGTTGATCCCGAGGCTCTTGAGGTGGGGGATTTTTTCTACGACTCCAGCATACATCCCCGGATGCGCGACCCCGGACGATGGGTGTCGGGTAAACCCTCTCACATGCATCTCGTAGATAATCAGATCCTCCGAGGGGATCTGCGGCGCAATGTCTCCCCGCCAATCGAAGTCCTCCGGGACGACAAATCCGCGGTAAGGAAACGGATCGGCATCGTCCGGGGCTGCCCCCCAGGAGTCTCTCCCCGAGATCGCTTTCGCACGGGGATCGAGAAGGATCTTTGATTTGTCGCAACGGTGACCGGCGTGAGGGTCGTTGGGGCCATCGACACGGAACCCGTATTCAAAGGTCTCCGGGTCGAGTCCGAAGACGGTCACGCTCCAAACGTCACCGATGCGGAACGATTCAGGCAGGGGAAGCTCAGCGAGCAAATCACGGGATGCCTTGTCGAACAGCATCAGGGAAAGTGAGCTGGCAACGCTTGAGAAGGTCGAGAAATTGACCCCGCCGGGGACAAGCGATGCTCCATAGGGTAAAACTTGTCCGGGGCGGACTTTCCAGCCGGAAATTTCGCCGGTGGGATAGAGGTCGATGCGTGCGCTCATGGGTTTGAAGGGGAGGTTGCGGCGACCGCGTCGGCAACCGACGCACAGGTGAGGAACTGGTCCAGAAATCCGGTGACATCCATCACGTCGCGGACTCCGGGAGGAAGGGATGCAAGGGCCAGTCGCTTTCCCGAGGTCGAGGCCTCGCGGTGGAGCAGAAGCAGCGTGCGCAGCCCTGCGCTCGTCAGCACGTTCACGCCGGAGCAATCGATCACCAGCGCATCAGATCCCTTGAGCCCACTCAGCAGGGCGGACTGGAACTCGTCCGCCACCGCATGGGTGATATCTCCGGCGACTGCGGCGATTGCCGCATGGTGGAGGGTTGTGGTCGTGATGGTCATCATGTTAATTTCCTACTCCAAAGATCGGTGCCGCCACCTCGAATTTTTCGACGGCTTTTTTGCGGATGAGCAGGCGGCCGTCGTCCGGGCTGCGGGAAATCTCCAGCCTCTGGTGCGCGAGGTTCGCATGGTATTTGCTGACGGCGTCTCCGGGCTTCCATGTCCGGTATTCCCACCGGACGACTAGCTGGACCGTCGCCTTGTTGCCATCGATCGTGATGTCCTTCCAATTTTCCACATAGTGGGTCTCGTCAAAGTAGGTCTTCAAGGCATTGGCATACCAATCCTGAAACGACTGCTTCCCCGTAAACGGCTTCGGGCTGTCCGGGTAGTAGAACTCGACATCGTCGGACATCATCCCGAAGAGCTCCTCCACCGGATGGTGGTCGTTGGTGTGCTGATACCACGTCAGAATAAAATTTTTGAGCTGTTCGGATGAAAGCCCGGCCGGCTGGGCGGGCTGGGCGAAGGCGGCGGATGCGCTGAGGGCGAGCGCGAGGAGGCAGGTTTTCATGAGGATTTTTTGTTTTGTCCGATGGTCTGGCGGTTGCGGTTCCGGGTGAGTGTGAGGATATTCGTATCTGAGATCCTGTCCATGCGGATGTCGTCCGTGGCGTTGCGGATGAGGACCCAGCCGAGCCCGCCGATCGGGCGATCCACGAGGGGGGCGCGGAGATCGACTGCGGGGAGAGAGTCGGGGTCGAATGGCGGGCCGTCGTCCTCGATGCGAACCATCAACTCGTCGCCGCCCCACGCGATGTAAACCCGGTATTTGCGGGCGGGGTCGGAGCAGAGCGCGTGGGTGATGACATTTGTTACGGCCTCGCAGGCGGCCAGAGAGATCTCGTGCGTGGAGACCTCTGCCATCCCGCCGCCACGCGCGCAGGCCTCGACGGCGGCGACCACGTCTTCGATCGTGTCGGGCGAGGCGCTGAGCTCGAGAATGCTCGGGGGCTGCGTCGCCCGCGCCAGGAGGAGGGTGATGTCGTCGAAGCGCTCGTGCCCGCCCTGCCAGGCGACGACCTCCTCCACGACCTTCCTGGTCACGACCTCGAGATGGTTCCCCTCGTGGACGGGAAGGGACTTCCTCAGCCGATCCTCGCCGAATTGCGTGCCGGATGCGTCCGGAGCCTCGGTGATCCCATCGGTGTAAACCGCGAGGAGGTCGCCCTCACGGAAGGGGATTTCCCAAGCGGGGTATTCCTGGCCGCTCATCGCTCCGATCGCAGGCCCGCTCCGCCGGTCAAGGCGCTCGAACGTGCCGTCAGCCCTCAGCAAAATCGGCGGGTTGTGCCCGGCATTAACGCAGGTCAGCTTTCCTGCGATCGGATCCCAGACCGCAAAGAAGAGCGTGACAAACATCATCTCGGAGTTTGCCTTGACGAGCATGGAATTGACCTGGGCGATGGCGTCCTGCGGGGCCATGGCGGCGGCGGCGCTGCGGAGGAGAAGGCTGGCGCGCACCATGAACAGCGCTGCGGAAACCCCCTTCCCGGAAACATCTCCCAGAGCGAGCGCCGCCCGGCCGAAGGGAAGGTCGAAAGCATCGTAAAAGTCGCCTCCCACCTCCTGCGCAGGCAGGGTGCTGCTGAAGATCCTTCCTCCCGGCAGGCGGAGCGGCCCGGGCAGGGCGGACTGCTGGATGCTGCGGGCGAGCTCGAGCTCGGTGGCGGCGCGCTGCTGCTGCCGGGCGAGATCCTCCGCGCGGCGGAATGCGTTTTGGAGCTCGCCGACCATCCCGTTGAACGCGTCGATGACATCGGCGGTTTCGTCGTGGGTGGTCGCCGGCGGGAGCATCTCGCGGAGGTTGCCGGCCCGCACGTTTTTGACCCCTTGGCGGAGGACGTTGAGGTTTCGGGTCACAAGCCCTGCGCTCCAGCGGATGAGGAACCCCATGCCCGCCATGCTCGCCAGCCCGAGCAGGCAAACCGAGCCGGCCAGCCAGAAGACATCCCCGTTAAGCACATGCATCGGGATGACGTAGAGGAGCTGGGAGGTATTGTGTTGCAGGCTCGCGAAAAGGAAGCAGCTCTTCACCCCGTCGTAGGGGTTAATTGCCACAAACCAGCCCAGCGGTTCGGCGTGATTCTGAAGCCTGGTAAACGGGCGGAATGCGTCAGGATTGGCGCGAACCGTCGCCTGAAGCTCCTCGTCGGCCTCCGCAGAGGCTTTCGCCCCACCTTGCGCCGAAATCGTGATCCGGCGGGAGGGGTCGAGGACAAATATCTCGAAGTCGGAAGCGAGATGGATCGCCCGGAGGGACTCGATGATCGTATCGATCGTCACATCCATCGCCGCCACCCCGTCAAACTTCGCTTTGCCGCTATCCGCGATCGAGATCGGCACGGAGCACGTGAGGACGGTTTCCGACTTGCCTTCCTGCGCGATGAAAGGCGAGCTCCAAACCCCTTCGAGTGAGTCCCGGGGCATGTCGCGGACCGGGACATACCACTTCGAGCCCGACGAGGCGGGATCTTCCGGCTGGTAATTGATGTGGACGCGCACCGGTTTGCCGTCAGCTCCCCTGTGGACGTAGATCGCCCGCGCGCCATCCGGGGCGAGCTCGCTGCCCGGCTCGAAAGCGAGGCGCACGCCGTAGGCCTTCGGAAACCGCTGGAGCGAAAACTCCATATACTCGAACCAGGCATCGAACCCCTTGGGGTCCGACTGCTCGACGACGTCGGTCATGGCGATGGCTTGCTGCCGGATCGCGCGAAGCTCGGAGTCCCCCCGGCTCATCGTCGCGTCGAGGCGGTCCTGGATATCGTGAATCTGCCTCTCAAACAGGAGCTGCTGCCCCTGCCAGACGATGAATGGGGCCGTGCAGAGGAAGATGGCGGCCGTGCAGGCCAGCACGAGCAGCGTGAACCTTGCCCGAAGGCTTCGGGGCAGATAGCGCTCGAGCGACATTCGTCAGCCCTCCGCCGCGCTTACCAGCCGTAGCGTTTTAAACCTTTTTCCAGCACCTCGACCAGCTTCTGTCCGCAGAGCGTTGAGTCAAATGTCGTGCGGGCTGTGATGATCGGATAGTCTACGATCACAGAGGTTCTCTTGCCGATGTTGGCGATGAACTGCCCATCGGGCCCCACGGCGTCCCTCAGGATGTATTCCAGCTGGTAGGGGGCCCCGGGGAACCCGCTGTCAACCCTCAGGTAGCCGTGCCCATCGTTGTAGTCGTGCACGACGGGATGCCCGGTGACGCGCTTGCCGAAGACGATGCTCTTGTCGGTGATGCCATCGCGCGTGAAGGCGATGGCAGCAACTCCGTAGCAGATCCCGGCGACCGGCTTGCCATCCTTGAGGAACTCGCGGATGAGGTCCTGCACGCGCTTGTTGTTGGCCACGTCGAGGATCGGCCCGCTGCCGCCGACGAGAACGAGCGCATCGTATTTGTCAATTTCCTGACCGACCCGGTCGAGCGCATCGTTGTAGGAGAAAAGGTCGTCAAGATAAGTGGACGAGCTCAGGTATGGGCGGGAGGGCATCCACTCGCCCAGGTTGATCGGCTTGTCCAGCTTGTCCGAGGCCTCAAGCTTTTTGACCTTGTCGGCCATCGCGGGGGTCGTCACCTTTTTTCCGAGCGGCGGGTCCACGTAGTTCGGGTCCATGCTCGGCGGGAGCGCGAGCGGCTTGGTTCCCTTGGGCGTGGCAAAATCCACCTTGTAGCCGGCGGCCTCGAGGACTTCGAGCGGGGCGACCAGCTCCTCGCCCCAGTAGCCGAATTCGGAAACCACAAACAGCACGCGCTTGTTGAGCTGCGGCTTCGCAGGAGACTGCGCGCCGACCGCAGAGGCTAAAAACGCCATGGCCATGAGGAGAGGCAGGGTTGCTTTCATATATAAGAGATTCTAATTTGAAGAGGGCGAGATTGTCACGTCAAAAAACTATTCCGCGAGGACTTTTAGGGCCTCGTCGGATGTTCCGGCGAGGCAGAAATAGGGAAGGAATCCGGTGACGGCGAGGGTGTCCTTCATCGTCTGGTCGAGGTTGCAGAGGACGAGCTTCCCTTCGAGTGCTGTGATTTGGCGCGTGATGACGAGGAGCATGCGCAGCCCGCTGCTGGCCAGGTAGGTGACGCCGCTGAAGTCGATGGCGACGAACTTGTTGCCCTCTCGAACGAGCTCGAGAAGCCTCGCCTCGGTGGTGGGAGTGGTCGAGGCGTCAAGCTTGCCGGAGAGCGCGACAAGGGTGGAGTCGCCATGCTGGGATTCGTGAAGTTGGATCATAGTTCCGTGTGCCCTCTGCGGACATCGGCGAAAACCCTACCACCTGTCGGGGATTTTGAAAACAAGGGAATTTCCTCCGGGAAAAATCCGCTCCCCCCGGGATCAGGCATTTTTCTTTTCGGCAGGGGCCCCTCGGACGGATCGGATGATTTCGCTGGCGGCGGCGCACCGGGCGGTGATCGCCTTCCAGTCGCCGATCAGCTCGCGCGGAGCAAGCCACGACCCCCCGAGCGCGCTGACGATCGGCTCGCCAAGATACGCCGCCATGTTTTTTTCGTTCAGCCCGCCAAGCGGCACGTATTTCAGGCCGAGGTGCGCGTACGGCGCGGCGATGTTTTTCAGGTAGGCAAGACCGCCCGAGGCCTCGCATGGAAAAAATTTGAGGAGCTGGCAGCCGGATTCGACGGCCGCCTCGATGTCGGAAGGCGTCGCGATGCCCGGGGCGAATGAAAGCCCCGCCGCGCGCGCGGCGGCAAGGACCCTGGGGTTCATGCCGGGAGCTACCCCGAACGCGGCACCGGCATCTTTTGCAGATTGCACCTGGGCTGCGGTCAATATCGTGCCCACCCCGGCGATCATCTCGGGCACGGACGCGCGGATCGCCTTGAGGGCATCCAGCGCCGCAGGGGTGCGGAGCGTGAGCTCCATGACCCCGACTCCGCCGTCCAGCAGGGCTTTGGCGAGCGGGATGGCGTCATCTGCGCGGTCCACCACCAGGACAGCAATGACGCCAAATGTTTCGATGCGGGCGGATAGTTCGGGGTCGAAGGATTGAGGCATAGAATGGGTGAGGACGATGGCAGCTGAAATTCTGAGCTTCAATCATTTTCCATTCGAGTCCGCCGCAAAACCGGGTATCGTCTGCGCCGAATGAAGCTTCTTCTTTTCCTGCTGCCGGCTGCCGTCTTCGCCCAAGGGGTGACGATCGATAATACCAGCTCGGTCGAGAACCCCAAGCCGACGTGGGAGACCCAGCGCCAGGCGCGCACGTATACCCTCGCGATCCCTGCCCCCCGCGGCCAGATCACCGACCGGAACGGGCTCCCGCTCGCGCAGAGCCGGCTCAGCTACAACCTCGCAATCAACTTTCCCACGCCGCTCGACTGGAACGACGCCAAGGTTCTCGGCTTCGCACGGCAGCAGATCACCTTGGCCAAGGGCCTGCTGAAACGGGACATTCAGATTTCCAACGCCGCCATCCTCGGCCACTACAAAAACCGCGGCGTCCTCCCGCTCGACATCGCGGAGGACCTCCTGCCCGCCGAGCTTTCCATCCTCCAGGGAGGGCTTCCGGCCGAGCTCATCCTCCGGCAGACGTATGTCCGGTTCTATCCGAATGGCTCGCTCGCCTCGCACATCATCGGCTACACCGGCCGAGAGGCACCGCTCTCGGTCCGCCCGATCGAGAATAACGACCTCATCTTCCCGGAAAGCGAAGGCCGCGAGGGGCTCGAACAAATTTTTGACAACGAGCTCCGCGGGCAGCCGGGGATCCTCCATATCACCTACGACAAGGAAGGGCGGAAGACGTCGGAGAGGATCGCCCGCCAGCCGGTGCCCGGGTATAACGTCATCTCGACAATTGATGAGGGAATGCAGCGGCTCGGCGAGAAGGTCATGGCGGAGAACTCGAAGCGGGGGGCGCTCGTGGTCATCGAGTCGGCAACGGGAGAAATCCTTGCGATGGTCTCGCACCCGGGGTTCAACCCGAACGACTTCGTCCCGGTCGTGAAGCCTGCGGTCTTCGAGGCGTATTCGAAGGACCCGGCAGATCCGCTCGTGCCGCGCGCGTTCCGCTCGGCCTACCCGGCCGGCTCGACGTTCAAGACGTTTGTCGGGTTCGCCGCCCTCGAGTCCGGAAAGGTGAAGCCGAAGGACGAATTCAACTGCCCGACAGACTTCACCGTCGGCGACCATACCTTCAAGAACTGGAAGAAGACAGGGTCCGGAATGCTCAACTTCAAGCAGGCGCTGACCCAGTCGTGCAACACCTGGTTCTATCAGGTCGGGATCAAGATCGGCTCCGAGCCGATCATCGACTACGCGCACCGCCTCGGGCTCGGCCGGCGGACCGGCATCCCGGTGAAATCGGAAACCGAGGGAAACATCCCGACCGACGAATACATGATGCGCGTGCACAAGCGCAAAATCAAGAAGGGGGATGTTGCGAACATGGCGATCGGGCAGGGGGACATCCTGATCAGCCCGCTGCAGATGGCGCAGGCGATGTCCGTGCTTTCTCAGAGCGGGGTTTTCCACCAGACCCGCCTGGTCAAGCAGGTGCAGACGATTGACAACCGGGTCGCCGCCGCCTACCCGGATCGCGTGCGCGAGGAGATCCCGGTCCCGCGCGAGATCGAGGACGTCCTCCGCAAGGCGCTCGTCGCCGTGACCAGCGACGGGCAGGGCACCGCGCATCAAGCGCAGGTCAAGGGGATCGATGTCGCAGGCAAAACCGGCACGGCGCAGTGGGGGCAGCGCACCGCCGCATGGTTCGCCGGCTTCCTGCCCGCCGCCAGCCCGCGCTACGCGTTCGCCGCGCTCTACGAGGGCGAGCCAAACGACAACGCCGTGCATGGCGGATCGCACGCCGCACCGATTATCGGAAAGTTTTTCAAACAGGTTTTCGCACCGCAAAAATCCGGAAGGCCGGATAGCAAGGCGGAGGAAAAAGAGCCGGCCCCAGCCGCGCAGGCCGACGAGTCGAACTGAAATCCAGCAGGCTTTTTTTTTGGAGGAAAACCTCCGCTCTCCGCTTGACACCATCAAAGATTTCTTGTCAATGTCCCGCTACAAGTTTGCAGCCAAACTTTACCATCAACTCAAATCATCATAAATTCATGAACAAAGTAGAACTCGTCCTAGCCGTCCAAAAATCCCTTGATTCCAGCAAAGCCGATGCCGAACGCGCGCTGAACGCGGTCATCGACGGCATCAAGCTCGGGATCAAAAAAACCAAAACCGTCCAGCTCATCGGGTTTGGCACCTTCAAGGTGGCCGCCCGCAAAGCCCGCAAAGGAGTGAATCCGAAAACCGGCGCACAGATCAAAATCAAAGCCTCGAAGTCCGTGAAGTTCTCGGCCGGAAAAGCTTTCAAAAGCCTGCTTTAATTTTACCAGGGAATTTCCCTCCCGCCACGTAGAGAGCCCGCTCCGCCGCAAGGCGGGCGGGTTCTCTCATTTTGCGGGCCGCCGGCCGGCCTTCTCCGCAAGGATCCCTGCCGCGATCCGCTCGGCGAGGCCCTGGCGCACGCCAGGGCTTTGGATGTTCCGGTTGTCCGAGGGGTTCGAAACGAAGCCGAGCTCGCAGAGGACCGCCGGCCGCCGGTTGTTGCGGAGGACGTAGAAACCGCGCTTTTTGATTCCCCGGTTATCGGTGCGGTAGGCGGGCAGGGTTTCCTGGAGGATGTTGGCGGCAAGGCGTTTCGAGCGGAGGCTCTGATAGTAGATTTCGATGCCCTGCGCCCCGGCTCGTCCGGTCCAGTTGTAGTGTACGCTCACGAAGATGCTGCCTCCCGCGCGGTTCGATATCGCGACCCTGCGCCCTAGGGGCACGAATCCGTCTTCGGGCCTGGTCTCGATGACCGGCAGCCCGCTCTGGCGGAGGACGGCAGCAAGCCGGCGTGCCGTGTCGAGGTTCAGGGCCTTCTCCTGCGATCCGGAGAGCCCGCGCGCACCGGCATCGTGCCCGCCGTGCCCGGCATCAACAATCACCGTCTCAAAATCCCCCGCCCCGGGACCGTAGCCGCCGGTGAATGCGCAGGACGAAAGAGAAATTGCGGCCGCCACCGCAAGCGCCGCGAGGCCAGCCGCCCGGAGCAGCCTCCTGGCATCGGACCAATTTTGATGGAAGAGTTTCATGGTGGATTCGGCCGCCGCACAAACCGGAAGCCGGTCAGGAGCATAGAAACGCACGCGCCCCATGCAACCATGTTTTCAGAAATTGCGGTTGACACGACAGGTTGCTGGGCGCAGCTTTAGCATAAGTTATATATGAAACGTTCCTCTGCCTTTACCCTCATCGAACTCCTTGTGGTCATCTCCATCATCGCGATTCTTGCCTCGCTGGCACTTCCCGCGATCGCCGGCGCGCTCACGAAGGCCCAGATGACAACCGCCCTCTCGAACCTCCGGCAGATCCACCTGGCAACCCAATCCGCAGCGCTCGATGCCACCACAACTGGCTCAACAAATTTTGGCTGGCCGGGTGATCTGACGAATACCGTCACATCGGCGGAAGCGTTCTCGTCGATGCTCATCACTAACGATTTTTTGAGGCCCCAGGATGCGGCAAAGGTGTTTGCCGCAGGCACGATCAAGCCCGCGCAGCTGGCAACCAACGCGACGACCCTCTCCAACGCAAATATTGCTTTTACTTTTTATAAGGTAACAGACGGAGATGCCGGGACCACGCTGTTTTCAACGACAAAAAACTATCAATATGGAGTACAGCTTTCGGCGGCTTCGACAAATAATCCATTTAAGGACAATGGATTTGTCGTGATGCGCAAAGGTGGGGACGGAGCCGTTTATAAGAAGTCTCAGTGGGGCGAGACCAATAGCGTCGGGATCTTGCCGGCCATCACTACTCCTCTGACTCCGTAAGGCTGAGGATCCGGGTCGCGCGCCATTGCCGAGTAGGCAAGAGCAGCCCGAGGGTGAGCTGCCTCCTTTGGGAGGGTGGTCGCCCCCGGCCACCTGGGTTCGGTTGCTTGCTAACTTCCCGGTGGAAGGCCTGAAAGGCCGATCAACACAGGCGTCCTGAGATTCCTGCCCGCCAATCGCATCTCATTCTTCCGGGCCAATTCATGCTCCCAGAGCGACATCACCTCGGATCGCTTGGACTTTGTGAAGACGCCAGGCAAAGGGCGGATAGCTCGCTCGGTAGATATTCCACACGAGCCTTGAAATGGTTGCTTACAAATTGCGTTTCCAAGAAAGCGGTTCCCGGCTTTGGTGGAAGATAGAAACCGCCAAGTCATTTCGAAAACCGCGCGCGAAGTTCCGCGACCGCCTGCGGCCCATCCACGGCGGTAATCTCCCCTTCTTGCATCAGCGCGGCATCGCATCGGCAGGTTTTCTAAATATCCAGACCTTCGGCGGAAATTCGAAGCAGTTATTCCCAGTGCCTGCGGCGCAGCAGGAGTGCTCGCCACAACCTCGGCGTTCGGCCACAATCCGGTAGTTCTCAAAATCTCCTTCCCATGAAAATCTCGATCCTCTTCGCAATCCTCGCCACCGCTCCCGTCGTTCCAGCCGACAACCAAACGAAGTGATGGCAACGCAACCGATTTTCGTTCTTACCGGCGCTGGAATTTCAGCCGAATCGGGGATTCAAACTTTTCGCGGGGGAACTGGCCTGTGGGAAGGGCACCGGGTCGAAGATGTGGCGTCCCCTGCGGGATTTCAACGGGATCCGGAGCTGGTTTTTGAATTCTACAACGTGCGGCGGGAAAAAATCCGAGGCGCCGAACCCAACGCGGCGCATCTCGCCTTGGCGCGGCTGGAAAGGGAATTCCCGAGCACGGTGACGGTGGTCACTCAGAATATTGACGACCTGCATGAGCGGGCAGGCAGCCGCAACGTCATCCACATGCACGGGGAGGCAATGAAGGCGCGGTGCCAGAAATGCGAGGCGGTTGCCGTTTGGGAAAATAATCTGAACGGGACGAGCGTGTGCCCGGAATGTCGGGCATCGGGGAGCCTTCGCCCACACATCGTTTGGTTTGGGGAAACCCCTCTCTTCATGGAAGAAATTTATCTCGCCCTGTCGCAAGCGGGTCTTTTCATCTCCATCGGGACATCCGGCCAAGTGTATCCGGCGGCCGGATTTGCCGAGGCTGCGTCTCGACATGGAATCCGCACGATGGAAGTGAATCCGGACTCAACCGCAATCTCCCCGCACTTCGATGAGCACCTGCGGGGGCCTGCCGGACAGAAAGTCACGGAATGGGTTGAGAGCCTGTTGGCTCTTCACTCATCCCCTCCGCCCGCGAGGCAGGGGGTTCGAGCGACTTGAATGCATAATAAAGTATCCCCGCCAGAGAGAGAAAAGCTCCTGTGAGGAGCATTCCGCTGTCAAGATTCCCTGACCGTTTGGCAAAGAACCCGATGAGGGTTGGACTGCAAAACCCGCCCAGATTCCCCACCGAATTGATCAGTGCGATTCCTGAGGCTGCCGCAGCCCCGCTGAGCAGGGCGGCGGGAAACGACCAGCTTATCGCAATCAGCGAGAGCACACCTCCGGCCGCAAATGAGATGGCGGTGAGGTCGGCAAACGGGTTCTGAAATGCCAGGCAAAGAAAAAATCCTGCCGCCCCCATGGCGGCGGCCACAATGGCCGGCACCCGCCGGGCGCCCGAGCGGTCGGAGATCGCGCTGAAGACGAGCATGAGAATGACGGCGATTGTCCAGGGAATGGCGGCTGATGTGCATGGCCTCATTCCCCGGTGGTTTTCACAAGAGCCCGCTCCCGGCGAAGGCCGTCAAATTCCCCGTAAAAAAGCTGCTCCCATCGGCCGGAGTCGAGCTTCCCGCCGGATAGCGCCACAGCGATCTCGAGGATTTCATCACGGCTACAATAATGCCTGCGCCCTCCCTCGAATCAATCAGGAAGCTGCGACAGATACTCCGCCGGATTGGGCGGAAGAACCGCCCCGTTGGTGACACCTGCGCCGATGGCAATGCGCTTGGAAAATCGTTATTGATCGCCCTGCCGTCTGCATGTAGCAATGGCTCGATGGGATTGACCTAGGCGGGGCCGGAGCCTCGGGAGAACAAAAGCCAACCGGGCAACGAGGAACTATCAATGAGCCACAGGAAAGCCGTCAGGTCGGAGCGCCCCCGAGGCTGCGGAGGACTTTTCCGCCGGAATCAGCGGATGCCCTCTGCCCGGGCCGCGAGCAACCGATGAGCGAAAAGCCCGACATTTTCACTGAAAAATCGATCGAGAACCTCCAGTCGTCGCGCAAGGCGGATGTGGTTGTCGCGACGACTTCCTCATGGATGTGGTTCCTGCTGGCCGGGGTGACGCTGGCGGTGGCGGCGGTTGTTTACTGGGGGTTTTTCGGGACGATGGTGGATAGCGTGCGTGGGATGGGGGTGACGGTGCAAATGGGTGGGGTGGACGCCGTCGTCGCCAAGGGCCAGGGGATCATCGAGCACCTCAACGTCGAGCCCGGCAGCCGGGTCGTCGCCAACCAGATCGTCGGCCAGATCTACAACGCCGAAAACTTTTTTCGGATGAGGAAATTCGAGATCGAGTTCGAGCAGCTCGGCCGGAGGAACAGCGAGATAAAAAACGGCATCTTGCAGGTCACGCAGGCGAAGATCGGCGCGTCGCAGCAAAAGGAGCACGCGATCAGCGGGCTGCTCGCAAAGCTGGACGCGAACACGAAACGGGCTACCGAGCTCAACGAGCAGTTCCGCAAATTGAGCGAGATCGGCGGCTCGTCGAAAATCGAGTATTACAAATCCCTCCAGGACACGGTGCAGACGGAGTCGCAGGTGACAGGCATGCTTCTGCAGACGATCGAGCAGGAGGTCTCGCAAAAGGACATCGAGTGGACCAAGCAGCAGACGTATCTCGACCTGCTCAAAGACCAGCACCTCAAGGAGCAGGAGATGGACCTGGCTTTGAAGCTGTTCAATGACAGCTATTGGCTGAGGGCCATCGATGAAGGGGTGGTGATCGAAGTGCTGAAGGGAGTGGGATCGCCGGTTGCGCCAGGGGACCGCGTCGCACTGATCAGCAGCGGGAAGGGCCCCGACCTGCGGCTGGTCGCATTTGTCCCGATGCAGGATGGCAAAAAGATCCGTCCGGGGATGAGCGCGTTTTTTACCCCGGCCTCGGTCAAGGCCCAGGATTACGGCTACATCCAGGGGGTCGTGATGTCGGTGAGCCAGTTTTCGGTGAGCAGGGAGTCGATCTCCACCGAGCTGAAGAACACGGATTTTGCGGAGATGGTTGCGAAGGGGGGCGGGCAAACCCGCGTGGTCGTCGAGCTCATGCCGGGCGACCGGGGGCCGGGGAGCTTCAAATGGACGAGCCGGAACGGGGCGGGGATCGAGGTGGACGCCGGAGCCTCGGGCGCGCTGCTGATCAATACCGCCTACCGCGCGCCAGCCAGCTACATCATCCCCTATTTGCGGGAAAAGATTCTCGGGATCGGGGCTGCGAAGCCATGATCCGGGGCCCTCATCGGCATCGCGTCAGAACTCCGACGGTGTTCCAGATGGAGGCGACCGAGTGCGGCGCGGCGAGCCTGGGGATGGTGCTGGGCTACCACGGGTGCCACGAGCCACTGGAGAAGCTGCGGGTGGCCTGCGGGGTTTCGAGAAACGGCAGCCAGGCCTCGCTCCTCCTCAAAGCCGCGCGAGGCTACGGGCTTGAGGCCAAGGGGTTCAAGGTCTCGGTCGAAAAGCTTGCCGGGATGCCCGTCCCGTCGATCCTCTTTTGGAACTTTGACCACTTTGTCGTTTACGAGGGCCGCCGGGGGGACATTTTTCACATCAACGATCCGGCATCCGGGCCAAGGCCGGTCGCGCTTGAAGAATTTGAAAAGAGCTTTACCGGGGTTGTGCTCACGTTTCAGCCGACTGCGGATTTCAAGCCGGGCGGACGTCCGCGCGGGCTGATCTCGGCGTTGCTTCCGCTGCTCGGGCAGGTGAAAGCGAGCTGCGCCGTGGTCGTGTGGGCTGGGCTGCTGCTGGTTCTGCCGGGTCTGCTGCTGCCGACGATGCTGCGGATTTTTGTGGACGAGGTGATGTCGGACAAGGCCGAGTGGCTGGTGGCGCTGCTGCTGGTGTATGCGGCGACGGTGCTGGTGCAGGTGCTGCTCGTGTGGCTGCAGCGGGTGGCTTTCCGCCGGGGCGAGCTCAAGCTGGCCGCCAACAATACCGTCGCCATGCTCGGACACTTCTTCTCCCTGCCGGTCGAGTTCTTTCTCCAAAGGCACTCCGCCGACCTGCAGCACCGCGTCATGCTGAACGCCCAGGTCGCCAAGACGGTCTTCGGGCAGATCGGAAACAGCGCCACCCAGGCGCTCACCGCCATCTTTTTCCTGGCGCTCATGTTTTGCCTCAGCCCGTTCCTTTCCTGGATCGTGCTGGCGACGGCCGCGCTCAATTTTCTTGCGTTGGTGCTGGTGAACCGGAGCCGCCAGGTGCTCAACCAGTCGCTCGTGACGGTCGAGACCAAGTTGATCCAGCGCTCGATGACCGGCATCAGCCTCATGGAAACCCTCCGCTCGGGCGGGAGGGAGGATGACTTTTTTTCGGAGTGGAGCAACGGGCTGGCCGAGTATGTGAACGCGCGGAGGAGGATGCAGCATTCGGGCACGCTGCTCAACATCGTGCCGGTCCTGCTTTTCGGGCTGAACAGCACGCTCGTCCTGTGCTTCGGCGCCTGGCAGATTATTGAAGGCGGGATGACGCTCGGCGGGATGATGGCTTTTCAGGCGCTGATGGCAGGGTTCGTCACGCCGGTCAACAGCCTCGTGATGGCAGGAACCCAGATGCAGGAGCTGCGGGGCACGATCGAGCGGATCGAGGACGTGTTCCGGTATCCGTTCACGGAACGGTTCCGCTCGGCGGATGGCGAGGAGAGCCTCCGCCCCGGAAAGCTGGAACTGCGGGACATTTCGTTTGGTTACAGCCGCCTCGCCCCCCCGCTCATCGAACGCTTTTCCCTCACGCTCGAAGCCGGCAGCCGCGTGGCGCTTGTCGGCACCTCGGGCTCGGGTAAGAGCACGGTCGCAAAGATTGCGGCAGGACTGTTCGCGCCGTGGCAGGGAGAAATCCTGCTCGGCGGGCGCCCGATCGCGAGCTGGTCGCGGGAGGAATTTTACCGCTCGGTGGCGTCGGTGGACCAAAATATCATCCTTTTCTCAGGCAGCGTGCGGGATAATCTGACCCTCTTCCAGCGGCATTCCGAGGCCTGCGATCTGCACGAGGCGCTGAGCGACGCCGAGATCGTCGGCGAGCTCGCGCAGCGGGGCAACGAGCTGGATGTTCCGGTCGGGGAGATGGGCAACAATTTTTCCGGCGGCCAGCGCCAGCGCCTCGAAATCGCGCGGGCGCTCGCCCGGAATGCCCCGATCCTGATCCTCGACGAGGCGACCAGCGCACTTGATCCGACCACGGAGCTGATGATCGACCGGGCGATCCGCCGCCGCGGCTGCTCATGCCTGATCGTCGCCCACCGGCTCAGCACGATTCGCGATTGCGATGAAATCATCATGCTGGAATACGGGAAAATCATCGCCCGCGGAACCCACTCCGCCCTCATGGAATCCTGCGCGTCCTACGCGAATCTCATGAGGCTGGAAACCGAAAGGCCGCATGCCTGACGATCCGACCTCGCAGATGTTTGCCGGCGGCCTGCCGGGCGCGATGCCATCGAACCGGGTCGTCCCGCTCGACGCCTTCGCAGGGTTCCGGTATTTGATCGAAGGGGAAATCAACCTGTTTGTGGTGGCGTCGGCCGGCCGGCGGGTTTATCTGCTGACCCTCGCGGCCGGAGAGATCCTGCCAGGAATGCCTGCGGGGGAGGTGAAAATCCTAGCCGTTCCGGTCGTGGATACCCGGTTTCTCGGGTCCGTTCCCGCTGCGGAAAATGTGTCGCACGCCTGCCGTGAGCAGCTCATGGGAAAGCTGCGCATGGAGAGCGAAGCGCCCGGCCAACCCGCAGCCCTCCCCAGCCCCGACGGGCTGCTGGAGGAATTTGCCCGGCGGGTTTTGTTCGAGGATGCGCGCCGCGAGCGGCGGAGGGAGCAGAGCCGGGAGTCGGACGAGCGGCGGAGCCAAAGCGCGATCGGCGCGCAGTTCGATCGCCTCCGCAGCCTCGTCGCCGACACGGCGCATGCCGACGCCACGGATGACCCGATGGGCCGCATCCTGCGCATCCTTGCAAAGCGCTACGCGCTGCCGTATGAGGAGCCGGAACTCTCTTCCGACCTCGCGGCTGATGCCGATGCGCGGTTTCGCGCGTGCGCCGAGGCCAACCACTGGCGCTTCCGAAAAGTTCGGTTCGGCGAGGGTTTTTTCCGCGACCTCAGCGAGCCGCTGGTCGGATTCAAGGCCGACGGCCAGCCGGTGATCCTCGATGCCGGCGGGAGGCACTACCTTGATCCGGGATCCGGCCGAACCCACCCGCTCGACGCCCCGGTCGCCTCGAACCTGCGCCCACACGGATACCAAATCTACCGGACATTTCCGGATCGAAAAGTCGCCGCCGCCGACATTTGGAAACTGCTTTTTTCCGGTTCGGGTGGCCTGATATTGGCGATGGCGTTTGCCGGGCTGCTGGCCGGCGGGCTCGGGCTGGTGCAGCCGATCGCCACGGAATATGTGACCGGCAAGATCATTCCGACGGCCAATAGCGGGGAGCTCTGGAATCTTCTCGTGCTGATGGTTGCGCTGAGCGTGAGCTCGACGCTCCTCAACGTCGTGCCCCAGCTGCTCCTGCTGGTGTTCGGCTCCCGGCAAATGGAACGCTTTCAGGCCGCGCTCTTCGACCGGCTCTTCCGGCTCCCGGTGAACTTTTTCCGCAGGTATGAAGCGGGCGATCTCTGCATGCGCGTCCTGGCGGCAACACGAATCCAGGAGCAGGTTTTCACCGTTGTTTCGCAGCAGTTTTTGAGCTCCCTTTTCGGCCTCGCCAACGCGGCCATGCTCTTCTACTACAGCCCGGGGCTGGCGGCGGCTGGCGTGGCGGGAACCCTCGTTTACGCCGCAGCCATGCTGGTCTTCCTGCGCGGGAGCCTGAAGCCGCTCGCCCGGATGGCCGCGAGCTCCGGGCGGCAGGCGGCACTGCTCAAGCAGATGTTTGACGGAATCGGAAAAATCCGCGCCGCCGCGGCGGAAAAGCGCATGCTGGCCCGCTTCATGGAGGATTTCATTCCGGGCCAGGAAGCGGCATTTTCGGCGGCCGGATCGGCCTGTCGGGTCGCGCTGCTCGGCATTATTTTTCCGGCGGCCCTCTCGATCCTGTTCTTTTATCTGGTCGGCGATGCGTGGAGATCGCAAATGCCATTGGCACGGTTTCTCGCGTTTATGACCGCGTTCGCGGGATTCAGCCAAGGCATTCTCGGGATTTCCAGCGGGATCTGGGAACTCTGGTCGGTCGGCCCGGAGATCGATCGCTTCAAGCCGATCCTCGACGAGATTCCCGAGATCCTGTCAGGGAGCCATGCGCCGGGCAAACTCGACGGAAAAGTCGAGCTCTCGCACGTCACGTTCCGCTACTCGCCGGAGAGCCAGCCGGTCCTCCGCGATGTCTCGCTGGTGGTGAGCCCCGGCGAGTTCGTTGCGATTGTCGGGCCGTCCGGCGCGGGGAAAAGTTCGGTGGTGCGCCTCCTGCTCGGTTTCGAGACCCCGGAGGCGGGCAGCATTTTGTATGGCGGGCAGGACCTGGCGAATCTCGACGTCCGCGCGGTCCGCCGCCAGATCGGATGCATTCTACAGAACGGGCGGATCATCCCGGGAAGTATCCTCGAGAACATCGCGATGGGCACCGGTTGCCTGCTCGCTGAAGCCGAGGAGGCTGCGCGAATGGCCTCGCTCGACGCCGACCTCCGCCAAATGCCGATGGGGATGTTCACGATGGTCGCCGATGGACTGATCTCCGGCGGGCAGCAGCAGCGCATTCTCATCGCCCGCGCACTCGCCGGACGGCCCGCAATTCTGATCATGGACGAGGCGACGAGCGCCCTCGACAATGCCACCCAGGAAACCGTCAGCACGAATGTCGAGCGCCTGAAGATCACGCGCATCGTCATCGCCCACCGCCTCTCGACAATCCGGAATGCCGACCGCATCTACGTCCTCGCCGACGGCGAAATCCGGCAGGCCGGCACCTACGGGGAGCTCATCGCACAGGATGGCCTTTTTCGAAACCTCATCGCCCGCCAACTTTTATAACCCCTCTCTCATGATCAAAAACGGCATCATCGTTTCCCTCGCGGCGCTCGCAGCTTTTCTCCTGCTCGCCAGCATCGGCATTTTTCAATACGGCGCCCCCTCGGAAAATGCCGCGTTTTCGCGGTTCGAGCGCGAGCGGATCCGGGCGGTCAGTTCCGCGCCCGCCTGGCACGTCGGCTTCGTCAACAACGAATCGGTGGCCGACGCCAGGGAGATCTCCGAGGGGGTCCGGTTCTCGCTCGGCAGGATCAACGCCGCAGGCGGGATTCTCGGAAAAAAGATCGAGCTGGCGGCGTTCGATACCGGCGGGGATTTCGTGGCGAACAAATGCCACGTCAGCCGGCTGAGCGAGGACAGGACGACGGCCTTCCTCCTTGCGCCCTACTACACGTTTGAAGTCCCCTCGACGCGGGCGATCTCAAGCTTTTATGCGGTTCCGACCCTCGCCCCGTCGGTCATCAAGCCGGAGTCCCTCCCGAAACTATCGCCTGACCTTTTTCTTACAGCGCTCCCGTCCATCGACCTCTGGACTCGACCGGTGGTCGCCGCCCTGCGGGATAGGGGGGTCAAAGACGTTTTGGTGATCGGGCCGGAGATCGAGCATATGGGCGGCGTGTTTGCGGCGCGGATCGAGGACGATCTCCGCCAGGACAAGCATTTCGGCGAGGTGTTCCGCTGCAGCTACGAGCCGCCCGCGAGCTACCAGGTGCTCTACCAGTCGCTCAAATTCTACCGCGACAACCGCACGTTCGACGCCATCGTTTTCACCAGCACCGTAGTGGATTTGCAGATCCTCGGAAAAGTCATGAAGGCTGCCAACATCAGCATCCCGGTCTATGGCATGAACATCCTCGAACATGCGGATCTGCGGGAATACGCGAGGGATTTTCCTGCGGAGTTGACTTACACGCGGACCGAAGGGTGCCTCATCGACCGGGACGATTACGACGATTGGGTGTTCCAATTCGGATCTCCCCCAGGGCAGTGGGCGCAATACGGGATCCTGAGCTGCGAGCTCTTTCGCGATGCCCTCAAACAAAACGGCCGCTACTCCCCGACGAAACTGATCGAGACGATCGAAAAATTGCTCCGCGAACGAAACCTCTCGGGAAAATACCAGCTCAAGGCGGAATTAACCAAATTCCAACAATAAGGAGCTGTTCACAAATAAAGTTTACAAGAAATGGCGCAGTAGATTTTTGTCGATGCAAGGCGCGAGCGCCAAGCAGCCTCGTTGCAGGCTGTAAGAAGCGAGCAACGCAGCCATCGGCAAAAAGATCAAGCCAGGTTGTAAAGGTTATTTGTGAACAGCTCCTAACATCGCGCTGGCCGGATGACCTTCCAGATATTGCCGATTGATGCTCTCCGGTCATCGGCAAGACGCTGCTTCTACGGGGAGGTGATGGACTTCCGTTCCATCATCCCTCCGGAATGGCGACCACTTTCCCCCCAGAAACGCCGTCGAGTGCCTCGTCGGACAACTCGGAGAACTCGGGCGGGATGACGAATGTAAATTCGTTGACCGTATTCTCGACCACGGTCACCTTGCTGCCGTTCGGCACGGAGACACCCTCTGTGCGGAGGGTTCCGGCTGGATCGGCCATGAGCCGCCGCTTGAATTCCGCATCGGCCCAGCATTTCGTGATGATTGATTTGTATGCCTGCTCATTCATAGGGATATTTCTCGCCGGTGGAAACGGGGCTTTTCGGGCGTCACGGACGTGTGCCGGACAAGATCACATTATCGTATAACTGATGTCCCGGTATATGCCCCCTGAAACACGATCCAGGGCCGCGTCGGACAGCTCGGAGGGTTCGGATGGGATCACGAAAGTGAATTCGCGGGCGGTATTCTCGACCACGTTCACTTGGGTGCCTTCGGGCACGGCGATGCCCTCTGCCCTGAGGGTGCCGGCCGCATCGGCGATGAGCCGCCGCTTGAATTCCGGGTCGGCCCAGCATTTCGTGATGATTGATTTGTAAGCTTCCTTGTTCATAAGGTCTTTCTGTTTGGTGGAAAAATGCTTTTCGGATGTCACGGAGCTTTTCCGAAGGTCCCTCCTCAGGGCATCAATCTTATTGAGAAATACTAGCACCAAGCCGCCAGGCGGGCAAGCTCAGACTTCCCAAGATATTTCCAGCACACGGCCAGTTCATGAAGCCCTGGACTCATCTGTGCTTTTCCTTTTTTTGGCTGGCTGCCTGAGCGGCCATTGAGAGGGAAAGCTTTCTCTGACCATCCCGGGGTTTATGTGAACATCGCACCTCTTTGAGGCGTGGATCCCGGGATATCAGCCCGTCACTCGCGGGGGACCGGATATCAGCGGAGGATGTCGCTTTCACGGCCACCGGCATTCCCTGTGCGAAGGATTCAGAGATTTCGTTCTGTCCCGCGCCGCCGGGCGGGCGGTAAACTGCCAACATGACCACCGAACAGATCCACGGGCACGAAATCATCGAAATCGTCGCCAGCGTTCTTGGCCGGCTCCGGGAGGAGTTTGAGTCCCGCAGCCGCGTCTCAAAGATGACGCGGGAGGGCGGCAACGATGCCGAGAGCAAGGCCGAGGGGAAATACGATACCCTCGCCATTGAGGAAAACTACTTGGCCGATGGACTGGCAAAGCAGGCGCTTGCCGCCGCTGAGGCCATCGCAGGGGTTGCATAGTTCCCACGGCCACATGCCCAAGGCATCCCCCAAGCCGTGGTTCGTTTACATGCTCCGGTGCTCGAATGGCTGCCTCTATACCGGGATCACGACCGACGTTCAGAAACGCCTCAAGGTTCACAATGCCGGAAAGGGCTCCGCGTATGTCCGAGCACACCGGCCGGCCAAGCTGGTCGCCTTCACGACAGCGGACAGCAGATCGTCCGCATCGCGCTTGGAATACTCCGTAAAATCCATGAGCCGGGCACAGAAGATTGTCTTGGGAAAAAAGTGGAAACAGGGCCACTGATTAGCTCAGCGGATCGAAAGTCTCCAGCAATGGGGAGAGATCGATCACCTCGTTCGCCGAGGTTTTCAGGCCAGCGCCCAAATTCGGCGCTGCGGACGCCACCTCCACACGGATGCCTCGTCGTCGTAGCTGCAGCGCCAGATGAGCAAAGTCGGCGTCGCCGGTGACCAGAACCACCACGTCGGGCCGCATCTCGATGGAGAGTTCGACGGCATCGACGGCCATCAGGACATCCACATTGGCCTTGTAGTGCGTTTCGGCTCCGGGCGAGCCGTCCTTGGCCATCACCAGAAACCCGTGGGAGCGCAGCCAGTGCAGAAACTTGTTTTTCTTGTCACGCTCGGCCTGCCATTCGGGCATCGCCGGGGGCAACCCTGCATAGACGACCGTTTCCAGCAACTCGCGCCCCCTGACGAGGAATTCCTGAAGCTTGAGCCAGTCCAACTTGCGGTTGGCGGCCTTCGCAGAACTGGTGACGTTGGATTCATCGACGAGGATTAGAACTCTTCGTATTCCGGTCGGCTTGGAAGGGGTGCGCTTCATGCTTCAGCCACCATGGGTGGGTGCCGGGCGGTGAACGAGAAGAAAATTGAACGCCCATAAATTCCGCGAGAGAAATCTCGCCCTTCCGCGAATACGGGGAAAGGGCATCCACGCCGGCCGCCGCAATGCCGCCGTCCGGCGTGCAATATAAAATTGAAGACGAAATTTCCGTCTTCGCAAAAAATATGAAAAAAATAGCGATAACTATAGCAGCGGCAGGAGCTCTGGCGGGCGCGTTGGTAGTCGGCGTAGTGGGGCGGCTCCTCGGGGAGCGCATCACCTTGTTCCCACGAGGGAGGAAGCCATGACAGCGTGCAAATCGACGCTGAAGGTGATCCGTGAGGTCACCGCGAAGTCGGTGGAGGACGGCTGGAGCTGCGGCCTCACCGCCGCCTTCAGCATCCTGGACTACCCTCGCCCCGGCCAAGTCTCGATCCGGGGGCTGCGGAAATGCTGCGACCCCGATCCCGAGGAGGGATTGGGGCAGTCAGAGTCAACTACTGTTCCCTCCTGGTCACCTGCCGGAGGGATGCCACTTGGAATTGCATCTGGGAAGCCTGTGCCTGGACGCAGCGTGTGTGCAGCCTGGACGCCTATGTGGACACTCCCTGGCGCGAGCAGGCGCAGTGGTGGGGCGATGCCCGGGTGCAGGCCAAGAACACATTCTTCCTCTCCGGCGACACGCGGCTCTTCCGCCGTGGCATCGAGCAGATCGCGGCGAAGACAACCCCCGAGGGCCTCACCTACGGGCACGCGCCAACAATCGCCCACAGCTGTGTTTTACCGGATTTCACCCTCATCTGGCTGATCACGCTCTGGGACTACTACTGGCAGACCGGCTCGTTGGAACCGTTCCTTGAGCAGGAACAAACGATCCGCGCGGCTCTGAAATACTTTGAAGACATCACCGACCCGAAAACCGGCCTCATCGGCTACGACAAGCGCTACTGGCTCTTCCTCGACTGGACCGGACTTTTCAAGGAAGGGTATTCGACCGTTTACAATCTCTGGCTCCTGATGGCGCTCGAGCGATTGGCCGGGATGTTCCGGCTTGCGAACAAGCCGGGCGAAGCCGGGAAGCTTGCCGCTTGGGCAAAACGGCTGCGAGTCGCCATCGGGAAACTGGTGCGAAAGGACGGCTTGCTGTGCGATGGGGTCACCTTCGCCGGAAAACAGGTCAAAGAAACCTCGATCCATTCTCAAACTCTGGCCATCCTTGCAGACTTCCAGCCCGCGCAGAATGCGAAGCGCATCCAGGAGGTGCTCCTGCCATTTATCCGGCAGGAGACCAAGCCGGAGGTCTACCCGTCATCCTACTGGATCACGTATGTTTTTGAAGTGTTGACGTCCGCAGGGCATGGCGCGGATGTTTTGCGTTTCATCCGGGAGAAGTGGGCGCCGATGGCCGAATACGGGACCACGTGGGAGAATTTCGCCCCCCGTCGCGGTGACGAGAGCTTCTCGCACGCCTGGTCAGCGCACCCGCTTTATCATCTCATGCAAATCCTCGGAGGCATCCGGCAGAACGCACCAGCGTGGGCGGAGATTGTTTTCGAGCCGGTTTTCGAAGGCGATTGGAATGAGACAGTCGTTCCGACCCCTCACGGAAAGATTCGCAGTTTCTGGAAGCGCCAAGGGCCCCAAATTGAAGTCGAGCTCAGCCTTCCCAATGGCGTGGCTGCCGCCGTTCACCTCCCAGGACAAAAGCGGACAATGAGCCAGGGGAAAGCCAATTGGATTCTTAAAACATGAAAACGTTTGATTTTATGTGCCCCTGCAACGCCGTTTCGGAAATCGGCACTGTGAAAGTCTCCGGGGAAATGCTGTAAAAATAGCAAACTTGGATCCCCCTTCTGAAGCGAACAGAAGCAGTAGTGGCGGCGATCAGAGTTCCTTTGCGAAGGATTCCAAGTCCGCACACCGGATCGCCGTACGGAGAAGAACATGCAGGCGGGAGGAATCAACGATGTGCCCGATTTCCTCACGAAGTCCATCGGGAACCCGATCAAACCGGATTTCCAGAGCCTCGACGACGTCCTGCTGGCGGGCAAGGATCTCGCCTTCCTGCCG
>JBAXXX010000033.1:0-37348 GCA_037127695.1 Verrucomicrobiia bacterium | reverse complement strand
AAACGTCACAAACGTGCCAAATCACTTTCCGGCGAGATCAGGACCTCTGAAGTTCCCCGTGCGCCACTCCCGCCCTCCCGGCGTCAGGCCTGGATGATCTGGTTCCGGATGGCGTAGCGGACGAGCTCGCCGATCGAGTGCATCCCGAGTTTGCGCATGATTGCGGCGCGGTGGGTCTCTGCGGTTTTGACGCTGATCCCGAGAGCGGAGGCGACCTCCTTGTTGCTGTGGCCCTCGGCGAGCAGCTGGATGATCTCGCGCTCGCGCGATGTCGGCTTCGACCCCTCGTCAGCAGGCGCATGCGGCATGCCTTTTTTTTGAAAGCTTTCGAAGAGGACTTCGGAGACTTGGGAGCTGAAGTAATGCCGCCCGTCGAGGATGCTCTCGATAGCGGCAAGAAGATGGCGCCCGGCATCGGATTTCAGGATGTATCCGTGCGCCCCCGCATGGAAAACCTCATAAACGAGGCGCTCGGCATCGTGCACGGTAAAGATCAGAACTTTCGTGCGCGGGCAAACTTTAAGGATTTGGCGGGCGGCCTCGATCCCGTTGAGCTCAGGCATGCTGATGTCGAGGATCGCGACGTCCGGCTGCATCTCCTCGCAGAGGCGCACCGCCTCGCGGCCGGTCGTCGCCTCGGCGCAACACTCGTAGGCAGGCACGCTCGCAAGCAGGTTGCGGACGCCGTGGCGCACGATCTCGTGGTCGTCAGCAATCAGAATTTTCTTTTTTGTCTGGGCCATGGGAAAAGGTTTTCACGACGAGGCTCACCCCGTAGGGCGACGAGCGAATGTCCAACTCTCCGCCGATCTGAGCAAGCCTTTCCCTCATGCCGGCAATTCCGACTCCGCCGCCAGCCCCTGGCTTTTCCGGATCGCTCTCGGGAAATCCTGTCCCGTTATCCCGGACCTCCAGCCGGATTTCGCGGCCGTCACGCGCCAGAGAAATCCAGGCCCGGCTGGAGCCGGAGTGCCGGTAGATGTTGGTCATCGCCTCCTGCAGGATGCGGAAGAGCGTGGTCTCGGCCGCAGTCTCGAGGCGGGGGAATTTCTCGGCAAGATCCAGCGAGACCTGGATCTTTGTCCGCTTGGCGAACCCATCCGCGAACCACTGGATGGCAAACGGGAGCCCCACTTCGTCAAGAAGCGGCGGATGCAACAGATACGAAAGCGTCCGCAGCTCCATGCAGCAGTCGCGGGCGATCTGCCGGGTCTCCGCGACAAGCCTCCGCATGGATTCCTCTCCGGCCAAAGGCTCGAGCAGGCTCATGTTCATCTCCAGGGCAGAAAGGCTCTGCGATGTGGAATCATGGAGCTCCCTCGCAATCTTCCGCCTCTCGTCGTCCTGGAGGCGCATCAACCGGCTCGACAAAGTCCGAAGCTCCCGCTCCGAGTTCTGGAGCCTCTGCTGCGCCTGGATCTGCGAGGTGATGTCCGCCGCAACCCACTGCCCGCCTGCACACGTCCCGTCCGGAAAAAAATTTGACCGCAAGGTGCTCCGGAACCAGCGCGCGGAGGAGTCCTCATCGAGGATCTGGTGGATGAATGTCTCGAGCGGGCAACCGGGTGCCATCGCGAGAAATTTTTTGGTGAGCAGCTCGAACGTGACCGGCGGCAGGCAGCGCTGCAACAAGTCGTTGTTCCGTGCCTCGCGCACGAAAAGCCGCTGAAAAATCCCGTTGGCAAACGTGATTTCGAAGCCTGGCGTGAACCGGCAGATGATTTCGTTCTGATCCTCGACGACCGCACGGTAGCTCGATCGCGCGCGGTCGAGCTGGACGGCGAGCTCCTCGATCCTCCTCGCCAGCGTGGCCAGTTCGTCGCTGCCGCTGAAGTCGAGGCTGAGGGGCAGGATGGCGCCTTCCACCTTTCTCGTGAGATCCCTGACGCGGGCGAGAATCGTCCGGTCGAGCAGGATCCACATCACCAGAAAAAGCGTTCCGCCGGCCAGCGTGAGGACCGTGAGGAACACCTGCACCGCCTGGAGCCCCTCGGCATAGTGCGGGCGGCCCTGGGAAAGCTGAACCTGCCCGATGGGGATGCCGTTGATCCCGCGGACGAGGATGTGGCCGACAAGTTCGTTTGCGCTGGCTGCCCTGACAAAAAACTCGTTGCGCGCAAGCATCTGGAGGAGCGGCTCGCTATGCTCACCGCTGACATTCACAGTCCGAAGAGGCTGGAATGCAATCCTCGCTCCGAACATGCCCTCAAGAAACTCCAGGGACTCGCCTTCAAAAATCTTTCCGCCAGCGACCAGGCGCCCCTCCCCATCACCATGGCAGACAATCGCTGCCAGCGAGTCGCCCAGAAGGATGAAGCCTGCCTTCGGAAGCCGAACTCCGGATTTTCCGGACACCCATTGCGTCCAGGGGGCGGACGCCAAAAAGATAGCCGGCGGGGTCGCCTCGCGAAACACTGTGCCCTCGATCTGCCCGAAGGAATCCGTGATGGAAAGAAAATCGAGCCGGAGAGCATCGAGCGCGCTGTTGGAAGGCAGCACCAGGCGCCCGCCGGAGGATTTGTTCCGCTCGATCCAGTCGGCTAAGGAGGTCTCCAAGGGGCGGATTTCTCGCGACAGCATGAGGGAGAGCCTCTGGAGGGTCGCGACCATCTCCTGCCGCTCAGTCTCTTCAAATTCCCGAAGGATGATCTGGCTGGTCAGCAGGACAACCGCCAGCCCGAGAAGGAAGGAAAAAACAACAAAGAGAGTGAGCGACTTGGAGTAGACGCTTTGCGCCGGGAGCTGGAGGATCCGCGCGAGGACTCCCGTCCGTCCGCCCGGTCGGGAGGAGCGCTCCTGCATGCCGTTCAACGTCGGCCCGCCGCAGCCGCCGCAGGCGGGCCTTTCTTGGGCAGGATCACCTGGCTGAGGTTGAAAATCGGTCCGTAAATCGCATAGACGAGCCCGCCGACGATGCAGCCCATCATCACGAGGACGATCGGCTCGAGGATCTTGTCGATCTGGCTGGCGATGATGTCCAGCTCCTCCTCGTAGTCGGTCGCGATCTCGTCGAGCATCTCGTTGACCCCGCCGGTCTCCCCGGCCATCTGCACCACGGCCGCAATCGTGCGCCCGTCGGGGCCCAGCCGGTGGGACTCCATCAGAAAGCTTTCCGGAAGCGAAAGCCCGTCGGTGATGTGATCCCGGACAGCGACGTAGAACCGCTCAAACTCGATATGGTTGGACGCCTTCGCCGCGATCTCGAGGGCGGTCGAGATCCTCACGTTGGCGTGCAGCAAAAGCGCAAGCGTGCGAAAGCTCACCATCGCAGAGGATTTTCTGATGATGTTCCCGATCGTGGGCAGGTGGGTGATGGCGATCTGCACCGGCGGCTTGCGATACAGCTTCGGCCAGTATTTGAAAAATACCATCAGAGCGATGATCGGGACGGCCGCCAGGTAGGGCTGCTTCAGGAGGATTTCGGAGAACGCCATCAGCACCCGCGTGGGGAGGGGAAGCGAGGCGTTCATCGCGATGTAGAGCTTCGAGATCGCAGGGATCAAGGTGAAGGCCATGATGATAACGACCACGACAGCCAGCAGGAGAACGATCACCGGATAAATCATCCCGGACTTGAGCTTGCGCAGGATTTTTGCCGATTTGCTCCGGCCTTGAGCGATCTGCTTGAAAACCGCATGGATCTGCCCGGACTCCTCGCCGGCACGGATAAGGGCGAGGACATCCTCAGTAAAAAGGTCCGGGTGCATCCCGAAGCAGTCGCTGATCTTGTCGCCGGAGAGGACGCGCTGGGAGATGTCGGCGATCGCGCCACGGTAGCGCGGAGATTTGAGCCTTGCGGCCATGAGCTCGAGGCTCTTGATGGTCGAGATGTTCCGCTCCAGGCATCGGGCCATGCCGCTAAACAATGTCACGGCCTCATCAATTGTCGGCTTCTTTCCTGTCGCGCGCTGCAGCCCCTCGTCCAGCCCGGTGATGTCCGAAACGATCGCCGTTTCATTCGGTGCCTTCCCGGCTCCCAATACGGCCTTGGTGTCATCATCCGTATCCACGATGATTTCGGTGGACTTGGAGGTATAAATGTTTGTCAGAACGACTTTTTTCAGCATGTCCGAGGCTTGCCTGCAGGGCATCATGAGCACGGCGAGCCGCCTCTAGCGATGTTTATTTTCCTGTGTTTCGCCGGCGGGCGACCAGCTCAGGGGCCGGCTATAGCGGCAAGGTTTGGTATCCTGTGCAGAGGTAGATGGTGAGGCTTTTCCCTCGCGAGCCAGGGAGGGCCTTGGCTGGCGTGACATTTGCAAATGCCCCCTTGATCGCCTGCGGGAGCTCGTTCCCGATATAGACAGCGTTCCGGCCGATAAAGGGATTCTCTCCCTTCTGCTCTGTAAAATACTCATCGGGGACGCTGGGGCTCTCGACGAAATCCGCATACGATGGCCAGATCCCGAACTGGTTTGAAATGTCGGGGGATTCCGGCACGAAGACCGCAGGGTACCTCCCGCCGGAAGGAATTTGATATCCGAGCACCGCCGCAAGAGCCGGGTCCTCGGCGATGAAAAAAGCTCCTTTTCCGCTGTCCGGAAGGCCCCGTGCTGCGGTTTGGAGCTCGTCGGCAACCGCCTTCCAGGAAGGATCTGGCGGGCCGGAGAACCAGCCTGTCCCCAATGCCAAAACAGCCACGGCCGCCCACGCGATCGGCCCCCTCTTCCATTTTCTTGCGGATGACGCGAGGAATGCGACCGGCGGAACAAAGCCGATCCACCCGGCGGAGATCGCGCTCTCGCCATGGAAAAGCAGATAGGCGCACCACGCCCAGGCAAGCCCGCTGGCCGCCAAAAGAAACCCGGCCCGCGCATGAAGGCGGGCGGAGACCGCAAGGAAAAGCATTCCTGAAAAAACCATCAGGGCGGCAGGAACCGAGAAGGCGCGAAAAAGCTCCGAGAGGCTGGACAGGAAAGGATCGAGGCGAAAATTCCATGCGGACCTCCACGTTCCCCCTGCGATCGGGATCCAATCGAGGGAGGCGTTCCATGCCATCGGCGGCCAAAGCGCCAAGCCGCACAGCACGGCCATCGCCGCAAGGCCCGGAATATCCGAGCGGTGCCTGCGGGCAGCCAGCGCGGCGGCCAGCAGACCGGCGGGCACAAGCGCCACCTCATAGCAGAAGAGCAGGCCAATGGAAAAAAAGGCGCCGGCACCGGCCCATGCCCACCGCCGGCCGGCCCATGCAAGTCGCGCAAAAATCAGCCCCGTGAGAACGGAAACTAATGCTGGCATGAGTGGGCCGACCTCCACGGCAGCGCGGTTGAAAACCGGAAGCGCGTTCAGCAGAAGCACACCCCAGACGGCTGCGGTTTCCTCATAGATCCGCCGGATAAATATCCAGGCAGACCAGCTGCAGAAAAGCGCAAGCATCGGCCAGAACAGCCGCGCAAAGCCGAACGTGTCGCCAAACGCCCGCACGAGCAGGGCCGTCCCAGCAGGCCCGTCAAAAAATCCCGGAGCCAGCCGCTGCGAGCACATCCAGAAGTAGGCCTCCGACGGGGCAACCTCATGCGACCAGACCCACCCGCACCGGATCAATGTCGCCACAAACAATGCCAAAAAAAGAATTTTGGTTTTCATGGGGCGATGAGCGAAGGATGGGCGGCGCAAACCTGCGGGAGCGCTTTTGCTCCCCAGTGCCGCCAGCAGGCCTCGAGCGCACGAGCGGACAGAAGCGCGATCCCGGTGCCCAGGAAACATGAGAACAGAATGTCGAGCGGCCAGTGCGAACCTACGTAGATCCGGCTGTAGGAAACCAGCGCTGCTGGAAAATAGGCCAGCCACCCCCACCTGCGGTAAAAAACCGCCGCGACGGTCGCGAGGGCAAAGACGTTCGTAGCATGTCCGGATGGAAACGAGTTCCCTCGCGCCGGCGGGGATCCCGGCCGCGAATAATTTTCTTTCAATGGCTGCCAGAGCGCTAGGAACCTGGGCCTCGCCTTGGCCAAATCCAGAGTGCGCGCGCCAGATAAAATCTCATGCGGACGCGGCCGCCCGACCATATGCTTCAGCGGATTCACCACCGCCCCGTCCGTCATCCCAACAGACACCCCCGCAACAAGCACCATCGCCCGCGCGTGAAATCCGCCGAAAATCAAAACCCCCAGCCCACCAGCCATAAGAAACGGCCACGAAAAATCCCAGCTCGACGCGACCGCCATCAGCACATCCAGCCCGGGACGCGCCAAAAAATGGTTGATGAAATAAAACGCATCCTGATCCATGTGCCCGGCATTCTGGCCGTTCCTTCAAAAATGTGAACCTGGAAATTTGAGCGCCCCCCCGCCCGGGGCATCGTTGGCCCTCGCCTCAATGGTGCGAGCTCCGGTGGTGGTTGTTCCCGGAGCCCTTGTTCCCGTTGTATCCGTTATAGCACCGGTATCCGTTGTAGCACCGGTATCCGTTGTATCCGTTGTAGCTCCGGTATCCGTTGTATCCCCAGCCGTAGCTGCCGCATCTTCCATATCCTCGATATCCATAGCCGCCATAGCCGCCATAGCCGAGCGAGGGCCACCAGCCTCCCCACCCGACGCCGATGACCGTGGCTGGAGGGTAATAATAGGCTGGGGGAGAATACGGGGGATAGTAGGCTGCCGGCAGGAAGCTCACGTTTCCCTGCCCGGTCAATCCCATGCTGACAACGAGGGCGGAGTTGATCCTGCCTGTTGGGGCGAGGCGCCTGTCGATCTGGTAGTTGCGTATCGCTCGGCTTGTGGCTGGGCCGATCGCCCCGTCAATGGGCCCCTGGTAATAGCCCTGTTTTGCGAGCGCGATCTGCAGGGCGGATTCCATCGATTGGGCCCGGGGGTACTGGACATAGTCCTCCGCACAGCCGACAAATAGGATCGCGCAAATCGAGAGCATGGCGCCCGCAGGGATCCATCGAGCAATAAGATGCATCGGAAAATGCTAGCCCATCCCGGCGGCGTTGCAAGCGGGGGAATTTCGGTTCCTTCGCCTCCGGGCGGGCGCCACTTTCGCTTCCGAGGGAAGGTGATCTATCATGAGATCAGATCGTGCCGCGCCGCTTTTCGAGCTCGGCGTTCACCTCGGCCATCCGGGCGCGGCCGAGCGGGAATCTCCAGAGGAGGATCATGGCGATGCCGACGAAGACGAGCGGGATAAACGAGAGGAGGACGCGCATGAGGAAGATCACATGTTCTGGCTGGTGGATCCCGGCCGCGACCCGGAAGCCCACGAGCTCGACCAGAGGGCCGGAAAGCCCGCCGCCGAGAGCGAATGCCATCTTGAGTTGCCAGGAATAAATCGAGGAAAACGAGCCCTCCCGCCGCTCGCCGGTCCGAAGCTCATCAAAATCCACAATATCTCCAAGCATCGGCGGGATCACGACCCACATCCCGGCGGTCGCCGGGGCCAGAAGGATTCCTGTGAGGACGGTGAGATAGGGCATCGAAGGGGTGTAGGTGAAGATCGTGCTCACGCTCGCGGTGGAAACAATCGCCATCGCGGTCATCAGCGAGTTCCGGTTGCCGTATTTTTTGGCAATCCACTGGAAGACGGGGATCCCGATGAATCCCGCAAAAAGAGTGATCGTTGATTCGACGCCAGAAACCGTTGCGGCAAGCTTCTGATCGCCGCCGAAGACGAAATACATCTTCGTGAAAAACGCGAGCCCGTTCTTCGAGCTGGTTCCGATCGTGAAAAGCAGGGTGAATATCGTCAGAAGAACAAACGGCCGGTTCGTAAAGGTGAACTTGAAATTGTCTTTCAGCGACACCTTTGCCTGCTTCTCGGCCTGATGATAAAACCGTTCCTTAACAAAGAAGGCGGGCAGGACGCCGACCGCGATAACCAGGCCCCCGAAAATCGCGGTGACCCACCGCGCGCCCAGGATGATATCCGGCTTGCCCGTGGCATCGTTGAACACCGAGAGCTGGGTAAAAAACCAGACCCAGCCGACCAGCAGCCCGGCAGCATTGCCGAAATACGAGCGCATCGCCGAGATGTTTGTCCTCTCCTTCGCGCTCGATGTCATCTCGAGCAGGAGGCACTGAAAGGGAATATTCCAGCCGGAGGCAAAAACATCCCGCACCATCCAGCATCCAACCATCCAGGTCACCAGCATCCCGGTCGGCCAGCCTTGGGGGAAAAACCAGATCACAGGCATCCACAGGCCGGTGAGGATCGCCCCAAAAAAAACGAACGGGCGGCGCCGCCCCCACCGCGTTCTCGCATTGTCGGAGATCCAGCCTGCTGCGACGTCTGTGAAGGCATCAAAAACCCGGTAAAGGATGCCCACCAGGCTCAGAATGCTCGGAGAAACCCCCATCATCATCACGAAGATCGGATTGGTCATGTTCCCCACCACTCCCCCGGCCATGCCATCCACCGGGCTCCCGATGCTGTAGGCGAGCTTCTCGCGCATCGGCACCTCCCCGTTCGGGCCAAGGTCGCTATGGTAGGGCGCTTCGGGCGCCGGTTTTTTCGGAGGGTGAGCCATGTTCAGAAAATGGGGAAATCGAGAGGGAAAACCTGAATGATGCCATCTAGATGTCGTCAATATAAGAGCCAGAAAAATGGGCTGTCAATACACAATAAAAGAAGTCTAGACATCGAGAATGTTCCTGATCACCATTCCTGCATATGGCCAATTCTTTCAGGGTCGTTGACCGGGCTCTCCTCCGCCTGCTGGCGCGATGGAAATCTCCAGGATTTGTTGCCTGGGCGGCCCTGCTCCTCCTGTCGGGCATCCTCCGCGCCGGGGATGCCGCAGCTCCCTTCACGGTCATCGTTCTCCCGGACACCCAAAATTATGTCAAATACGAAGGCGCGGAAAAAAAGCTTTTTGCACAGGCGCAGTGGATCAAGGACAACCGGGAGAAGCTGAACATCAAGTTTGTGATTCACGAGGGCGACATGACGGACGACAACAGCCCGGGGCAATGGGAAAAGGCGAGGGAAGCTATCAAGGTGCTCGATGGAGTGGTCCCGTATGCCCCGTGCGTCGGGAATCACGACGCAGGGCACAACGGCCCGAAAACTTCCCTCCTCACGGAATACTTCAAACCCTCCGAGCTGGAAAAATTGCCTGGCTGGGGCGGAAAGATGCCGGAGGATGACTGCTTCTGGTTCCGCTTCGATGCCGGGGCAGAAAAATTTCTTGTGTTGAGCCTCGGGCTCGGCCCGAGCGATGCCATGTTGAAATGGGCGGATCAGATCATCGAATCCCATCCCGGCTACAAGGTGCTGATGGCGACCCATGAATATGTTGGAAAAGACGGGAACCTGTCGGGAAAGGACACCAAAAAAAATGCGGCTGCCTACGGCCTGCATCGCGATGGGTCTCCCCGCAATACGGGAGCGCAGATCTGGGACAAGCACGTCCGCAAACACGCGGGCTACCAGATGGTGTTTTGCGGCCACTATGACGGGATCGCCGCCAGGAACTCGATGAAGGGAGACAGCGGGAACACCGTCCACCAGATGATGGCAAACTACCAGTATTTCGAGGGCGGAGGCAACGGGTTCCTGAGGATCCTCCGGTTCCTCCCTGCGGAAAAAAAATGCGTCGTCCAGACGTATTCCCCGTTTGTTGATAAATATTTGAAGGATGACCAAAATGAGTTCTCCCTCGATCTCGCTCAATGACCCTGCCCGAATCCCTTGCAGCCACCACTTGATATGATGCCTCGATTCCCATTGATGAAATTCCCATTGATGAAAACTCCTGCCCGCCCAGCCGTCGTTCTGCTTTGTTTCCTGATGATGAGCCCGTTTGCCGCCTTGGCGGCGAACCCGTGGTTGGCGGCTGCGGAAACCATCGAGGTGGCGGCGCTGAAGCTTCCGAAGCCGGGCGACTACGGGCTGCGGGTGATCTCGCCCGAGTGGCTGGAGATGGCTCGGGTGACGCGGAAGGAGTCGGGGGAGACCCCGCTCGATATCTGGGATTTTGCCGACGAGGCAAAGCGTCCGGCCCCGGCAGATTTTGAAGTGACGGTGAACGGGACGCCGGTCGCGGTCGAGGCGGTATCCTTCAAGCGCCGGGTTCTCTATGCGCCGCTGAAAGTGCGCGACCTGCGGGTGGGGATCTGGCTCTACCTCAAGCTGGCAGCGCCCGTTCCGGACGGGGCCGAGGTGAAGGTGGCAAGCAAGCGGGAAGGGGTGATCCCCCCTGGGGAAGCATGGGCGGCGCGCGCCGAGGCCTGGAGGTTCAACCCGGCCCTCCACGTCAACCAGGATGCTTATCCCGCAGCGGGGGCGAAGCTCGGGTATGCCGGGTATTACCTCGGAAGTGCCGGAGAGCTTCCGATCGCCGCGCAGAAGTTCTCCCTCGTGGATCTGGCGACCGGAGAGGCGGCGTTCGAGGGCGCCTTGGTTCCGCGGCTCGACAAGGGGTTCGGCCAGCCAGCTTATCAGAACGTCCTCGCTGCGGATTTTTCGGAGTTCACGAAGCCGGGGCATTACGTGCTTGCGGTTCCTGGCATGGGCGCGTCGCTCCCGTTCTGGATTGATGCCGACGGTGCCGGGCTGATGGCCCGCACGTATGCGCTCGGGATCTACCACCAGCAGGATGGGGCGCCTGGAACCCTGCTGCCGTTCACCCGCTTCACCCAAGGCCCGTCGCATGCCGCACCAGCAAAAATCATCACTCCCGAATCCCCGCACAACAAGTCCATCGGGGGCACGAGCGCGGATGCCGTCAAAGATCCCAAGCACACCGCGCCGATCATGAAGTCGGCGGCCGACAGCCTTTACCCGATCATCAAAACCGGCGAGGTGGACGTGAGCGGCGGGCACCACGACGCTGGCGACTACAGCAAATACACGATCAATTCCGCGAGCTTCATCCATTACCTCATCTTCGCGGCGGACTCGTTCCCCGGGGTTGCGGAGCTCGACAACCTCGGCATCCCGGAGAGCGGCGACGGCATCAGCGATATGATCCAGATGGCGAAGTGGGAGTCTGATTTCCTGGTGAAGATGCAGGACGACGACGGCGGGTTTTTCTTCCTCGTCTATCCGAGGGAGCGCAAATACGAGGACGACGTGACCCCGGACCTCGGAGATCCGCAGATTGTCTATCCCAAGAACACGGCGGTCACGGCTGCGGCGGTGGCCGCTCTCGCGCAGGCCGCCACATCGCCGGCCTTCAAAAAAGCCTACCCCAAGGAAGCGGAGAAATATCTCGCCGCCGCGAAGAAGGGCTGGGATTTCCTCCAGAATGCCATCGCAAAATACGGCTGGGACGGATCGTATCAAAAGATCACTCATTACGGGGATCTCTTCCGCCACGATGACGAGCTTGTCTGGGCGGCGGTCCAGATGTTTCTCGCCACCGGCGATCCGAAAATCCAGGAGGACCTCAAAGCCCACTTCGACCCCAAGAGCCGGGACGTCAAGCGCTGGGGCTGGTGGCGGCTTCCGGAAGCCTACGGGAACGCGATGCGAAGCTATGTCTTCGGCCCCCGCACCGGCCGCCAGCCGGCAGAAAAATTCGACGCGGCCTTTCTCGAGGCCTGCACGTCGGAGCTGACCGCCGGCGCGGAGGACGAGCTGCGCCGCGCGGAGGATTGCGCCTACGGGGTGAGCTTCCCAGGCGAATCGAAAGCCTTTATGAATGCCGGCTGGTTCTTCGGCGGCGACCGGGCGCTCGACCTCGCCGTCGGGCAGGTGCTCGCTCCAAAGCCCGCCTACCTGCGCGCGATCGCGACCAACCTGGGATACGAGGCCGGGGCGAATCCGATCAACATGCCGCGCATCACCGGCGTGGGGGCGTTTCAGCAGCGGGACATCGTCCACCAGCATTCGCAGAACGACTGGCGGGAGCTTCCTGTATCAGGGATTCCACTTGGGGCCCTGCAAGGCGGGTTCATGTGGCTGAACCGATACCAGAAGGAACTCGGCCAGACCTCTTTCCCCTCCGATGGATCGAAGGTCGCCCCGTATCCGCTCTATGACCGGTGGGGCGACAGCTTCAACGTGAATACCGAGTTCGTCGTCATCAACCAGGCGCGAGGGATGGCCGCCTCGGCCCTCCTCATGGCCCAGGCACCGACACAGCCATGGAAGTCCGTGCCGGCCACCATCAAGGGGTTTCCGGCAGACGCCAAGCCGGGGCAAACCGTGAGCCTCACCCTGGACTCCTCCGTGGACCTCACCCGCGCCAGGATCATCTGGGAGGCGACCGGGCATGAGCTTTTCGAGGGGCCGGAGTTCGCCTTCACGCAGAAAGCACCCGGCGACTTCCAGATCGAGGTCGAGGCGTTGCTGCCTGACGGCCGCCGGGTCTTCGCGGAAAAACGGGGGCGCATGCATGACGGGGAAGGCGGGAAGCCATCGGTCCGCGGCCCCGCCACCGTGGCGCTGCTCGAGTTCGACAAACCCATTACCGCAGAAGCGCTCCGCGCGGCGACCGGGCTAGAAACAACGATCGCCGGAAACCCGGCGCCCGACCCGGCGGAGACGTTTTGGATGCAATCCCCGTCCGGTTCGTCGCTCAAGCTATCCAGCTACGACGACTGCATCACGCTCGCCATCCCGAGCGCCGTCAACAGCGGGTTCAAACTCTCCGCATGGATGAAGATCGCCAAGGTGCCCACGGGAAGGAATGACAATTTCCTGCTGGCCGTCGTGGAGGGCAAGGCTCCCTACGGCCTGATGCAGGCGAAGTGGACCGAAAACCGCGCGCCGAACCACCCGTATTTTCTGGCCAACAAACAGGCTGTCTTTCCCGGCATCGAGCTCATCAAGAGCCTGACGCCAAACAGCTGGCACCGCGTGACGATCGAATATGCCGGCGACCGGATGACCTGCAGCGTGGACGGCCGACAGGTCGTGCAGAAAGACGGGCTCCAGCCCTGGTCGAAAGACGCTCCCAAGGCGCTGGTCCTCGGCCACTTCATTGGGTGGATTGATGACGTCCACCTGGAATCGCTCTAGTTCCTTGCCTCCTCATGGATGCCCTGCTAATGCCAATATGTTTTCCTAACATGACCATCCCCGCCTTGAACCCGAAATCCCCGCTGAAGAAACCCGGCCCATATCTCATCGCAGGAAAAGCCGTTTTCCTGTGCGCGCTGCTGGCTTTCGCCGCCCCATTGAACGCGCTGGACCTCTCCGCCATCACGGAAAACGATCCTGCGGCATTCCGGACGGCCGTCGAGGCGGAGGAGGGCGGAAGCGTCGGCGGGGAGCCTTTTGTCATCAGCGCCGACGGGCCGGGCGGGACGGCTCAGCGGGTGGTCTCATTTCCCACCGCAGAGTGCTATGTCAACCTGCCCGTGGCCACGCTCTCGAGCACATGGACGATGAGCGGAAACGTCCGCATCGAGAGTCTGCCTTTTGGAAAGACTGGATTCGGAGGTGGGTTGTTCGGGCTCCAGTTCGGTCCGAACGACGGGATCCTGGTGATCACCGCCGACAAGTGGAGCAAGCTGAAGGCGCTGCAGCTCTTCAGCGGAACATCCGCCCTCGTCCCGGAATCGGAGTTCAAAGAGGCCGACGTTCCGCAGGTTGACACCTGGCAGAAAATCTCGCTCGGCCTCGATGGCTCGCAGTGGAACCTGAAGATCGGGGATTCTTTTGAGAAAAGCGGGACGATCGAGAACGACGCGCGAGGGGTTTTGAGCCGCCACAAGAAGCTTATTATGAGATTCGGGAATTTCGTCGGGTCAGCGACCCTTCCGGTGTTATCGGAATCGCAGTAAGGCCTGCGTTTTTTACTTATGGCCAAGTCACTTTTCCCCTACCAGCAAGTCAGGCGGTTCATCCTGGATCATCTGAACCAGAGGATCTGGAAACCGGGTGACCTCCTGCCTGCGGAGGTCAAGCTGGCGGCCCAGTTGTGCGTGCATCGCCTGACGGTGAATCGCGTGATGACGGAGCTCGTGAGGGAAGGCGTTCTCACCAGGCGGCGCGGGGTGGGGACCATCGTGAGCGAAAAAGCCAGTGGCGGGGTCAAGCCGGTGCTTGGAAAGGGGATTGTCGGGCTCATCACCGGCCACTATTTCAACCCGGCAACAAACCAGTTCTACGGGTTTATTTTTGAAAAAATGCGGAAGCTTCTGAGCGGCGAGGGGATTTACCTGATGCCGCTGGGAGATGCCAAGGAGTTTTTTGACGGGCCGGCAAAAGCTGCTGGCGTCGGAAACATTCAGGAATCGCTTTCCGCCATCGCCCTCCTCGGAACCGCCTCCAGCGAGATTTTTTCCGCATTGGAGAGCTTCGAGCGCCCTGCGGTGATCATCGGGGTCTCGGAATACTCCGGGCCGCTTCCAAGCGTCTCAACGGATGACGCGGCGGACGCCGCAAAGGTTGCTGAGCGGATTCTTGAGCTGGGCCACCGGCAGATCGTCCATCTGAACTCCGCTTTCCCATTGCGCATGCATGCGCGGCTTCAAGGGTTTCTTTCTGCCTGCGAGCGGTCCGGCCATGCGATCCCGTTTCGGTATGTCGTGGAAGCTCCGGGGCTTGAGGTGGCGGACGGGCATGCCGCCATGCTGGAATTCCTTGACCGGAACCTCCCGTTCACAGCGGTCTTTGGAGGAAATGACAATTTGGCTCTGGGTGCGATCTCGGCGCTTAAAGAGCGAGGTGTTTCTGTGCCTGGCGACGTCAGCGTCGTCGGGTTTGACGGCATCCATGCCGCGCTGCACTGCACCCCCCCGCTGTCAACCATGAAGGTCTCCCGGCATCGGCTGGCCGAGCAGGCGGTTGCGCATCTCGTCGCCGCCTGCACCGGCGGCACGAGCAAAAACCTGGCTGAGCGCCTGGACTCGCAGTGGATCGCTGGCGGCACGCTGTCCGCCGCGCGATGACGACCGAACCGCTCGAAGCTGCGCTGCTGGCCCAATTCGGGCATTCGAAGTTTCGCGAGGGCCAGGAGCAGGTGATGCGGGCGCTCCTCGCGGGGCGCTCGGCGCTGGCGATCTTCCCGACGGGCGGTGGGAAGTCGCTGTGCTACCAGCTCCCTGGCATCCTCCTCGATGGCCTCACCCTGGTGGTCTCGCCGCTGATCGCCCTGATGAAAGACCAGGTGGATGTGCTGCGGGCGCGGGGGATCGCAGCGGCCCGCCTCGACTCGACGCTTTCTTCTGCGGAAGTCTTTGAGATCCTCGACGGGATCACCTCCGGAAGCCTCAAGCTGCTCTACGTCGCCCCGGAACGGTTTGTCAGCGAGACATTTGTCGCTCGCATCAAACGTGCAGACGTCAGCCTGCTCGCGATCGATGAGGCGCACTGCATTTCCGAGTGGGGGCATAACTTTCGTCCGGAATACCTGCGGCTTGCGTCGCTGGCGAAAAAGCTTCGCATCCCGCGCGTGCTGGCGCTCACGGCGACGGCGACGCCCTCGGTGGCCGATGACATCTGCCGGGAATTCCGGATCGCCGCCGCAAACCGCATCCAGACATCGTTCCACCGCCCGAACCTCGCGATCCACATCGCTCCGGTCGAGGCGGCCGGCCGGATCGCGGAACTCACCCGGAAGCTGCACGCGGAGAAACGGTTTCCAGCGATCGTCTACGTCACGCTCCAGCGCACCGCCGAGAGCGTGGCCGCGCATTTGCAAAAGGCAGGGATCATTGCGCGCGCCTACCACGCAGGGATGGCAGACGATGTCCGGGCGGCGGCGCAGGACGACTTCATGGCCGGACGCTGCGATGTCATCGTCGCCACGATCGCGTTCGGCATGGGGATTGACAAGGCCGACATCCGGGCGGTCTACCATTACAACCTCCCGAAGACGCTGGAGAACTACCAGCAGGAGATCGGGCGGGCCGGGCGCGACGGCCAGCCCTCGCGCTGCGAGGTGCTCGCCTGCGCGGACGACCTCGTCGTGCTTCAGAACTTCACGCTCGGCGACACGCCGGAGGAGCAGGCGCTCAGGCACCTCGTGGATCACCTCCTCCGGCAGGGCGATGAGTTCGACATCAGCAGATACGATCTTTCCCGCACAACCGATATCCGGCAGCTCGTGCTCGAAACCGTCATCACCTATCTCGAAAAGGAAAAGATCCTCGAGCCGGCGGGCGTGTTCTACTCGACATTTCAGATCGCGTTCAGGCACCCGGAGGATCGCGTGATCGCCGGGCACACCGAGGATCGCCAGAGGTTTCTCCGCAAGGTCTTTGCGGCGGCGAAGCGCGGGCGGCGGTGGCTCACGATCGATGCGGATGCCGTCGCGGCGGCCGTAGGCGAGCCGCGCGAGCGGCTCCTGAAAGCTCTCGGGCATTTGGAGGAGGCGGGCGATATCGAAATGAAGCCGGCCGGACTGAGGCACAGGTTCCGCCTTCTTCCCGGAGCCAAGGCCCGCTCGCCGCGGGAGATCGCCACCTGGCTCTACGGGATCTTTACGAAGCGGGAGGTCAACGACCTCGCGAGGCTGGATGGCATCGTCGATTTTGTGGAATCCCCCGGGTGTTCAACCGGGCGCCTTCTATCCTACTTTGGAGAGCCTCTCCCTGCCCCGTGCGGCCACTGCGGACGCTGTGCGGAGAGCCATCCCTCGCCCATGCCCCGCAGCCAGGAGAGGGAGATTTCCCTCGAGGATCTGAAGAGGATCCAGGAGCTGCGGTCCGAAGCGCATGCCGCCCTGCGCGGAAGCAGGCCGCTCGCAAGGTTCCTGTGCGGAATCAGCAGCCCGGCCACAACGCGCGACCGCCTGACCCGCCATGATAGCTTCGGGCTTCTCGAAGAGGTGCCATTCCTCAATGTCCTCGCGCAAATTCAGACATCCTGACGGCAAGGGTCTGCCCTGCGATTTCTCCGGCTAAGGAGCTGTAAACTAAAATGCAAACGCCGCGCCAGTGACGATCCCGAGCTCGTCCGGCCCGATGTTTTTTTTCTTGGGCTCGGACATGTCGGCGTTGGAGAGGTGGTGCCACATCAGCCCGGACCATACCGACCATCGGGATGTCAGGTCGTAGCGGATGCCTCCGGACGCGAGCATGATGAATGTGAACTTCTGCCCAAGGCCATAGTCGTCCTTGTTGGACTCGTCTGCATCCGCATACCCGAGCCCCGCGCCGCCGCCGGCAAAAAACGTCCAGGGGGTCCGGCCAATCGGAAAAAGGAAGCGCAGCTGCGGCCCCCAGCCAAGGTAGAAGCTCTCCGGTCCGTTAAAAATGGCCGAGGCGAAAATTGTCGAGCGCACCTGCGTGCGGATCCGGACCGGCCCGATCTCGAGGGCCCGGAACGGCTCGTAGTCAAACGACAGCATCTGCGTGAGAAAAAAATACCGGTTCGGATTGTTGTCGATGTTGAACATCTGCGCCGACTCGAGCGAGAGCGCCCATTGGCGGCGGGCGTCGCCATCGACCGCGGTGGCTGCTTGCGGGCCGGCCCCTGCGACCGCCATTGCGCCTGCACAAAAGCTGAAAAATGCGACCAGAATGATAGGTTTCATGGCGAAGCGTCAGCATCACTTGCCAGCTTGCCGGCTTTCAAGAAAAAACCTACTCTGGCGCGAGCGAAGGTTGAGGTCCACTTCGGCCCCGGCACCGGTGCGGTAGTAGGAATACTCATGGGGAATTCCCATCGCATTGAGCTGCCGCAGGATTTCCTCCACCACCATACTTTCCCATGATGTCCCCATCTGCGGGTGGCTGAGCGCGGCGTCCCGGTCGGGAAGACGCAGCAGGGCGTGGAGGAGCCCTGTATCTCGCAAATGCCCTCGTGGGTGTTTGACCACACGTTTGAGCGAATCCTTTGTGTAGGCGGGCACGCTCCGCTAAACGAAGCGGGGACGCCATCGTCCCTGTGTTCTGGCGGCGGGACCTCGAACGGTATTCGGCATCGGGCCGGGGGCGACCCGACTCCCTTGGAGGAGGCGAACGGGATGCGCAACTTTTGCGTCATGCCTGGCTGCGGGAAAGGTAGAGTTTTTTCATTGTGTTTTATCGGCATTAGGTTCTCGATGGTCGGCTGACCAGCCTTTGTCGGAACGGGTTCCTCCAAGCAGTTGCCTCCCTTGCAAATCCAACATGAAAGCCCCGGTCCCTCTCATTACTCGCGCGGATGACTTCGGAGTTAGCCCGGGCACGAACGATGCCATCCTGGCCTGCCTGGATGCCGGGTTCGTCCGCAATGCAGGGGTTATGGCGCCGGCCCCATTTCTCAGACACCGCTTCGCCGAGCTGGTCGAGCGCCAGGGTTCGTTTGGCCCCGGGCTTCACGCGACGATCAACAGCGAGTGGTCGGGCGTCCGGTGGGGGCCGGTTTTGGCGCGCCAGGAAGTGCCCAGCCTTGCCGGGGAGGACGGCACGTTTTACCGCTCTACCCAGGAGCTCGATTCCAAGGGTGCCCTGCCGGAAATCGTTGCTGAGATTTCGGCCCAGCTCGACCTCGTCCGCCGTCTGGGCCTCCGTCCGATCTATCTCGATACGCACATGGTTTTCACCTGGATTCCCGGCGTCGCGGATGCCCTGGCCACGCTCTGCCAAAACGAGGGATTGATTTTTGCCAACAGCGCGGGATTTGCCAGCCTTCCGCTTCCGTTCAGCCAGGAGGTGACCCCCGAGGCGCTGGCCGATGCCCTGGCGGGCTTTGAGTCCGGACATCCCGGGCAGCGCCCGGTCTGGGTCTTCCACCCTGCAATGCGCGATGAGGTGAGCGAGCAGTTCTTTTTCGATCCCGCCGCGCCCTCGTCTTCCGTGGCCGATTCCCGGCATTGCGAATTTGCGGGTCTTTCGGATGCCGCGCGAATGTCCGATCTCGCCCGCAAGGCAAATGCCCGGCCTTCCCAGTATCCGCGACATTCCGCCTGGCCGATCGCTCCTGAAAACTGAAGCCCATCCTCAGCCCCACCAATTCAAAATGAAAATGTTTCCTCCACATCAAACCATGAGGTTCCTGGTCGCCCTCTCCGCGCTGGCGTCCGCGTCAACCTCTTTTGCTGCCGTCCCGGCGACCTACAAGGCCCCGGCGGACATAGCCATCACCACCAATGTGGCTGCGCCGGCTCTCGGCGGGTGGACCACCACGACGGAGAGGCTGCCCGTGGAAAATCTGATGCGCGGCGGCGAGTATGAGGGGTTCGACTTCCGCACCCGGCTGTTCGCAAGCGCCGACGGGGCGGATGTGGTCCCCGTGTCGAAGCAGGACGCCACCGGATGGGACAGCCGGCGCGAGGGATACTACGAGGGTGCCAAGGCGCGCGTCTACCGGATCGTTGACGGCAGGCTCGTGAACGTCCGCAACGACACGGTGGCCCGGCACCGGGCGAGCGGGTGGGGGACGACCCTCGCGGACAAGATTGTTCCGCAAGGCGAGGGCCGCTTCCAGTGGAGCTTCGAGAACTACAACTCGCCGGCCGCCCCGTATTACTTTTCCGTGGTGGCCGTCGCCAAGGATGGCACCTGGTCGCTGCCTTCGAACTTCCAGGAGGTGACGCGCCCGAAAAAGTGCGAGGTCAAGGCGAAGAACGACGGGCTCAAGGCGTTTCCATGGCCGGCCGCCGGCCCGGGCTCCGTCGAGGGCAAGGCACCTCCGGCCCCTGCAAATTTTCAGGCCACCACCGATCAGGATGGCGTGGTCACCTTCACGTGGGACCCTGTCAGCGAGCCGGACCTGGCGGGCTACCTGGTGCTGATGTCGGATTACCCGCCTGACAAGCACCTGGGCTACGGATATGATTTGGCCGGGAAGGCGGCGACGCCCGAGCAGCAGATCAAGAAGGGAGACATGGTCTTCCTCGACCTCCGCCGGACCGGGTGGTCCCGGCAAAAATACACCGCGAACCGGGTCTGGGGCGACTGGGCCAGCGGCGGCATGCGCGAAATCTTTTCGGGCCAGCAGGGCGAGAATCCCAATCACACCTGGACGCTGGTGCCTCACCCGAAGCCGATCCCTGCGGAGTTTGCTGATTCCGACCGTGGGAGAAGCTGCCTGAAGATCGACATGAAGGGCAATGAGAAGATCTCCTTGCGCGATTATAACCATGCCGGGCCCGGCCAGAACTGGTATCCGGTGCTCAAGGTCGGCCGCCCGTACATCGTCGAGTTCTGGGCGCGGCAGGATGGCATGGCCGCCCCGAATATTCATTTCGGATTCTCCGGCGTTTACGACGGGCTCATCCAGCAGGACTTCGCGCTCTCAGGGGATTGGAAAAAATACTCCTTCGAGTTTTCCCCCTCGAAGGAGTGGCCGATAGAGAACGAAGCGGTTGGCCAGATGATGCTCTCCTTCGCGGGGCCGGGCACGCTGTGGCTGGACTGCTTCCGCATCTACCCCAAGGAGACGGGCTACATGCGGCTGCCGAAGGCGGACGTCGATGCCCTGCGCGACAGCGGCATGGCGTTCTTTCGCACCCACATGTTCATCAAGTCCGCAGCAAGCTATTTCCTGGATGACCTGACGAACGCGCCCGGCGTGGTTGCCTACCGTGGCAACCTTCCGATCGGGGAGTTCGAAAGCACCCTCCCTCAGGTCCTGGGCTTTCTCAAAGAGGCAAAAATCAACCCCTGGCTGCAGGTCGAGATGTCGTTTTCGGAAGCCGAATGGCTGGGTTTGGTGGAATACCTTGCCGCCCCTTATGACCCGGCCAAGGATAGCCCGGAAACCAAGCCATGGGCCTACAAGCGGTTCTCGCAGGGGCAGGAAAAACCCTGGGTCGACGAGTTTGGCAAGCTCATCTTCGAGGTCTCCAACGAGACTTGGAACCCGCTGTTTAAGCCATGGATCTTCTCCTGGGCTAAAATGGCCGACGCCTCGACCGGGCGCGTTTATGCCCATGGCGAGCTGATCGGCCTGATGACCGCCTACATCCTCGACCAGATGAAAAAAAGCCCTTACTGGCCTGCGCTCGGCTCCAAGATGGAGACGGCGGTTGGGGGGTGGCTGATCGAGCTGGGCGATAACGGCTACGGCCAGGCCGCCTGCAAAGTCTGCCCGGACATCAAGCACGACCTGGTCGCGAACTACAACGGCGGATGGGACGAAGGTGCCGCCCCGGCCGAGGCCGACGACACCGGCCGACGACTCGCGCTCACCGTCGCACCACATTACATTCATTGGAAAAATAACGAGCTGGCTCAGTCGCGCGACCGGCTCGCCGCTCAGGGCGTGAAGTTCAACGTTGGCACCTACGAGGCGGGCCCCGGCTATGCGCTGCCCAACACGATCAGCCACAAGCAGGAGGAGGCCGAGGCCCAGGTGATGAAGTCGCTGGCCGCCGGCACAGGCACGCTCGACTGCTTCCTGGATGGCGCGCAGCAGGGGTTTGTGCTTCAGAACTTCTTCACCTTCTCGCGCGGGAGGAATTATTGGAGCAGCCACGCCGATGCCCGCCGCGGCGGCCAGGCCTACCCGTCATGGCTCGCGCTGACCCTCTACAACAACCATGGCCAGGGCGACTTCCTGGTCGTCCAGCCTTCCAGCCTGCCCACGGACAAGCTGGACAAGACGAAGACGCGCAAGGCGATCGATGCCGCGCCCCTGACCGGCGTCTATGCCACGCGCCACGGCGATCGCTACAGCGTTTTCGTCCTCTCCAGAAAGCTGGATAACTTCCCCTATGCCGGCGATGACGGCTACACTCCCGTGACCCTGCACCTGCCTTTCCAATCGGCAAAAAAGATGACGCTCTACAAGCTCGATGGCGACCCTCGGGCCACAAACCTTGACGCCGAAAACGTAAAGATCCAGACGAAGGAGATTCCGGCGGGGGAGTTCTCGCCGACCTTCGTCCTGAACTCCGCTCGCGGCGCGGACGATCGGGGCCTGCCGCCTGCGGCCACCTACCTCTACGTCTTCGAAGGCACCACCACCCCCGAAATGCCTAAGAGCCCTAAGGGATCTATCAGCCCGGCGATCGGTCAGCCCGAAATCACCGGCTACCCGCTCATCCGCTTCCTCGCGCTCTTTGACCGCCCGCTGACCGGGCTCACGCTCGACAGGGTCAAGGTCGCCGGAACGGCCGGCGGGACCGCGCAAATCGAGTGGCCCATCGACCTGGGCGGCACGGGCTGCCTGATCACGGTCTCGGATCTGGAGCATTCCGGCGATGTCGCAGTCGAGATTCCAGCAGGGGCCATGACGGATGCAAAAGGCGAGCCCAATGCAGCGCTTTCCAGCTCGAGCGTGAAATATGCGGCGCCCGCCCCCCAGGATAAAATCTCTGTCATGGAAAGCTTCGACATCGCGGACGGCGAGACGCTTTGGACCAGCCTCGGCGGCATGGGCTGGAAGGGAAAGTGGAACCTCCACAATGCGAGCCCGGATAAGCGCCAGCCGGGATTTTCCGTGGCAAGCGAGCGGCCCTTGGAGTATCCCGGCCTGGCTTCCACTCCAGCCTACGTGGGATGCGGAGTCTCCTGCCAGTCCCTCTGGCGCTGGCTGGATGTTGACGGAGCGCTGGCCTATGCCAAACAGATATCCAAGGACGATAAGCCCGCTCAGGTCGGCCTCAGCGGGACCTCCGTCTGGCTGAGCTTCCTCGTCCGGAAAGAAAAAGATGACTTCGAGGAGGCCCTTGTGAATCTCGAGGCGAACGAGTTCTACCAGCAGGGTCTCGGGACGGTTCGCGTCGGCTTCAACTGCCTGGAGCAAAGGGACGCCCCGCGGTTCTGGTCCCTGCAGGTGCGCAACCCGGAGAACAAGGGCTGGATTTCCTTCCCGACAGATGTCCCGGTTGAGGCCGGAAAGACCGTCCTCATCGTGGTGCGCATGAGCTTCGGCAAGAAGGACTCGGTGGCGCTCTATGTGAACCCTCCGCTCGGCGAGCGGGCGCCGCCGAAGCCCTCCGCCGAGTTCCTAGGCGAGAACGGGCGAAAGCTCAGCTTCCGCAACCTCGTCATCTGGGGCGGAGCCCCCGGCAGCTCGTCCTTCGATGAAATCCGCCTCGGTGATTCCTTCAAGGCCGTCACACCAAGAAAATAGTCCGGGAAGCTCGGCAATATGCCATTTATCCTGCTCTCGTCGGTGCTTGTCTTTCTCTCGCTCATTGAGGTGATGGTCATCACGAGGCTGGCCCTCAACAACAGGCTCGAAACCGCGAGGGCTATCGACCGGCAATCGCGATGGATATTCCCGGCCACGTTTGTCATCCTCTCCGCGCTGCTTACAATATTCTAAATGCGGGGGGAGTTCCTTCGGCATGTGTTTAAACAAGGGGAATGTCAGCTCCGGGTAGCCCCATGATTGAAGCGATCAATCGCTGACCACGAGGAATTTTCCGCCGTTTTCGCGGGAGAGTTCATCGAGGAACGAGACGAGGTCGAGGAGTTTCCGGTAGTTTCCAACGGCGACGGTGCAGATCTTTTTTCGCCCGGCGTTTTCTTGGGTGATCCGGGAGTTGATTTCGCGCCAGCTCTCGATGTCGTTCGGTTCGCCGTCGGTGAGGAGGGAAATTGCTTCGGCATCGTATCCGAGGGCGGTATGAAGTGCGAGCTAGGTCGGCGTGCCGCTAGAAAACTCTCCGACCAAGCTGTCGGAAAAGGCGAGGGCGGCAGGGACATTCTGGTCATCCATGATCGCCAATTGCCCTAACTTATATCTCTTTCCATCAGCTATTTGCAAATCTGTTCGCGTCATCAAAGAAGTGGGCGCAGACGGAGCGGCGCCCTCCACCAGAGCGTTTCCCGGGAGGGATGCCCTCCATGCTATCCCATTATTGGCAGCTTCGGCTTCTCTGGCCAGCCGCACCTTTTTTATCCACCTCTACCTTTGCTGCCTTCGAGTTAGGGGACGCGTTGCCGCTTCACTTTTCGCTTGCGGGAATCGAATGCGGGCTTGAAACTCGGGGCGTGAGAAACCTTGCCCTGACTTCCTTTCGTTGCGCTATCGCGTTGCATTGCGTGGAAGTCGCACAAAGTGACGCGCAAGATTAAGGAAAACAATTTGCAGACTGCGTAACTCATTGAGAATGAAAAAGGCCGGCGTGGCGGAATTGGCAGACGCGCACGACTCAAAATCGTGTTCCTTCGGGAGTGTGGGTTCGAGACCCTCCGCCGGTATTTTTTTCAAACAGGAGGGGTTCGGGGGGGGCGGGCTCTCCCCATGCAGCCGGGTCTCCCTTTTTAACCACATTTTCTAACCACATTTTTATGGCCGCAAGTTCCTCACAGTATATTTTGGCCGGTGACATTGGCGGGACGAAATCCCACCTTGCCACGTTTCGGATTGTGGGCCGGGAGCTGGTGATGGTCCGCAACGAAAGGTTTCCCAGCACGAATTACCCTGGATTGAATGCCATTATCCGCGAATATCTTGCGGACGATGAACGTCCGATCGTGGGCGGGGCGTTCGGGATTCCTGGTCCGGTGAGCGGCGGGAGGGCGAAGCCGACGAACCTGAGCTGGGGGGTCGATGCTGCAGAAATCTCGCAGGAGTTTGAAATTCCTCATGTGGCTTTGCTCAATGATCTCGCGGCCAATGCCTACGGGATTTCGCACCTGAAACCAGAGGACTTCGCGATGATCCAAAAAGGTGCTCCGGATGCTGCCGGGAACCGGAGCGTCGTATCGCCAGGAACAGGGCTCGGAGAGGCGGGGATCTTTTGGGACGGGCGCCGGCACCATGTCTGGGCGTGCGAAGGCGGACACGCGGATTTTGCTCCGAGAAACGAGCTGGAAATCGCGCTGCTAGAACACCTGATGAAACAGTTCGGGCATGTGAGCGTCGAGCGGGTCGCCTCAGGGATGGGGATCGAAAATATTTACAAGTTCCTGCGGGATACCGGCCGGGGGAAGGAGCTGCCTGCAGCTGCGGAGGAGATGAAAAAAATCGACCCGAACCGGGTGATCTCAAAATTTGCAGACTCCGGCACCTGCCCGATGTGCGTGCAGACCCTGGAGATTTTTTCGGCCTGCTTGGGTGCCGAGGCCGGCAACATGGCGCTCAAAACGATGGCTCTGGGAGGGGTCTTTCTCGGAGGCGGTCTCCCCGCAAAACTTTTGAGCCACCTTCAAGGAGTGGGATTCCTCCATGCCTTCAACAACAAGGGCCGCATGGCCTCTATCCTGGAAAAAATCCCTGTCGTGGTCGTCTTGAACGACTCCACTGCACTGCTCGGCGCCGGCTACTACGCCCTCGAGGGGGCCAATGCCTCCGCAGAAATTGCCCTCTGAGGGCCCGCATGGCTACCCCGTTCTCCATTTTATTTTTCACATGAAGCACCGCCCACGCCTCGATCCGGAATTTGTTCCGGCTGTCCTCTGGAACCGGAACTACGCCGCGATGGCGGAGAAGAACCCATGCTCAAGACCGCTGGCCCTGACGCTGCATCGGGGGGATTCTACGGTTTCGGTGTATCGGACCAGAGTGCTTCCGCACACCGCAGAAACGAGCGGCATGACGATCAAGTATGTCGAGCGGCTGCTGAAGTTTCTTCTTTGGCAGCGCGGGGGCTACAAGGTTCTCATTGCCGGCGCCCCGGAAATCGCGAGGCAGATCCAGGAGATTTACTCGCCGGGCGGCGCGAGGGCATTCGATTATGACTTCATGGGGCGCAAGGTTTACGGGCGTCCGATGGAGGTTGTAGCATGCGAGGAGGTGCCGGAGCCAAGAGAGCTATCCATCCCGCTCGGCCGCAACCTTGACGGCTGCCGCATCGGGTTTGATCTTGGGGGAAGCGACAGGAAGTGTGCGGCCCTGCTGGATGGCAAGGTGGTCTTTTCCGAGGAGGTCCGCTGGGATCCGTATTTCCAGAGCGATCCCCAATACCATTATGACGGGATCCAGGATACCCTTCGCCGCGCGGCGGAGAAGCTGCCGAGGGTGGATGCGATAGGTGGCAGCTCCGCCGGAGTTTATGTGAACAACGAGGTGCGGGTCGCCTCGCTCTTCCGGGGCGTCTCCGAGGAAGATTTTGAGAGGCGGGTCCGGCGGATTTTCTTTGATTTGCAGAAGGAATGGGGAGGGATTCCTTTTGAGGTCGTGAACGACGGCGAGGTGACCGCGCTTGCGGGGTCGATGTCGATGAACGACAACTCCGTCTTGGGGATCTCGCTCGGCACGAGCCAGGCCGCCGGCTATGTTGACCCCGACGGCCACATCCGCCCGTGGCTCAACGAGCTGGCTTTCGCCCCGGTGGACTACCGGGAGAATGCCCCGCTGGATGAATGGTCTGGCGACGCGGGATGCGGGGTGCAGTATTTTTCTCAGCAGGGGGTTGCCCGGCTGGTTCCTCTCGCGGGGATCGAGCTCCCGGCAGGCATGCCGTTCGCGGAGCAGCTTGTGGAGGTTCAGCGCCTGATGGCGGAGGGAGATTCCAGGGCGAGGGCGATCTACGAGACGATCGGGGCCTACCTGGGCTACTCGGTCGCGCACTATGCAGACTTCTATGAAATCCGGAACCTGCTCATCCTCGGCCGGGTCACCTCGGGGGAGGGCGGGGAGGTCATCCTGGAAAAAGCTTCGGCCGTCCTTCGCGACGAGTTTCCCGAGGTGAAGCTCCAGCTGCGCACTCCCGATGAGCAGGACAAGCGGCACGGACAGGCCGTGGCGGCAGCAAGCCTCCCAAAACTTTAATCAACCCATGAAATTCCATAACCCCACCGCGCGGCTTTTTGTTCCAGATCAAGCGCCCGAACCCCTCGGGCGCATCACGCACCTCGGAATCGGCGCCCACCAGGACGACCTTGAGTTCATGGCGTATCACGGCATCCTTGCCTGCTGCCACAGCCGGGAGAAATGGTTTGGCGGAGTGACCTGCACGGACGGTGCCGGAAGCTCCCGTTCCGGCGACTATGCGGATTTCACTGACGAGGAGATGCAGCGGGTTCGGATCCAGGAGCAGGAGGCGGCCGCAGTCGTCGGAAACTTTGGGGCGATGATCCAGCTTGGCTACCCGAGCAGCGCGGTAAAAAGCCCGTCCGATCCATCGCTGAAGGAGGATCTTCTGCAGATCCTCACCGCGGCGCGCCCGGAAGTCGTTTATACCCACAACCCGGCCGACAAGCATGATACGCATATCGGAGTGGTGGTCGCCGCCCTGCAGGCGATGCGCGAAATGCCGCTGGCCGAGCGGCCGAAAGCCGTCCATGGCTGCGAGGTCTGGCGCGGGCTGGACTGGATGATGGACGATGAGAAAGTTGTCCATAATGTCAGCGCGCACGAGAACTTGGCGGCCGCTTTGAACGGGGTCTTCGACTCACAGATCGCAGGGGGCAAGCGCTACGACCTGGCCACGCTTGGCAGAAGGCGGGCGAACGCGACCTTCTTTGAGTCCCATGCCGCAGACGACTGCGAGAGCCTCGCCTTTGCCATGGACCTCACCCCGCTCGTCACCGACCCTTCGCTGGATATCCTGGAATACGTGCTCGGATTTATCCGGCGATTCGAGGGAGATGTCCGCCAAAAGCTCTCCCGCCGCCTGGGGGAATAATTCGCCATGGAAGTCATCATTCAACCGACAGCGGGAGACGCTGCAATCAAGGCAGCCCAGATCATCGCGGAGCTGATCCGCATCAAACCCCGTGCCGTTCTCGGGCTCGCCACGGGTGGCACTCCGGTCGGGCTCTACACCGAGCTCGCCCGCATGCACCGGCAGGAGGGCCTGGATTTCTCGGGCGTCACGACATTCAACCTCGATGAGTATGTCGGCATCGCGCCCACGCATCCAGCCTCCTATCACAGGTTCATGCAGGAGAACTTTTTTGACCAGGTGAACGTTCCTGCCGGGAGCATCCATATCCCGGATGGAAACGCTTCGGATATCCCGCAGTTTTGCGCCCGCTATGAGGAGGAAATCCGGAACGCGGGAGGGATCGACCTGCAGGTTCTTGGCATCGGCCATGACGGGCATATCGGCTTCAATGAGTCGACTTCGTCGCTGGTCTCTCGCACCCGGATCAAAACCCTGACCGAGGAGACGATTTCTGCGAACCAGAGGTTTTTTGGCCCGGGAGAGACGGTTCCCCGCCATGTCATCACGATGGGCGTGGGGACGATCATGGAATCCCGGACCTGCCTGATGCTGGCCTTCGGCGCGGGCAAGGCACAAGCGGTGGCGGCAATGGCCGAGGGCCCGGTTACGGCGATGTGCCCGGCCTCTGTTCTCCAGATGCACAGGCAGACGATCCTGATTGTCGATCCGCCGGCTGCCGCCCGCCTGACGAGGATTTCCTATTACCAGCACGTTTATTCGAACAAGCCGGACTTCCAAAAGGTCTCGGCTTTTCCAGTTGTCTAGCTTTGGTGGAGGCATGGGCCGCAGCCTGACTCTTAGCCTGGCGATCGTGTGCGGATTGGCGATTTGGGGGGCCTTCCGGCTAGATGCCCCGGTTCGCGCTGCGGTGGTCGCGTCTCAGGGCAAGGATTGGAGAAAATCCGCCGACTGCCGGTTCCAATCCTCCGTAAGGCGATACGGGGACTGGCCGCCGTTGATGGGCGCCTGCCTTGCGGCGCTGCTTGTCGCCAGATCTCTGAACAGCCGCCGGTGGGTGCGGGTGATCGCTGCCGCGATGGTCGCATCAACGCTTGCTGGGATCGCGGCGAATGCCGTGAGGCTGACGACCGGGCGCACGCGCCCAAAGGAAAGCCCTTGCATCGAGCAGGGGTTCTACGGGCCTTGGCACGATGGGAAGTTGCTTGTCGGCCAGCCCGCCTACAATTCCTTCCCCTCCGGGCACACGGCGACGGCCTTCGGGCTGGCCGCCGTCATTTTCTATGCCTGCCCGGCAGCGGGGGTCTTTGCGCTGGCCGGCGCCGGGCTTGTGGCCTGGTCGAGCATCGCGATGGGGGCGCACCACCCCTCGGATATCACCGTCTCCGTGATCCTCGCGTTTGTCGTCGCATGGTTCGTTCGGCGCGGATTCTCTGCGGGTGAGATTCCCGCTGTCGCCGGGCGGATTTTTCGAGCTGGCCGCCAGCGATGGCTGGCTTGTCGGAGAGATCGGCCAGATTGAAAGGTTCGGCGAGGAAGGCGGCCATGCCACCGGCGAGGCTCCGCTCGCGGTCGCCCGGCATCACCTGGGGGGTGTCAGGGCGATGGTCAGGATTCGAGCCCGCCCGCATCCAGCATCTGGCGCAGGCGCTCGACCGGAAGCCCGATCACGTTCGTCACCGAGCCTTCGATCCTCTGGATGATCTTCCCATTGTCGTCCTGCGCCGCATACCCGCCGGCTTTGTCGAGCGGAGAGATGGACGAGAGGTAGGACCGGATGTCGTCCCCCCCAAGCCGGCGGAATGTCACTTTCGAGGATTCAAAAAAAACTTTTTGCGAGCCGTCGCCGAACCGGATGTCGACTCCGGTGACGACCTCGTGGGAATTTCCGGAAAGCTCGGTGAGCATCTGAAACGCCTCCGACAAATCGGCGGGCTTTCCATAATGCCGCCCGCCCATCGCGACGACTGTGTCGGCGGCGAGGACGGTTTCATCTGGAAACCGCGCTGAAACAATCCGGGCTTTTCGGGCCGCATTTTCCAAGGCAAGAACGGAGGGGGCCAGCGAGTCGTCCTCCAGCTCTTCCGCTCCGGAGACCACGCAGCGGACGGAATACCCGGCCATTTCGAGCAGCAGCTTCCGGCGGGGGGATGCGGAGGCGAGGACGAGGTCAGAACGCGTCGTCACCGCCAGAAATTCCCGGGTCGTGCCGGATCCCCTCAAGGCGCTTGCGCATGGATCGAGAGGAGCCCGGACGCCGGCTGATATTTGAGATGACTCCCCAGACCACCGGGACGAGCGTGGCGGCCCCCGCGCTGATCAGGCTGATGGCGAGGCCTCTCCGCGCATTGTGGCCGATCCGGTCGGCCACGACGAGGCCGATTCCAAGCCCGATAGCAGCCTGCGAAAATGCGATAACTCCGGAAACCGGGAGGTTTTCTCCAAACTTGTCCAATGACAACTGTGACATGGTGATTGATCCTAGGGACAGTGTATGAGAATTTCAACCGCAAATGACCCGTGCACTTGGAATTGACCTTGGCGAAGCCCGCGTCGGCGTTGCGGCGACTGACGATTTCGGAATGCTGGCCCACCCGCTCGAGACGATCCAGGTCAAATCTGGCGGGGTCACGAAGCGGATCCTCGCCCTGGCAAAACAAAAAGACGTCTCTGTGATCGTGGTCGGAATGCCGAGGAACATGGATGGGACGTTCGGCCCGGCCGCACAGGGGGCGCGCGAGTTCATCGCGGCGCTCCAGGCAGAAACCTCCTGCCGGGTCGTGGCTTGGGACGAGCGGCTCACGACGGTTTTCGCCCAGCGCTCGCTCCATGAGGCCGGACGCAACTCCCGCAAGCAAAGGCAGGTGATCGATCAGGTCGCCGCCCAGGTCCTGCTGCAGAGCTGGCTGGATTCGCAGGCATGAGGCTGAGGCTCACTCTCGCCTATGAGGGAAGCCGGTTTTCTGGATGGCAAAGCCAGGCGGACGGACAAACGGTCCAGGATGCCGTTGAGCGAGCGTTTCTTACGCTTTGCGGCGCGCGAGTGATCGTCCATGCAGCCGGCCGCACGGACGCAGGTGTCCATGCCGCCGGGCAGTGCGCGCATGCCGATGTTCCCGATGCGAGGCTGCCCATCGCTGCCTGGCTGCCCGCGCTGAATGCCCATCTTCCCGCAGAGGTCAGGGTCATGGCTCTCCGGGCGGCAAAAAAAGATTTTCACGCGAGGTTTTCAGCAACCGGGAAAGTTTATCGCTACTCGGTCTGGAATGGCCCGGTGATGCCGCCTCTCCTGGCCGGCCGCGCGTGGCACGTCCCCCAGGCGCTTGATCTGGAGGCGCTGCGGGGGGCGTGTTCGGCTTTTACAGGACGTCACGATTTTGCCGCCTTCTCGGCCCGCCGGTCACGGCACGATGCGGAAACCACAAGGACAGTCTCCTCTATCCGCATCAGAAAAGCCGGGCCGCTGATCACCATCGATTTCCAAGGCGAGGGGTTCCTCTACAAGATGGTCCGCATGCTCGCCGCCTCGGCGATCCGCTGCGCAGCGGGGAGGTTCCCTCGCGATGAGATCTCCAGGCTGTTGGACGATGGCGGGCCGCGCACAAACCAGGTCGCTCCCGCTGCCGGGCTCTGCCTGGTCCGGGTGACCTATTCCTGAGCGCCTCGAAGCTGCAGATGAAAGCTGCGGATGAAAGCTTGAATAACAATGAACTTCACATAAGATATCGCCCATGTTCGTCATGGCGACCGACCGGTCCTCCTGGCCGATGCTTCGAAGTGGTCGCAGGTGCCGCTCGTCCGCTTCGCCAAATGGGACGAGTCCGACGAATTTTACACCGATAAAAAACCTCCGCTCCACAAACCTCAAAATCATTTTTCCATGAAACGACTCGATCAAAAAATCGCAAACATCCTCAAGGATCCTTCCGGAGCGAAGGATTTTATCATTGCAGACGCCAAAGATGCGGACATGGCATTTGGCATCACCGCGCCCGGCCCGCAAACCGGTGCCTGCCGGCACGGATACAACGAATCGGAAGGCTGCTGGAAGACGCTTGGCCAATACCTTGAGCAGATCCGGGCGGTGATCGCGCAGGACATCGTGGATATCATGCTGCTGTCCGCCTCAAACCTCGAACGCCTGGCAATCCAGGAAAAGCTTTTTGCGGGCACATCGATCACGCCGGCGGCGCGCGCGAACGACACCTCAGACGTGTGGGCGGTTCGCGGAGGAAGCTATCCGACCGACCATCCGTCGCGCTCGTTCCGGACGGCATCGATCGAGCACATCAAGTATGGGCGGCTGACCGAGGACTGCTCGCAGCCGTTCAGCGGGGCCGACCTCGGGCTCTATTCGATCACGTTCACGAACAACATTGATTGGGACTACAAGGCGCTGATGGACTTTCAGGAGTTTCGCCTGGAGGCGGAGCGCAAGCGGTTCCGGTATTTTCTAGAGGTCTTCAACCCGAACGTGAACCCGGGGATCGCCGATAAAAAGGTGGCGGGGTTTCTGAACGACCACATCATCCGCACTCTGGCCGGCGTGACCGAGGCGGGGCGGCCGGTGTTCTTGAAAATCCCCTACAATGGCCCCGGGCCGCTGGAGGAGCTGGTCGCCTACGATCCTAAATTGATCGTCGGCATTCTGGGCGGAAGCTCGGGGACCACGCTGGATGCCTTCCAGCTGATTTTCGATGCGAAAAAGCACGGCGCCCGGGTGGCCCTCTTCGGAAGGAAAATCAATTTATCCGAGCATCCGCTCGCGTTTATCGAGCTCCTGCGCCGGATCGTGGACGGCGAGATCCCTCCGGTGGAGGCCGTCAAAGTTTACCACAGCATCCTGCAGAAGAGCGGGATCCGCCCGCAGCGGACACTGCAGCAGGACCTGTTGCTCACCACGAACAAGATGAGCTATCGGTAAAGAACCTGAGGAGAGGCCTTGTGAAGCAGCAAGAGCGACCCGGCATGAACGCCCGATTGCTCTCGCTGGCGCCCTGTGGAATCGGCGGAGATCCCGGAGTGCCGGGTGGTCACCAGCTTTCTCGTCGGCAAGGGCCGCACCTCCAGCCAGCGCGAGCTGGCTGGGTTCCTCCGCCAGTGGGCGGACGGATTTCCAGAAAACTAAACTGCTGAAAACTCCCTGACAATGCTCACGCCTCCCTTCAACCAGCTCCGCATCTCCGGCGAACTCTTCACCGGCGAGACGATGAGGAAGCTCTATTCCACGGATGCCTCAGAATACCAGGAGATGCCTGCAGGGGTCGCTTTTCCGAAGACCGAATCGGACGTCAGGGAAATCCTCCTCTTCGCAAATCAAAACAGGATGCCCGTCATCCCCCGCACGGCAGGAACCTCGCTCGCGGGGCAGGTCGTGGGAGGCGGCCTCGTCGTCGACCTCTCGAGGCACTTCAATAAAATTGTGGAGATCAACAAGGAATCCCGCCGCGTGCGGGTCCAGCCCGGGGTCGTCCGCAACGAGCTGAACCTCGAGCTCGCAAAGCACGGGCTGTTTTTCGGCCCGGAGACGTCAACCGCCAACCGCGCGATGATCGGCGGGATGGTCGGAAATAATTCGTGCGGCTCGAACTCGATCGTCTATGGAAGCGTCAGGGATCATCTGGTCTCGGTGCGCGGGCTTTTCAGCGACGCCAGCGAGGGAGTTCTCCGCGCGCTGACCGCGGAGGAATTCGGGCGGAAATGCGCGGGCGACGGATGCTTGGAGAACCGCATCTGCCGGGCGGTCCGCGACCTGCTGGGCAACCCGGAAAACCGGAGGCTGATCACAGAAAACTTTCCGCTCAAATCCATTCCGCGCCGGAATACGGGATACGCGTTGGATTTGCTGATGGATGCGGACGCCTTGGATCCCGAGTCCCGGAAGGAGCTCAACTTCTGCAAGCTGATCGCCGGTTCGGAGGGCACGCTATTTTTCGGGCTGGAGTTTGAGCTTGCGTGCGATCTTCTGCCTCCGCCCCATGTGGCCTTGGTCTGCGGGCACTTTGCTTCCGTGGACGAGGCGCTGCGCGCGAACCTTGTGGCATTGAACTACGGGCCTTCAGCCTGCGAGCTGATTGACCGTCATATCCTCGAGTGCACGCGCGCAAACCACGCCCAGGCAAGGAACCGGGCATTTGTGGTCGGAGATCCCGGAGCGATTCTCGTTGTCGAGATCCGGCGGGACCAGGAGGCCGAGACGGAGGCTGCCGTCGCCGCGCTTCAAGCCGCCTGGGTGGCCGGGGGATTTGCCTATGCGATGCCTGTTCTTCGGGGCGAGGAGAGCAGCAAGGTCTGGGATCTGCGCCGCGCGGGGCAGGGGCTTATGGGCAACGTCGTTGGAGACGCCAAGCCCCGCGAGGTCGTCGAGGACACGGCGGTCGCCGTTCATGACCTGCCGGCCTACATCGCCGAGTTCAACGCGATTCTGAAGGACAAGTATGGGATCGGGTGCGTCTATTATGCCCATGCGGGATCCGGGGAAATTCACACCCGCCCGCTCTTTGATCTCAAATCCCAACAGGGCCTGAAAACCTTCCGGGGAGTCGCGACAGACATCGCGGCGCTCGTAAAAAAATATCGCGGATCCCTGAGCGGCGAGCACGGGGACGGACGCCTGCGCGGCGAGTTTATCCCCCTGATGGTCGGGCAGGAGTGCTACGATATGATGAAGGCGATCAAGGCCGCTTTCGATCCGGCCAACCTCTTCAATCCAGGAAAGATCGTGGACACTCCGCCGATGGATACCCACCTGCGGCACGAGGCCGGCCACCCAACACCGGAATACGAAACGGTTTTTGATTTCAGCGAGGTGCTCGGGGTCGTGCGCGCCGCAGAAAAATGCAACGGATCCGCCGACTGCCGGAAATCCCACCTGGCGGGCGGGACGATGTGCCCGAGCTACATGGCCACCCGGGAGGAAAAGCACTCGACGCGCGCCCGCGCAAACATCCTCCGCCACATCCTCAACCGCCCGCAGGATCCCAAAAATCCTTTCGATAGCGACGAGATCAAAGAGGTCATGGATCTTTGCCTGTCGTGCAAGGCGTGCAAGAGCGAGTGCCCGTCGAGCGTGGATATCGCAAAGCTCAAAGCCGAGTTCCTCCAGCATTACTACGACTCCCACGGAGTTCCTCTGCGCTCGAGGCTCGTCGCGGGATTCTCCGCCAGCGCACGGATCGCCTCGATTTTTCCCGCCATCTACAACGCGCTTTTCCAGACGCCGTGGATCCGGAAAGCTTTCAACCGAACCGTGGGGTTCCACCCGGACCGCACGCTTCCGGAAATCAATCGCATGACCTTGCGCCACTGGTGGAAAACCCGCAGCCCGCTGCCTCCACGCAAAGTCCGCATCGGCCGGGTGCATCTCTTCTGCGACGAGTTTACGAATTACAACGACCTCGACGCAGGGATCGCCACGGTCGAGCTCCTCGAGCTCCTCGGCTACGAGGTCGCCATCCCGGAGCATGCCGAAAGTGGGAGGGCCTCCCTCTCAAAGGGCCTCCTCAGACGTGCAAAAAAGTTTGCCGAGCGCAATGTCCTTGCCCTCTCTGGAACCATCTCGCACGACGAGCCGCTCATCGGGATCGAGCCTTCGGCCATCCTTGGCTTCCGCGACGAATATCCGGTTCTTGTCGGTCCCGCCTTGCAATCCGTCGCGCGGGCCCTTGCCCCGAACTGCCTCCTGCTGGATGAGTTCATCGCCCGCGAAGCAGAGGCCGGGAGGATCACCCCCGATCTTTTCACCGAGGAGGCCCGGACCATCCACCTCCACGGCCATTGCCACCAGAAAGCGATCGCATCGCTCGAGCCCACGATCCGGATGCTTTCGCTCCCGAAAAATTACTCCGTGAAACCCGTCCCGTCCGGATGCTGCGGCATGGCTGGCTCGTTCGGCTACGAGTCCGAGCACTACGACATCTCGATGAAAGTCGGGGGCCTCGTTCTTTTCCCGTCCGTCCGCAAGGCGTCGGCCGAATCCCTCGTCGCAGCGCCGGGAACAAGCTGCCGGCACCAAATCCACGACGGAACGGGCCGCAAGGCCCTCCATCCCGCAGAGATTCTCAGAGCGGCGGTCAGCGGCTAGCGCCGGGAGGCCCGGAGAAATCACAGCGGGGCGGTTCAGGCTGCGCGAGGGCTTTTCGAGACAGGGGGCCGCCTGCTGGAGTCCGTCGCGGCAACTCCATGTTTGAGCGGCGTCCGATTAGGGAACATCCGCTGAAGCAATGGGGATTCCTCTACCCTCCTGCGGAGATCCGCAGGATCTCGATCCTGTCGCCATCGCAAAGGGGAGTGCCTTCCCAATCCGCCTTTCTGAGCGCCGTGCCGTTGTGCTCGATCAGCAGGAGCGGAGCAGGAAGCTTCATTTCTTCGACAAGTCCAGAGACGGTCGCCGCATTCAGCTGCCGGTTCTCTCCGTTAACCGTGATCACGGCTCCCCCTCGAAAATCCCTGCGCCGGAATGGACTCGGGTCCCCGTCCCGTTTCAGAAAGCGATCGGCTCGCGTGAACAGATATCCCCATAGCGAATCATTAACACACACAGAAGACATGAAAAGATTCTTCGGCCGAGCGCATCACCGGCGGCGGCCTGCGCGTGGATGGCTCGGTGAGCCTGAGGAGCGGTTCTAGCCTGCAGCCTGCCGGTAATGCCGGACGGTTAAAAGCTCCAAGGGAGGAGATGCTGTTCCGGGGGATTCATTTTCCATAGAAAATCCTATTTTCTTACAACCATTGCATGTTGATCCTTTATGCCAGATAGCTATTTACTGGCCGATCAATATTCTTTTGCAATGAGCAACAATCCTATCTCCTTCGGATTTCTCGGGGCCGGCGCGATTTCCCACTGGGCGGCGCAATCCGTGCAGTCACATCCTCTCGGCCGCATCGTCGCGGCGCAGGATATCCACGCCGGTCGCCTGGGCGAGCTCTGCGCTGTGTTTCAGATTCCGAAAGCCTGCACGACCGCCGAGGAGCTGCTGTCTTTAACAGGCTTAGGTCAACCATCAACCCAACCAGACAAATGAACCACATCTCAAAAAACCTTGGCGTCCAGAGCTACTGCTTCCGCCACTTCAAAGACAGCGCGACCGTCGCGGTGAAAGTCCGCGGGATCGGCCTCGACAGGGTCGAACTCTGCGGGATTCATGCGGACTTCAACAACCCGCAGGGCTTCGGCGAAACCGAGCGCATCTATGCGGACGCCGGCGTGCGGATCGTCTCCCTGGGAGTCCAGACGTTCGTCGGCTCCGACGGCGAGAAAGCCTGGTTCGAGTGCGCGGCGATCGCGGGCGCGACGCACATCTCGGCCCACTTCAAGATCGACACGTATCTGGCAGCCATCCCCAAAGTCCGCGCCTGGTCCAGGGAGTTTGGCGTCCGGGTCGGCATCCACTGCCACGGGGGCTACATGTTCGGCGGTTCTCGGGATGTGCTGGATCACCTCACGGCGCTCGGAGGTCCGGAAATCGGGGTCTGCATCGATACGGCCTGGGCGATGCAGGCCGGAGGGAACCCTGGCGACCCTGTCGAGTGGGCCTCCGCGTTCGGCCGGCGCATCACCGGAGTCCACTTCAAGGATTTTCTTTTCGCGCCGAGCGGCCGGTGGAGCGATGTGGTCGTCGGCACCGGCAACCTCAACCTCCCCGCCTTTTCAAAAGCCCTTCTCGACGGAGGCTTCGACGGAATGGCTGTCATCGAGTATGAGGCCGATGTGGAAAGCCCGGACGCCGCGCTCAAAGCCTGCGTCGGCTCGATGCGCGCATCCCTTGCCGCGCTGTGACGGCTCCTAAGCCTCTCCTGCTCTTCGCCGCCGGGCCGCCATGCCGATCAGGAGCGAGCTAAAGGCGAGCAGGGCGAGGGCGCCCGGTTCGGGAATGGCGTCGAGAGTGAAGTCGATGCTGCCGGTGCTGTAGGCGAAGCGCCCGGACCATCCCGCATTGGTGACCGTCCAGGAGGCCGCACCTCCCACGACATCTCCGCTCAGCCCCGTGAGGAGCGCGCTGTAGGTTCAGAGGTCCTGATCTCGCCGGAAAGTGATTTGGCACGTTTGTGACGTTTGCG
>JBAXXX010000032.1:0-38506 GCA_037127695.1 Verrucomicrobiia bacterium | reverse complement strand
GTTCCTCGGTTTTTTTCAAGCCGCAGGCTTGGTAAAGTCCGACAGGCTGCTAGAGAAATTTCTGGGCGAGGTCAAGCCTTCGCGGCAGCGTGTGCGCAACGCGGCGGGGGAAAACATGACTTTCAGAATCATCCAGCAGACGACTGCGACCCTCCGCCCTCCTTGTCGGCACATTCGCCAGACACTTCCGACAGAGGAATTTCGCGAGCCATCGGCAGCCGACCGTGGTTTAATCCAAGCACTCTCCCGACGATGCCTGACAACAACCGCACCGATGACGACGCCGACGACATCGCTCTCATGCTGGACGTGAAGCGGGGTGACGAGCGGGCGTTCGAATCGCTCGTCGAGCGGCACCAGCTGCGCATCGTGGGGACGGTTGCAAAAATGCTCGGCGGCGAGGCGGAGGCCGAGGACATCGCCCAGCAGGTCTTCGTCCGCGTCTGGCAAAGCGCACCTCGCTACACGCCCTCTGCAAAATTCACCACCTGGCTGCTCACCATCACCCGCAATCTCGTCTTCAACGAAATGCGCCGCCGCCGCCGCGCGCACCTCGTGCCGATCGATGCGGACGATCCCGACCGCGCACCCCGCGGGCATCCCGATGCCTCGGCGCGTTCGGCGTCAGAGGAGGCCTCTGAAGGGGAGCTGCAGGAAGCCATCGCCCGGGCGATCTCCTCCCTGCCCGAAGCGCAGCGGATGGCAGTGGTCCTCCGCCGCTACGAGGATATGCCCTATGAGGATATCTCCAAGGTCTTGGGCACCACCGTCCCCGCAGTCAAAAGCCTCCTCTTCCGCGCCCGCTCCGAACTCAAGGCCCAGCTCAAGCATTTCCTCCACGTGTGAACGCTGCCGGCCCGCCTGCCAGGGCTTTCCCGAACGGCTCGCCCGGGCAAATCAATGCTTTATCCCGGTTGAATTTTTCCCGGCGAGGGGATCCGCACTTCGACCACATGGTCGCGGCGGTCGTCCAGCAGGGGGACGAGCCCGGGATCCGGCAGCTCCTGCCCATCTAGGAAAACCTGATTCCGTGGGACTGACGGCTGGGCGGGGATCCTGACCAGTTCGATGTGGTATTGGGTCTGGTGGTAGCGGTAATGGGCTTTGAGGGATTGCCAGGCTTCGGGAAGCCGCGGGGTCAGCCGCAGGCTGTCGCCATCCCGCTCGATTCCGATCAGCGTCTCCACAATCAGGCGATACATCCAGCCGGCGGAGCCGGTATACCAGGTCCATCCACCCCGGCCGGTGTGAGGGGCAACCCCATAGACGTCTGCCGCGACGACGTAGGGCTCCACCTTATAGGTCGCGATCTTCTCTGGCGTGTCCCCGTGCCGGATCGGATTGAGCATGCCCAGGAGCTCCCACGCCTTCCCGGTTTCGCCCTGAAGCGCAAAGGCCATCGCTGCCCAGATCGCCGCATGCGTGTATTGCCCGCCGTTTTCCCTGACCCCGGGGATGTAGCCTTTGATGTAGCCGGGGTTGAGGTCGGAGCGATCAAAGGGAGGATCAAAAAGCTGGATCAGCCCGGCCTCGCGGCGGACCAGCCGCCGCTCGAGCGCAAGCATGGCTTTCCGGGCGCGCCGGGGGTCGCCCGCCCCGCTGATCACCGCCCAGCTTTGCGGGAGCGCGTCGATCTGGCATTCGGGATTCAGGTGCGATCCCAGCGGATCGCCATTGTCAAAGTAGGCCCGCCGATACCATTCGCCATCCCATCCGTTCCGCTCAATGTTCTTCTGGAGCACCGCGGCCTGGTCGGTGCAGGTGGTAGCGAAGTCGCCATCCCCCCGGGACCGCGCGAGGCCTGAAAACCGGGTGAGCACGTCGTGCAGGAAGAAGGCCAGCCAGACGCTTTCCCCCCGCCCCTCTTTGCCGATCATGTTCATCCCGTCATTCCAGTCCCCGCAGCCGATCAGCGGGAGCCCGTGGCTGCCGAACCGGAGCCCGTGCTTGATCGCCCGCACGCAATGCTCATAAAGCGTGGCGGACTCCTCGGTGCAGACAGGGAGCTCATACGAGGACTCCTCTTCCGGTCGCACCGGGCGCCCCTCGATAAAGGCAACTGGCTCGTCAAGCACGCCGGTATCCGCCAAGGCCGACACGTAGCGGCATGTCACATAGGGCAGCCAGAGGAAGTCGTCAGAAAAATGGGTGCGCACGCCACGCCCTTGCGGCGGATGCCACCAGTGCTGGACATCTCCCTCGCGGAACTGGCGCGAGGCGGCCCGAAGCAGGTGTTCCCGGACCAGCGCCGGCTCGGCATGCACGAGCGCCATGGTGTCCTGAAGCTGATCGCGAAATCCAAACGCCCCGCCGGATTGGTAGAACCCTGTCCGGGCCCAAACCCGGCAGCTCAGCGTCTGGTAAAGCAGCCATCCATTGGCCATGATATTGACGGCCGGGTCAGGGGTTTCGACCTGGATGGCTCCCAAGGTGCGGTTCCAGTATTTCCAGACCTCCTCGAGCGCGAGCTGCGAGGCGGACGGACGGCGGAAACGCTGGATCAGCGCCTGCACGTCCCCAAGGCTCCGGCCGACGCCAAGCCGAAAACACACCTTGCGCTCCTGTCCGGGATCAAGGTCGAACGCAACCTGCACCGCCCCGCAAGGATCCAGCCCGGCCCCGGCTTTCCCGGACAGCCGCTTGCGCTTCATGGCCGCAGGATTTTCGGGGGTTCCATTGCGCCCGAAAAACTCCCTTCTGTCGCCGGTGCAGCTCCGTGAGGAGTCGTCAACATCGATGAAGGCGATCCGCTCGGGGAACTCAGTATTGTAAGGGTTGCGGGCCAGCAGGGCCCCGCTCTTCGGATCCATCTCGGTCTGCACGTGCGGAAGATTTTTCTGGCGATGATCCCCCAGCACCCACTCCCAGCATCCCGTCGCGGAGAGCCGCCGCGGGACGCCCGAAAGGTTGCGGATTTTCAAGACGCCAAATTTGACTGGGGCATCTGTCGCCACGTAGATCGACAGCTCCGAGGAGATGCCCTCCTCGATGTGCTCGAAAACCGTATAGCCGAAACCGTGCCTGATCACATAAGGCGTGTTGCCACGAGCCGGCGAAGGAGTCGGCGACCAAAACCGCCCGGTGTGCTCATCCCGGATGTAATAAAATTCTCCGCCGCAATCGCTCACGGGATCATTTGTCCAAGGAGTAAGGCGGAATTCGTGGCAGTTTTCCGACCACGTATACGAGCTGCCGCTTTCCGAAACAACCGTGCCGAAAGCCGAATTTGCCAGCACATTCACCCAGGGTGCAGGTGTGGTCTCCCCATTTCTCAGCATGATCACATACTCCCGGCCGTCTGCGGTGAACCCGCCCAGCCCGTTGTGAAGAACCAGATCGCGCCAAGGCAGTTCCGGGGAGGAATGCACCGGCGCGCGCATGATCGGAAGCGCAGCGATCGAGGCCTCCTGAATCGCGGGGCGCTCGATCTGCTCGGCGAGCGTCCCGTTCTCATCCAGCAGGACAACCCGGGCAACAGACTGGAGAAGGATGCGGTCCTCGTTGGACACCTGGTCGACCTGCCGCAGAAAAATCCCGCCCGGCCTGTCCTGCATCTGCGCCCCGCTTCCGGAGGCGATCATGCCGAGGATCTCCTCGTGCAGGGGTTGGCGGTAAAGGGAATCATCATCATTGAGGATGACGAAATCGACAGTCAGCCCCTTCATGCGCCAGTAGGCATGGGCCTGGATGAGCTGGCGTGCGAAATCGATGTTTTCCCTGTCGCGGATGCGAAGCAGGAGGATCGGCAGATCACCGGAAATTCCGTAGCTCCAGAGGCTGCTTTGGCCGCGCCGGTTCGCAAGCAACGTGGTGGGGGATGCCCTTCGCGAGGGGCCGGAGTAGATCAGGCTGCTGACGAGGCGGGAATAAAGCTGGGCCTCAGCCTCAGTGATATTGAGCTGGCGGAGAGTCACCTGGCTGTGCGTCCAGGCAAGATCGAGCGTCCGGTCGGCCATCCGGATGCTGTTGTATTTGTCCACCAAGGCGAGGGCCCCATCGCGGTGGTCGCTCATTCCCAAGATAAAATCCATCCGGGCGCTCTCCCCGGGAAGGAGCGTGACTTCCCGCCGGAGCGCGACAATCGGATCGAGCACCGAGCCGAACGTGTTCGAGAGCGGAGCCACCCCTCTCATCGCGTCCGGCCTCACCAGCGAATGCCCCCGCCCGATGAACCGTGCCCGATCCGTCTCGCAGGACGTCTCCCCCTGCTTGCCGCCCTGCCCGACCAGAAGATGGAAGAGCCATGGAGGTCGGTCCGTCTCCGAACGGGCTCGCCGGGTACAGAGGATCGCAGGGTGGGAGGAAAGGAACTCCGTTTGGACAAAGAGGTTGCTGAATGCCGGGTGGGCGACGTCCGCTGCCGGGGGGGCCATCACGACCTCCGCGTAGCTGGTCAGCTCCAGGGTGCGGACCACATCGGAATGGTTGGTCAGCGTCACGCGCCGGAGCTCCAGATCGTCTTCCGGAGAGACGCTGATTTCTGCGTGGGTCTCGATACCAACATGGCGCTGACGAAATTCTGCCCGGGACTGGGTAAAAATCGCCTCATGGTTTTTTGTGATCCGGAGCGTTGGCTGGTAGCTGGTGGACCAGAACTCCCCGCTCTCGGTGTCTCGGAGGTAGATGAACGTCCCCCAGCAGTCCCGGGTGGGATCCTCGCGCCACCGGGTCACCGCCAGATCCTGCCAGCGGCTGTAGCCGCCCCCGGCGCTCGTGATGGCGATGTGGTAGCGCCCGTTCGACATGAGGTGAACCTCCGGCGCCGGCAGGCTGGGGTTGGGGATCACCCGCATGGTCCCCTCATCCGCCCCTGCAATTTTCCGGGATTTTCCCGCCGTCCTGTCCTCGGACAAAATGCAGGTGGCCGTCTTCGGCACGCGCTCGTGGAGGAGCAGGTCGGCGGCCTTAAGATGCGGGCAGGCGAGAAACCGCCGCTGCATGGGGCGATCGCGCAAAACGTAGGCGAGCGCAAGCAGGCTCATTCCCTGGTGGTGGGCCATGAACGAGCGGACGGTCGCCTCCGATTGGCCTGGCGGAATGCGGGACGGAGTGTAGTCCACCGCCTCATAAAATCCATAAGCCCCCTCGCGGCCCTGCTCCTGCAAGCGCTGAAGGTTCTCGCAGGCAGGCCGGGGCATGACCATCAGCGCCATGGCCGTGGCGTAGGGGGCAATCACGTGGTCATCTGCCAGCCCGCGCTTGAGCCCCAGGCCAGGAACTCCGAAGGCGCGATACTGGTAGTTGAGGTGGACATCCGTGCGGTTGTAGCCCGACTCGGAGACCCCCCAGGGGATGCCGATGGAGCGCCCGTATTCGATCTGGTGTTCGACGGCCCCCCTATAGGTTTGGTCGAGCAGGGTATTCTCGTAGCTTGGCATCACCAGCAGCGGCATCAGATACTCGAACAAAGATCCGCTCCAGGAAGCGAGAACGGGTTGGCCATGCGAGGCCTGCAGGAGGCGCCCAAGGGAAAACCAGTGGTCCTGCGGGACCTGCCCGGTCGCGATGGCGACGTAGCTGCACAGCCTGGCCTCCGAGGCCAGCAGGTCATACGAGCCGGTGTCGGCACGATGTTCCTCGACATTGAAGCCGATCGAAAAGAGGTTGCGGCGGGCATCGAACAGGAACTGAAAATCCATATCCGCGAGCTCGATGCTCTGGCGGGCGAGTGCCTCCAGCTCGCTGATGCGCCGCCCGGCCCGATCGCTCGCTTCATGCAGGCAGGGAAGCAGCTCGGCAAGCCACTCCCTCACCCGCAGCTCCACCTGCTCCGATCTCCCGGCCTGCAGGATTTCCTCAATAGACGGGCACAGGGTCTGATCCAGCTCCGCCACTTCGTGCAGGGTCGGCGACTCATTGAGAGCGGCGAGCTTGTCCGCCAAACCGGCGTCGAGGCCGGCTGTTTTCCAAGGGTGCAGAGGGAGGGCCAGCCAGGTGGCAACGAAGAGCAGATCCTCCGCATGGCTGCGGCTGCCGCTCTTGAGAGCCTCAACCCACCAGCTCTGCTCCGTGCCGGAATCGGCCTTCATCTGAGACGCATGGTCCTGGATGCGCCGGAGAAGAAGAAAGCGTTCGTGCAGGCCGCCCGGCACCCGATCCAACATCGCTTCGACATCGTCCGTCCGGATGCCCGGAAAATCCTTCAGGACCGCCAGGGTGTCCTGCAGCCCGGAGAAGACCTGGGGATCGAAAAGGCTCTGCCCCTGGATCTCGTCAAGGCCTGGCGCCAGCGTGAGCAAATGCCCGGCGAGGTTTCCGCTATCGACGCTGGAGATATAGAACGGCCGCAGCGGCTCGAGCGTGCGCGTGTCATACCAGTTAAAAAAGTGCCCGCGGTGTTTGCGAAGCCGGCCCATCGTGGCGAACGCGTTCTGCGTGCGCGCGATGAGCTCGCCTGCCGCGATATAGCCAAAATCCCGTGCCGCCAGGTTGGCGAGCAATGCAAGCCCCATGTTCGTTGGCGAGGTTCGCGATGCCACGAACGGCCCGGGAGATTCCTGAAAGTTGTCCGGGGGCAGCCAATTTTCCTGTTCGTTCACGAAGGTCTCAAAGAACCGCCACGTCTTGCGAGCGGTCCTCCGGAGAAACCTGTGCTGGCTTTCGCTCAGCCCGGATGGCGGCGGAGCGATCGGCTGGCTGAGCAGCCAGGCGATCCAGGGGGCCGCTAGCCAGAGGGCAAACAGCAGGAGAACCGGCCACCCGATGCAAGCTGATGGCAAAAGGGCCGCCGCCGCAAGAACCGCAGCAGGCACAACCCACATCCGGCCGTAGGACCCCAGAAGATCGCCACGCGCGGAACGTTCCGCCTCGGACGATGTCTTCCACTCCAGCAGCCGCTTTCGCGTGGCCAGCAGCCGGCATAATGTTCGCCCGATCGCATCGGCGCTCAGCAGGGCATCGTAGGGCAGAAAGGCGACGGCCAGCGCCGCCTGGCAGAGATGCCTCCCGGTCGAACCCAGCGCCCCCCGCAGGTGCAGCAGCCAGGGGAGCTCCTGCGGCTTGCGAAGGAGATCCAGGGCGATGGTGAGAAGGGCGGGCGCCAGCAGAATGAAGAAGACCGGCAGCATCCCTCCCGGCCCAAAGCGGGGAGCGCCAAGGATCGCCCAAACAAGAAGGGCCGACAGCGCCACCGGCACCAGGCTGCGCCGGATGTTGTCCGCAATTTTCCACCGCGACAAAAGCGAGATCGGGTTGGCGGCCATCCTGCCGCTCGAGTCCGCGACGCGCGGCCAGAGCCAGCGCGCGATCTGCCAATCCCCACGGATCCAGCGGTGTCGCCGGCTGACATCGGTCGCATAGCGGGAGGGATAAGCTTCGAAAAATTCGACATCGCTGATCAGTCCCGAGCGGGCATGGCAGGCTTCGATCAAGTCGTGGCTGAGAACAAGATTCTCGGGGAACCGCCCGGCCGCCGCCCGCTCGAAGGCTTCGACATCGTAGATCCCCTTTCCGATGAAGGATCCCTCGTCAAACAGGTCCTGGTAGAGGTCCGACGAGGCCCGGGTGTAGGGATCGATCCCCGCGTCGCCAGAAAAAATCCGGGAGAACCACGAGCGCCCGGCGCTCGGCAGGCTCACCCCGACCCGGGGCTGGAGGATGCCATAGCCCTCGGTCACAATGTTTTTTACCGGGTCGATAGCCGGCCGGTTCAGCGGGTGGGCCATCGCGCCGACAAGCTGCCGGGCGGCCCCGGGCGGAAGCTGGGTATCCGTATCGAGGGTGATGACAAACCGGCAGGTTCTCAGGAGGGAAACCTCCCCAACGATCGCAGAAAACCGATCCGCCGGACCGCCGAGCACGAGGGCATTGAATTCCGTCAGCTTTCCCCGCTTGCGCTCGTATCCCATCCAGCGCCCCTCGGATTCGTTCCAGCGGCGCGGGCGATGCAGGAGAAAAAACCCCGCCGCCTCGGTGGTTTGGTATTTCAGGTTCAGGCTTTCGATGCCCTCCCTCGCCTGTTCCACCAGGCCAGCGTCCCCGGGCTGGCTCTCCTCGGCAGCATCCGGAAAATCCGTCAGGAGGGCAAAGCAAAGGTTGGGATCCTTGTTACCCAGGCAATGGATCTCCAGGGCCTCGATCAGCGGCGCGACATCACCAGGGCCTCCCAGAATCGTCGGGATGACGACCACCGTGCGGTGATGCGCGGGGATTCCGGCGGAATAGTCCAGCCGTGGAAGAAGGCGCGGCGGCACCAGAAATGACGAGAGCAAGTTGACGAGCGAAACCGCCAGGTGGCTGAACCCCAGGGCGAAGAGAAAGGCAAAGAGCGCGCGCTGGCCCGCTGGCATTTCCAACCCCTCCGCCCAAGTGAGGAAAAGGGCTGTTCCCAGCGAGGTGATCAGGATGATGCTCCCCGCATAAAATGCCAGCGGCGCGCGGCGGATGGCTCTTGGAACAGCGCCTTTCCAATCGGCGCGCGCTGCCGCAGCCCGTTCCAAGAGCGGGCGTCCCTTGCCTGCCAAATAATATCCCACGTGGGAGCGGCGATCTTCAGCGCCCGCTTTCTCCATCTGCTCCAGCGCCAACCTGACCGCCAGTTTTGCCACCTCCGCTTCCGGCCGGGCGGAGGAGCGGGCCACCTCCTCCACGACGTGACGGTAGGAATCCCTCGTCGCAAAATCCATGCCCGTATAAACCTTCGCAGGATCCTCCCTCAGCGATTGTTCGACATGGCTCACCCCCTCCACAAAATCCTTCCAGTTCAGCCCGGCCAGGAAGCGCAGGCTGTTGATGCTGTGGCTGACGGAAACCTGATCGGCCGCCTGCATCTGACTTTCCTGGTGCACCAGCTGCTCGATCGACTCGCCCCGTTCGGCAAGCGTTTGCGCCAGCCAGTCGCGCACCCAGTGCATCGAAGGAGCACTCTGGCGCGAAAGATGCTGGCAGAATTCCGCGACAAACGAGCTCGATAGCGAAAGCCCGGACTCCGCCATCTCCGCCATGGCGCCCACCAGCCGTGAGGGGGCGGTCTCAGAGATTTCCTGCAAGCGCTGCATCCACTGGTCCGCAAGATCGCGATCCTGGCGAGCCGCCTGCAGCCGGGTCGCAACCCGCTGCAGGTTTTCGATCAGCCCCAGCCGCAGCATGATCGGGATCGCCCACAGCTCGCCCAGCTTGAGCGGCACAGCCGATTGGTAGGCAGCGATGAATGCGTCCAAGGGGACGAGATCGATCTGCGCATCCACATGGGAAATCAGCTCCAGAACGATGCCGTAAACCCGGGGGAAGCCGTCCGAGACGCCATCAACCAGCCGCGGGAGCTCGCGGCTGTAGCCTGGCGGAAGATGCCGCCGGACCATTTGAATCTCCTCCTCAATCAGGTAAAAATTGTCGAGCAGCCACTCGGCGGCATGCGTGACCCGCCGTGCCGGATCCACCGCAAGAGTTTCCCGGTTGAAAACCTCCAGGCTTCTGGCGTTGTGATCCAAGCGTTCCAGCAGCCGGCTGGTGCCGCGCCCGGTCGAGACCCGGTGGCTGGCGGCGAGGTCCCTGGCATGAGAAACCAGCTGGTCGAGGCTGAACAGCTCACTGCGCAACGGCTGGTCGCTCGGGCTTGGGCGGGAGGTCCAAGGCTTGGGACGCCAGTTCCGTAGCTGCATCAAGCGATACTCCCCCGCATGATCAATTCGGATTCTGAGAATCGGCTTTTACCATAACGTCCTGAGGTTTCTTCGCGCCTTAGCGCCTTCGTGTGAGCCTCCTGTTTTCCGAGAACGTTATGCGTTGGAGTATAGTGGCTGCAACCCCGGACACATTCCGGGATGAGATTGTTGAGGTGGCTTCTGTCCATTCGGTTTCCAATCAGCACTCACAACCTGCAGTTCAACCACGCCGGGAGCACAATCAGCAATTTTCCGGCGCTCCCCATGGACATGCCGAAAGCTCAGTAACAATCCGTTAGGGCGAATCTGCAAGACATATCGACATGCTGTCGACATGCGCGCATTTCCGCAGGCCCTATTGCACGATCTTGGCGTGGAATTTGGCCGGGAAGTGATCGCGCTGACGCTGGAGGGCAGCCCCCCCAGCCTCCTTGCAGAGAGAAGCCCCATGGCGGGCTGCCTCCCTTGGGAAGGGCGGGCGCCACCAGCCACCTAAGCTTGGGCGTTTGCACCCGCCCACCGCCTCCTTTTCTGCTGCGAACTGTCAGTTCTCCCAAGGGAGTTCTGACCGGCCGCCGCACCTTACGGCGCCGATCTCTCTAACATTCTAACGTCCTAAATATTTTGCCCCGCTCATGCCGTTTCGAAGCAATTCCCGTTCCCTTGTAATAGGGTGGATGACCGCCTGCCTGCGCGCTGACTTCCAGTGAAGGCATGTCATTGCGCCAGCAAGCCCAGCCTCCGGGTTGATAATTCATTATCGGTTCGGAAGTTTGCTAAGTGTAATCGCGAACACAGCAGGGCAAATCTGATGCGGTGGGAAGCTCGTCTCACCGCGAAATTCTGTGAAAAGAACGGTTAGCGGAAATCCACTTTCAAGCGTTCCTTCAGCCCGGCTTTTATCCGATCTGCGGACCCGTTGACTTCCTCTGTCGTCAACGTCCGCTCGGGCGAACGGAATGTCAAGGAAATAGCAAGAGATTTTTTGTCGGAAGGAAGATTTTTTTCTGAGGGGTCCGTAAATAGATCAAAGAGGACGACTGCATCAAGGAGAGGTTCTTTTTGCGTGAGGACGGCCCGGCGCACGTCGCCGTAGGAGAGGGCGAGCGGAGCGACCATGGCGATATCGCGAGTGGACCCGGGGAACTTCGGAAGCGGCTTGGCGGCAGCGGTGCCGGGGAGCGCCGCCTGCCATGCGGCGGCGTCGAACTCGGCCGCAACGACCGGCGCGTGGGCATCTAGCTTCCGGGCCTCGCCGGGATGCAGGATCCCAAGCAGGCCGATGCGGACACCATTCTTGAAAACTTCGACCGCAGCCCCGAACGGGAGCGGCGGATTCGGGAGGGGGGAGAAGTCGTCTTCTGTAAGGCCCGCAAGCTCGCCCGCGGCCCCCTTGAGATCGAAGACGTCCCAGCACCGGCGCGGGCCGCCGCGCCAATCGGCCTGCGAGATTTCTCCTGCCGCCACCAGCGCGATCCGCTGGGCCTCGCCGGACAAAGAAAAGACGCGCCCGCATTCAAACAGGAGCGCGCCTGGCGCGCCGCGGTCAAGGTTCCGCTTCAGCGCGGCCAGAAGCCCGGGAAGCAGGCTCGTCCGCAGCCGCGACTGGTCATCGCCAAACGGATTTTTCAGCTCGACTGCCGGCCCGAACCACGCGGCATCGGCGGCCGATATGAGCGTGCTCGTGCGGGCCTCATGAAATCCGAGCCCTGCCAGCGCGCGCCGGCGATCCATCAAAAAATCATAGGCGGCATCGGGCGGGGACGACGGGGCGAAAATTCCGGCGGCGCGCGAGGGGATGCGCTCGATGCCGATCACCCGGGAGACCTCCTCGATGAGATCCACCTCGCGCGACAGCTCGCGTCGGAACCCTGGCACGGACCAGGTCGATGGGTCGCCACCGGACAGTTTCTCGAGGCCAACTTTTTTTAAGGCCTCCTCGATTTCCGCATCGGAAAGATCCGCGCCGAGCAGCGAGCGCACCCGGGCATGCCGCAGGGAGACATCCTGCCGGCCGCAGTGGGCCCCGGCTTCCAGGGTGACATCCTCCGCAACCCCGCCGGCAACTTGCACGATCAGCCCGGCAGCCAGCGCGGAGGCAGAGGCCACCATCTCGGGGTCCACACCGCGCTCGAACCGGTAGCTCGATTCGCTGATCAGCCCGAGCGCCCGCGAGGCGCGCCGCACGGACGCCGGATCAAAGACAGCGCTCTCAAGCAAAATGTCGGTCGTCTCAGATGAGACGCCGGAATCCTCCCCACCCATCACCCCGGCCAAAGCAACCGGGCGGGCCGCATCGGCTATAACCAAAAATTCTCCAGTCAGGGAATATTGGCGACCGTCGAGCGCGCGGAAGGATTCCCCCTCGCCCGCCCGCCTGACGCGGAGCGGCCCTGAGATCTTCGCGGCGTCGAACGCATGCAGCGGCTGGCCGAGATGGAGGAGGACGTAGTTGGTGACGTCCACGACATTGTTGATCGGGCGAAGCCCGACTGCGGAGAGGCGGTCGCAGAGCCACTGCGGGCTCGGGCCGATCTTGACCCCGCAAATCCTCCGCAGCGTATAATACGGGCACTCCTTCGCCTCGAGCGCAACCGCCTCGCGGGCGGGAGCAAATGCGGCCGATGGAATGGCGGGCGGCTTCACGGGCAGGCCGGTGAAAACCCCGATCTCGCGCGCGATCCCGAGATGGCTCAGCCAGTCCGCACGGTTCGGGGTGATCTCAAGCTCAAAGAGCACGTCGGAAGGAAAATGGTTCCCGATCGGCGTGCCCACGGCGGCATCGGGCGGCAGAATCAGGAGGCCTTCGGCATCCTCCGCAAGGCCAAGCTCTTTCGCGCTGCACATCATCCCTTCGCTCTCGACCCCACGCAGCTTGCCGGACTTGATTTTAAAGCCCCCAGGCATCACCGCGCCAGGAAGCGCGAGCGGGACTTTATCCCCGGGCTTGTAGTTCTTTGCCCCGCAGACGATCTGCCGGGGAGTTCCGGAACCGTCGTCCACGCGACAAATGCTCAGGCGATCGGCATTCGGGTGCGGGCTCGATTCAAGGATCTGCGCGACGACGACCTTTTCAATGTCCGCGCCCCGCCGCTCGACCGACCCCACCTCCAGGCCAGCCCGCCGGAAGAGAGCCTCGAGCTCAGGGGCGGTGAGGCGGCAATCTATTAGCTCGAGGAGCCAGTTGAGCGAAACTTTCATGTGCGTTTGGAAATCAAAAAAGATGGAGCGAGATGAGTCATCTTTATTATTGGAAAATCATCCCGTGGTAAAGACCGCGTTCGTCTGAACAGGAAATTACTGAACTCTGGTGCATCTCGGGCGGCAGCCGCTTCCACAGCCTTCTGCGTTGCACCGTCAATGTAGATGGTCATCTGTGCCATGACCAGAACTATGGGGTGGGAAATGCAAGTATATATTGACACGTATATGTGGTTTCTCTGGGGGAAAAGCCGTCCAAATGTTTATCAATCTCTTTAAACTTCTGCGCTACGCATCCAGAGCGGTCATGATTTGCTGCATTCCGAAATTGAGGAGGAACTCGAGTAGTATGAGGCGAAGCCGTCTTTGAGCTTCACAAAAGGCTGACGACTGCGGAAATGAAGCTGTCTTCGACGAACGGAACTTGACCGAACACGATCTGCGGTTCGCCTTCCAGTTTTGCGGCAATGTGCCCCTTTCCAAGCAAGCGTTCAGCCCCCTTTTCTCCGAGCGCAATTTCGGACGTGCCTTCCCCGTCAACACGCAGGACGAGCCGATTGCCCAAGTTCGACCGGAGCTGCATGGGCATCACGTTCGCGTCAGGCCGTTGAGCGGCAAAGACGAGGTAAATTCCGGCCGCGCGCGCCTTAACTCCCAACCTACTGACGATATTGGAGACGGCGTCCGCATAGCTCTCAGTCATCATCCATTCGGCGAATTCATCGTGGATGATCCACAAAAACGGGAAGCGCTCCGTGGCGTCAGGCTTTTTGTTCAGGTCGAAAATATTTGCAACCTTGTTCACTTTGAGGACGGTGTATCTGCGGTTCATCTCGCCGACCAATTCCTCAAGTTTTGCGATAGCCTTGTCTTGGTCATCAATTATGCCATCCTGCAAATGTGGCATCCCTTCAAAGGCAAAGTAATCGACACCGAGCTTCGGGTCGATAAGGACGATCTTTGCCTGTTCGGGGGTATTCGTGCAGGCGATCCCGAGCACGATATTTTGCATGAGCACCGACTTGCCGCTCCCGGTTGATCCGGCAATCAGCGTGTGCGGTGCGTTCGACTTCGGCGACAGAAAGAGGGGACAGCTGTCCTCCTCCTTCACGCCGATGAGCAGATTGTAGTTTCCTTGCGAGCAGTCGGGGTTCCACGTTTTCCAGACCTCCGCGAGATGGAGAATGCGGCGGTTCGGACGCGCGATGGCTATGGCGACGATGCCCGGCTCGCCACGGACAGAAACCATGTTCAACCCATGCGTGGTCAGGAACTCGGAGCGGCGCTTTAGCACCTGTTCGACAGTGAGGTTGCCGCTGCCCTGGAATTTCAGCAGCGCCGCGTTCGGGGTCAAAGTTTTCGTGTCGAGCTTCGATTGAAGCTGGAACTGCTGCAATGCGCCTTTGCACCGGCTCTCGACCTGTTTGAGCCATTCCTCATCGGCGGCACTGTCTTGCGTGCCGCCGGAGTAGTTCGCGACGAGTTCACCGATTGCTGGATAGGCCCAGAGCGAAGCCGACCCAGAGGCCGGATCGCTCATCGGATCAGCCTGTGTGGACGCGGGCGTATCTGCGGGCATCGCGGGCGTCGCGGGCGTCGGTGCTGGTGGGACTGCGGGAGGCTGTGGGCCTGATGGTCCCGCGCCGGGCGATGCTCCTCCATTTGGTGAATCATCATCGGTGCTCGGGTGCTGGACGATCTGAATGCGCTTGGACGGCGTCCGGTAGGCTTGCGTGCTCCAAATGTCTTCACCTGCGATGGCTTTGCGAATACCAGTCGGGTTCGAGTCCTTCCAGTAACTCGTCACCACCTCCCGTAGTCGTGCTCGCGAGAAGACCTCCTGCCATGACTGCTCGGCCTCGGCGACGGTCACGAAATCCGAACACTCGGGTGCGTCGGTCGGGCCGGACACAAAGATGTGTGAGTATCCGCGCATGTGGATGCCGCATTCGCCGTCACGCACCGCTCTCCGCCACGCGGCCAGGTCAATCGGGGAGTTCGCGGGGAACTGAATCCCGTTCAGCATCAAGTCCGAGAATCGCGAGAGCCACAAATCGCGGTCTAGCCGCTTGGGGTCGCCGAAGAGTGCATCGTGGATTCGGCGCACGGTGTCTCTGAGTTGCTTCTGCGATTCCTTCCGTTTCGCGGCGAGGCTGGCGTAGTCGATATACTTCGACTCTGCAATGATGACGGCGAGTTGGAGTCCGTCGTCGGTTGTCTGTTCGGGGGAGAGGGCGAGAATGTCGGCGATCTGCTCTTCACGCTGGCCAAGCCACTCGGCGTAGTCGTCCAAGAAATACCAACCAAACCTGCGGTTCGTGCCTAGCTCGTAACGGATGAGGTAGCGGCTCAATACGACGCCCATCAGCTCGCTCGCGTTGCGCCCACGCTTTGCCGCCCGCAATACGATGTCGCCGGAAATCTCGTTCGCATCATTGATAAAACGCTCGGTGAGTTCTCGGCATTGCTGGTCATCGAGTTCGAGATTAAGATCCTTGACGCGACCCAATACCATCGAGCGGAGCAGACTCAACGATGCCGTCGAAGAAATGAGGATGTTCCGCCCCTGCGTTGCGCCCTGCTTGTAGCGAATCACTTTGACGCTCTGATTCAGCAATTGGCGGCGGTCGAGAAGTTCGTCGTAGTTCACAACCCAATTTCCGAGGTTGTGAATCTCCTTGAAGATGCTTGCGGTCAGCGGGTCGTTGAAATCAAGTTTGCGAGCTGGAAGCAGCCGTTTGCTCGTCACGCCGTCCCAATCGCCCTTGAGAAAGGTGGTCAGTGCCGTAATGAAGGACCATCCAGCGGTCGTTTGCACGGGGCAGCAGAGATAGACGACTGACTTCATGTCGTCTGTTGGCGACGGCCGGCGGCGCGACCATCGAGCGGGGATGAAATTTTCCGAGTCCACGGCGACGCAAGTCTCCAGATACCACTCCAGGCCGGCGTGCCGGGCGATCACGTCCTGCAAAAACACGATGTCAGCAGGCGGTCCATCCTTCGGATCGGGCACGGGTGCCTGGTCCGCCATGATGCCAATGCGCAACCGCGCCATGAAGTCCTTGGCTGCCTCGCTCGAAACGAACGAATCGGCGTCCACGTCTGATGACTCGATGATCTTCTCATAGAGTTCGCGCAGTTTGATTCCGTCGCGGTGCCGGAGGATGATCTGGCAGCGCATGTCCTCCTCGTCCTCGTGAAGCTCGGTCATCTTGTCCACCAGCGCATGTGGAAGTCGGGCCGAGTCGCAATTATAGAGCACGACGGAAAAATTCGTCCGCTCGTGCGGATAGAGAGCGAGAAACCGCCTCGTGAGATCGACGATGAGTTCGGATGTCTCTGACGGGCTTTCGTTTGTGTCATCGTAACCGTCGTTACTGATCACCGGGGCCTCGTGAAGGCTGTAATCAAGGTGGTGATCAGTCAGTGACAGCAACTCCGGTTTCTTCGCCAGCCAACCCAAGACGATCTCAGGGTAGAAGGGGTGGATCAATTCCTGTTTGAGTTCCTTGAAGAACAGCGGGGAATCGCCGAAGAAAACGTCTTCCGCCGTCAGCAAATGGCGAATGAGCGAGGAAACTTGTAGTGCCTTGTTAGCCATCGCAGCGAGGCGCAGCGGATGCCAGGGAGTTACGATTGCCGTCACGCGCCCGCCTTCCACGGCGACGATTCCGATTTCGAGCAATGGCCGCAGAAGCCGCTCGCGATTTCGGTCACCCTTCGCTTCCGTGCAAATCGTGTGGAGAAGCGTGCCGTAATCCTCAGCCTGTTTCACCAGAAGCTTGCAAGCCAAGCCTTCTTCGGCGAAGCCCCGGACTGCTTCGAGGTAACTATGCTGAAAGGTTTGGAACAGGGACAGCAGGTTCGTGGCGGTCGGCTCGGATACAAAGTCCTGTTCCTGCGCTGTTGCGAGGTTGGCAGGCCAAATCAGGGAGATGTCGTTGTCCTTCTTGTAGGTGGGAACGAATGAACCGCGATCCTGACCATACGCCGGATAGAGCGTTCGAACGTTCCGCAGGTCGAGCGACTGATACCGGCCCTTACCGCTGACCGGTTCTCGATTCACGCGGCATCCGACAAGCGAATGTTGGACGAGACGCGACCAGTCGCCTGGGAACTCGCTCGCGATTGCGTTTGGGTCGTAAATCCAAACGAGTTGCTTGAAGAACGTCTCTGTTGATCCGGTGGAAAGTTCGACTTCGAGTTCTAAAAGGAACTTCAGTTGAAGCGCGGACTTTGCGACCGACCGGTTGACGAATGGCTTTTTAGCGCATTTCCAAACCTCGCTCAGTGACTCAAAACTCAGCAGCTCGCCGTAGTCCCAAGTGACCCTTGGACCGAAAAGAGTCTTGAGCCCGCGGTAGCGCCTTGCGAAAAACAATCCCGCATCCACGTTCGAGTCCTTGAGATCCTTTTTGGTTCGGCGGTCGCTGGTGATTTTCAGCTTCCGCTTTGAAGACGGCATGTCCTGGTCGAACAGCCATTCAAGGCAGAGAGCGACACCTTGAAGAAAGTCACCAGTCTCGATGGGCGTGCCGAAAATGAAACGATCCCACCTTGCCTTAAGCGAAGGTTGCTCCTTCAGCTCATTGCGGTGCTGCCGAAAGAAATCCTCGTCTTCTTCCTGTGCGTCCGTGCGTTTGCTGTCGCTCAATCGGGCGAGATAGTCGCGCTCGTCTGTAGTCAGCAGATCGGCTTCGCGTTCGTCGTAAAATTCAATCGTCGCCTTGCCGAGGTTGAATTTCTCCTTCTTGAGTCCGTCGAACAGTGGCTTAATCAGCTCCCACTCACATTTAGCGAGGGCTGCTGCTTCCTGATTCCATCCACTTCCTGCATGGATGAAGGCAGTGATGATTGGATGGATGCTCTCTGGGATCGAGTCCTTCACCTTCTCGAAGGCAACCACAAGGTCGTCTTCCAAGAGCAGCGTTTGGTTCGGTGTCTGTTTGACGAGATAGCACCCACGTTTCCTGATGGCCTGCACGTAGAGACTCTTCCACTTCGACAGGTGTCCCGCAGTCTTGTCGTTGAGGGTATGGAAGAATGCCGTGTCACGCGGAATTTGAAGAGCCGGGAATGCCATGCCGAGCGCGAATAAAATTGGCTGGCCACCATCGATTGCCTCCCGAGTCTGAAGGATGTATTCGGCAAAGCGGTCGAGCGCGAAGGAACGCACTTCGAGCAAGCCTTCAATGGATTTGATCCACCAACCTCTGTGCTGGTCAGTGATCGGCAGCCCGTCCGCCGCCAAGCTCACCCAAAGTCCGGGATGCGCTTGAAGCTGGGGCGCACCGATTGGCACGAGATCCTTCAGAGATTGCTCTTCGTCATCACCCGTGTTTGCAAGGAGCAACGCGGATTTATTGCAAGATGCACTACGCCAGTAAGTGGTGCGTTCAGTTGTCAGTGCTACGGTTGGCAACCCATGTTCGCCGACAAAATGAATGGGCAACTTGATTTCGACTAGTTGACTGAGACTTGCATCGGCAAGAATCGTCTTTGCGATGGCCGCCGTCTGATCAGCCGTAAGGCAGTCGAGAAGATATCGAGCGACGCCTGCGGCGTCATCGTCTGTCAGTCGGGCGCGGAGATACTCTGCGGCAACCTTGCCAATCAGTTCGTCGCTATTCATTTTTTGTCACGTAGTAAGGATTGACGACGTATGCGCAGCCGTCGGACAGTCGCTTGAGCACGCCCAAGCTGCCAAGCCGCTGTTCCAGTCGGCGGGAATTCGCCTGGAATGCCTTCTTCTCGAAGTCGCCTTTCGGCAGCACTTGCTCCGCCTGTTTGTCGCTGAAGACAATTCCGTAGCGTGTATGGAGGCGTTCGAGGAATTGATGCAGTTCGGTGCGTTTCTCGACGTTTGCGAACAAAAGTGTCTTCAGCAGGGAATCGGTCGGCGCATATCGGAGCTTCACCGTCCCGCGTCTGGACACGAGACCGATCTCTCTACCATAGTTGCGATGGATGTTGGCGACGTGCGGCCTGTGCCGTTTCATCGCATCTTGGCGCAGGGTTGCGATGAGTTGTTCAGGTTCGTTTGACCCAATGTAGTCCTCACCCCAACGAACCTCGTCACGCAGAATTTTACGGCACTTCTCGAACGCGCCATTCTCACTGAGCGCCTGCTGCCAAGCCGGTGAATTCTCGATTCGAGAGATGAATGTCTCGATGGCCTGTGCCGGCAGAAGATTGTTCTCTTGGTAAAGGTCGCACGAGATTTCCCGAACCAGCGTCTTCTTCGGCGCAACGACTTCACAGATGATCTGGAGAGGTGTCTCAAGCCCGAGAATCTGCCGCGAGACGCCCAATTGATATGTGAGCAGGTGAAGGCCGACGAGATTAACCAAGTGCGGAAACACATCGAAGCCGGGAATGTTCAAGCGCAGGATCGAGAGCCAATCTTCTGCGAGGTCATCGAAGCAATGGTGATGCTCGTAGGGCAAAAACGAATTGGCTCGCTCGCCGCTGAGTTGCTCATCCTCTTCGGGTTGCAGGCATTTGATGATTGAATCCCAAGTCGGGTCGGTTTTCGCCAATCGCGCTTTCAGCGCTGTGAGTAACTCATTCTTATGCTGGGTCCGGCACAGCATGAGATAAAGCATCTCTCCGGTGCGCCCGAAGAATCGTCGATCATTTGTAGAGGCACTGTTGTCGAGGTCTTCGTACAGGCAGTCCCTGCCGTAAGGGAACACAAACTTTGAGGTCCACCGCTTGTTGCTATTCACCTCCAGGCTCGTCGAGCGAATGAGGGCCACAGTTTCGCAGAAATCGTCGAACGAATGGAAGTGTTTCCGCAAATAGTCGAACTGCGCGTGAGCGATACCAGTAGCCGACTTCATCCGCCTGAGCCATTCGTCCCAGCGGTTGTTATCGTTCGGATAAGCCTGCCGCACTTCCGCAAGATGCGGATTATTGAAGAGAATGTTCCGCAAGTGGAGGCGATGCGCGGCACGATATTTCAGCGTATTCAGTCCGCCCGGCTCGGTGAAAGCACGCCCCTTGTCATCCTCATAGGAAAAGACATTCAGGAACTCCAGAAATACCATCCACGGCAACTGCTCGTCGTAAAGCCGATGGCCCCAGATCGCTTCATCCACCCACATCGAGGAGGATTGGTCGAAGCTGTCCGGTGGTGGCAGTGGTGGCGGGAGCACAGTCATGGGACAATTTCAACAAATCTCGGATCAGGCATCCCTTGATCGGTCAGAGTAAGAAGATTGAGGCCGATGGCGGCCCCTGTGTGTGGCTGTTCGCCGCCCTGCCGCTCGGCATGGGCGGCGATGAGCCGACTCTTGAAAGCGAGTAAATCTTCGTAGCATTCCTTCGAGAAGCTTGCTGGCAACGCTCCTTCCATCGCAATGCGCGAGAGAAATTCATAGCGAATCAACGTCAGGGGAAAATCGACCGAAAGCTCCGGAGCAAAGAACACGGTGAGCAGCACGCGACCGTCAGCGGGATCGTGTTGTAAAACAACCTTCTCACCTTTGCTCGGGTCGACCGACACCCGCTCCACGAGAATGCGACTGACTTTCGCCTGTGAGTAGTTGCCGCTTGTCGCCAGGTAGAGTTCACGGTCGCTGTTGATGAGCATTCCGGTAAAGACGCGGTTCAAGCCCCTGACGATCCGCGAGAGAAGCGGGCGTTTTACCGTTCCGCCGCCTTTTAGCACCTCCACGATGGAATCAAGATATTCGCCTGCAAACTTGAATACAGTCAGTTCCCAGAGATGAAGTTCATCCTCTGCCTCCTTGGAAATCTTAAAAAAGAGGCCGCGGCGCTGGCTGATTAGCATGTTCAGGAACTTCTGAGATTTTTCCTCACTCTCGTTCGTGCCCTCGATGTATTCCCGTTTGGCTGCGTAGTAGCGGGAGTCCGCGCCATAAAAACTGTCGGCAGCAACGAATTCTCCGAAATATGGACCCAGTAACTCATCGCCTTCGCCGAATATCAGAATGTTGTCCACGCGGTTCGTCGTTTCGTAGCCGATTTGGAACCGCTCAAGGAAATCAAAAATCGTGATCGACTGCCGCCGGATCTCGGAAAGATTTCCACCGAAGACATTGTTGTAGAGGCTTGCTTTCGAGACAGTGCCGGCAGCGATAAGTTTCGGTACGTCAGCGGGTGCCATCAGATGATCCTTGGCGTCAGGGTGGCCAAGGACTGCGTTGGAGAGCAAAAGCAGAATTTGCCGGATAGGAACGTGCAGGCCGTTATAGTCGCAAAGCTCCAAAAGCGAGCGCAGCCTACCGCGAACTAGCGGGCTATCCAGCAATTCGTAGTTGTGGCGGATCGGGCAGTTCGGACCAAACAGATCGTTCTCGCCCGGCACCTCTGTTTTCAATTCGTCCCATCCCGAATGAGCGAGGAAAGCATCCAGCGCGCTGTCGAAAAGCTCCGCAGAACTGGCACAACTGAGATTGAAGAATTTCAGTCGCACTCCTGACTGTTCCTTTCGCCCCTCGACGAGAAGTTCTTCAAAAATCCTGCGTGCTCGCTTCACATGCTCGGTCTCTTTCAACCGTCGCCACGACTCGACGAGTTGCCCATCGTTCGCGGCAATGAGGAAAATCTCCTCTGCCTCGGGATCAAAAATCGACTGGCAAAACCTTTGCAGCAATTCCTCCTTCTCCGGCTCCCATTCCGCGCCTTGCTGGGGCGCCCATCCACTCAGATCGCGAGTAAAGAACCTCGGGGCAAGCCCACGAGGCATTAAGAATATGAATTCAGAAGACCACCAAACAAAGCCGAAGCAAGCTTCGGGGTATCAGACCCAATGGGAATGAAGTGAATCTTAACCGAGCGATAAAGGCTCATATCCTCAACGTCCGGCCAGGTCTTCCGATCCTTCGGATAGTGAAACTGAATGGTCAGGTAAGGACTGTCCGATGCCCACTCTTCATCGTCGCCCTTGAGCGTCTTCCACACCTGTCGGCAAAGGTGCGTTTTCCCATCGCCTGCGGTCCCGGTGAGGATAACCGATACGGGATCAGGCGTCGCCCAATTGAAACAGTTGACAATCTCAGCTTGGGTTGGATGCTCAAAATCAATCGGCTGAATCTTCTGTCGGCGAGCCGATCTCTGGATCGTCTCGTCATACATGTTGTCATTCCTAGGCACTGGGCCGTAGTGACGCAAGAATTTCAGCCATGCACTCATACTTAAAACATCAAGATCCAACGCCGGCACGCTTCCAGTATTCTTGCAGTACAGTCGCTGGCCTTGAGGTTTGAACGGTATATGCATCCATAATAGCTCGTCGGTCCGCCTTGCTGCCGGATGCAACTGCAAAAATCCGCCGGGCTAAATCAACAGGCGTTTCCGCCCAACTCATTCGGCCTTTGGAGTCAAATAGAAGCCCATAAAAAGGATTTGCATCATTTTCTCCACGTTGGCGGCTAAAATATCCTCTTTCAACCAGGCTTGATGCCCGCTTACAGACAGCATCCAGCGACTTGATATCCCTCCTTGGCTGAGCCCTGAAAACTTCAATAACAGCCCTGAACAGCGCCTTCTGGCCCGCTACAGTAAAGCAAAGTTGATCATTTCGGACAGTTTCCAGCTCTTTTCCCTGGGAGCGATCGAGTGTGACGGTCTCCGGTTGGGGCACCATCGTTATGTGAAGGCGTCTTAAATGTCTTTTCCAGATTTTGTAAGGTGCTGTTTCAAGAAAAATACGTGCAATCGCCTGATTTGTCGGCACTTCAAAACCTGGGGTATTCGAATAATATTTATTCTTTAGCTCGTCGCGGTCAGCATCGCTGCCGCACTCGACATCTAGTTCTTCCTTAAAATCAGAAAGGAAAAACGAAATTGAATCTCGTAAAACATTTAAGGTGGAAAAATATGGATCGCGTGGCTGAAGATTATCTCCGCCCGTCCATTTAACTACAAGCTCGTCGATAACCTTGTCCTCCATTAGGCCGCGGGTCATGACATTAAAAATGCTCGTATCGTCGATCAATAGCAATGTCGTCTTATCGACAGACCGAGCTGTTTTGTTGAGCACCGCGAAGAGATTCCGAACATTCTCAATTGTTTTATTGCGGAGCTTAGGCGTCTGAGTTCCGATTCGTCCTAGCTCGTCCACAACGACAAATACAATTGCAATATCGAGTTCTTTATCATTTTGAGAAGAGTCACGCTTCGCTTTCCAATATTGCTGAAGTGCTATAAAGCGATGCTGCCCGTCGAGGACTACGCGGCCTACATCTTTAATTATCTTTAGTTTTCCGAGGCCGCCAATTGGAGTGTTATTGTCATCCTTGTATTCTTCAAAGTCCCAAAATGATTGAACGCTGTTTGAATCTGGCAATAAGATACAAACAAGCGCGTTAAAGAAACGCAGGTCGTTGTGCTCTAAGTAAGGAACAATTTCTCGCTCCACCCTTTTTAAATTCACTACCCTCTGGATACGTTCACTAAAGGTTAATGCATCCTGCGGAGCAAGCGTCAGATTTTCCGCAGCGTCGCGCAAAGTAGTTTTCGTAACAAAATATGTTACCCGGCCATAGCTTCCGCGAAGTGCGTGATATTCAATAAATGTCGGAGTTACATTGGAGAGCTTCATGATTTAGGTTTTTTGATCACAGAATGGTGGATTTATTGCCTGGATAAGGATGCTTTCTAATAAGCGGACTTGGCTTGCGTCTGCAAAAAACGCAAGTATAACAAATTCATTTGGAGGTCGCTTGAACGACTCTTTCATTTTCCATAAAAAGCCATTGTCGTGGTGCGCTCGAAAACGCACTTTGATGTCTTCAGTCTTACCGACGTATAAAGGCTCGCTAAGGAAAGAAAGGAAGAGCAATAGCTGTTGCAGTGGCTGGTGCTGAGGTTTTGGTAACGCTTGGCACAAAGCTCGTCCCTCTCCGCGGAAACGCGAAGGATTCCCTCTGAACCCAATTTGCAGTGAGAACGGCCACTCGTCTTGCTTTAAGGCAACATGTCTTCCGTTTTTCGTTACGTAGGAATCAATTTCGTCAATAAGACTTCCACGCGAAAAATCTAAAGCCTCGTAAAATGCGTATACAGCCGGTTGATTAGTTGGCAACAACTCAGCTGAAGATTGCACAGCCGTCAGCACATGGCACTGCTTTAACAAATGTGAAAGATCCATTTTACACTTAGAGTTGACAAATTAAGCAAGCCTTCGGACCAACATCCTCATCTTCAAGCCCTGCTAAAACATCGACGAGTTTTTTGTTTGGCCGAGATTTCCGATAGCGCCCTTTCATCTCATCAGCTTTCGCCCTGATCTTTGCGATATTCTCTGGCCTGCGAAGCTCACTCAGCGGCATTCCTTGGTTCCAGGTGAAAGTTTTACCCGGATCGGCGCTGAGTTTCTCGTAAGCTTGGGCTTTGTCGAACTGCTCCGGATGTGCCTCAAGGAGACGCACCCATTCGATGGGTTTTTGAAAAAAGCAGAAATAGCAACCGGAGTGGGTGCGCCCCCAATTCAAATACGGCGGGAGTCCAATTCCGCTCTCAGTCAGGATCTTCATGACCCCGACGTAATCGATGCCGTAATCTTTGAACGGAAAGACAGCCTTGATATTCTCCTTCGTGCTGATGTATCCGACTCGATCCTCATCGGCTCGAATGCCGACGTAACTGATGACTTCGCCTTCGCCGACGTATTCCTCAAACGGTTTGAGTTTCAGCATCTTGGTGCACCAACGCATGTTCGGAGCGGGCAGGTATCCGCCGAAGACTTCGAGCCAGTGATCGAAATTCGCGCGCGGGTTGAGACGGATGATTTTTTTTCCGAGGTATGCCTCGACCTGGTTCAGGTAGTCGATGGTTTCGTCCAGTTCGCTTCCCGTGTCGCAGAAAACGTATTCCATCTCGGGCACCTTATCCCGCATGAAGAGAGCAAGGGCTGTGCTGTCCTTGCCACCGGAGAGACCGAGAATGTGGCGGGGTTGGCTCATGACTCGGGGGTGTTTTTCAATTGAGTCCAAATGACACGTGAAGCTGCTGCCAGGCCGAGGCGTTTGTTTTTGCCGATGAGCTTTACCATGTCCTGCTCCAATTGGTGGAGCTGGGTTTCCTCGTCTTGGTTGAAATGGACAACCTCCTGTTTCTCCTGACCATCGGCCTGGGTGACAGCGATGCGCATGCCGCGGGCGGATTTGCCGCCACTCCCGGAGCGGAAGGAAACGCTCTCGGCGCGGAGAAAGCGCCCAATCGCGGAGGGCAGTTCCCGGTTAAAGTTGTCTTCGTCTTCATCCCTCCATCGCTGGGGCGGACGGAGAGCGAGGAGGCTACCCAAGGATTCCAGCCATTCGCCTTCGGCCAGTTGATCGTCAAAGAGTCGGAAGCAGAATGATTTCAACTTGGGCTCGGTCACGTGAAGGAGGAGTCCTTCGGCGCGGGCTGCTATTTCCATCCGCGTTTGGGCGAACTTGGATCCGGTGTAACCGAATTGTTCGCCAAGATCATGTCGCATGCGGTTCTGGAGTGAGGCGAAACACTGGCGGAGCTCATCGAGGGTGTCTTTGAGGCAACTGACGAAGGTTTCGACCTCTTTTGTTGGAACCTTGCCGCCTATTTCAAATTTTGAGAATCCGCAAGCAACAGGAAGATCGTGGAATACCATTTTTACTGGTTCCTGGGCGGCGAGGATGACCTCGCGAACGGCAAGACCTCGTTTGCTCAGGCGTTTGGTGTTCCGCGTGTATTCCTCCAACTGGGCAACAAACGTGCAGAGCTTGCGGACGACATCCAGGAGCTCGACTTCGGCGTCACGGGCCGACCGGACTTTAAGAATTTCGGCCAGCTTGGCGAACAACTCTGAGCGAACGCCCTCGATCTTGCAGTATTGGAGTTCGAAATCCTGCGGATTTTTAGTGAGTTGAAGGAATGCTTCCTGGTGGAGTTCGCTGAGGAATGTGCCGTTTTTGTAAAACGCGACCTCCTGTTCATCGGCGATGGCGATCACGGCAAGCAGGAGCGGGATCAGGCCATCACGCAAGCCGTAGGGTGCCTGGCGCAGTTCGCTGAAGATATGATCGATCGGCACCCGGGTGTCGGGTTGTTCGCTGATGATTTTCCGGATTCGGTTCAGGGCCGGGAGAACTCGGCATGGATCATCCGGGCCGGGATCACCTATTGTCCAGACGCTTTGAACTTCACGATGGAGCCCCGCCTGCTGGAGCACTGAAAGATACATGGATTTCTCGGGCGGGTTCTTGTCCGCCGTGAATCCGAGGAGAGGTTTGTCCGCATTCGCAAACATCAGCTCGACAAGGCGCATGCGGGCGGCGGCAGCGGCGGAACTCAGGGAACGGCGGTTGATCAGCTCATTTTCGATGCGTGGCGCAGCGTGATAAACTTTGTCGCAGAGTTCTGAGAGCTTGGTCAGAAGTTCCCGGCCTGTGCGGATTGCGAGTTTTTTACCCTGGTAAACCCAAGTCAGCGAGGTTTTGCCACCCAAGCGGTTGAGGCCGATGTAATCCTGGATATTTTTTTGGAGCTGATTTGCCGCCTGCTCTTGGTAACGCGAAACCTCTTCCCGTGCGTAGGTGTCGTTATTGAGTTCCGGCGTATTAGCCATGACCCAATCCCAACGAAGCGATTCGAGGACTGCGCCGGAAAGTTTCTGGAGCGGCTGAGGAACCGCGATGAGATCCAAGCGGGTGGAGTCCTTCTTTTGGGCCAGCGCAATATTCAGGCTCGCTTGGCGATCCTGTTCGTTTTCGCAGAGCGGAACGAAGATCGTGCCGTCTGATTCGCCGCTCGGCTGCTTGAGGCGTTCCTCAAGTTCTGAGGTTGCGCAGTATTGGATCTGAAAAAATCTGAGATTTCCGGTATTGATGTAGTGCCTGCGGGCGACGAGAGGGCGGCTGTCGAGTCTGTCGAGAATGGCACTGGAGACATTCGGGAGAATCGGGAGGCTCCTCTTTGCATCGTCAAACCGCGCTTCAATATCGACGCTGGAATGGGCCCACAGGCAGTAGCTCTTGGCGTGGCCGCGATAGTGGATGACACCGCGCTTGCGAAGATTTTTCAGAACCGATGCGACTTGGTCTTGTCCGGCTTTGTTCGATCCGGCAACGGCCCACTGGATGGCTTCCTCGGTGGGAGCCATGTCGTCCGCTTGCAGGACGTTCAGCATGCCGACGGTCTTGAGAACGATGTGATCGAGCGGTTCCGGGGATTGGTAGCTCTCGATGCACGATTCGATAACGCTCCACCGGCTGCGGTAGCTGGCGACTGCCAGACGATGGCCGAAATTCAGACGAACATAGTCGTAGAAATCGTGCAGACGGTATGGGTGGGAGGATTCGACGGGCGACTTCGAGCAATAGGCCCGGAGACCAAATGGCTCGAATGAGAGGAGGAAGCTGAACAGAGATCGCTCGTTTTGCCCGAATCTCTGGAACGTGCGGATCAGGACCGGAAGAACAAGCGGATCAAGAGGGAAAATCCCGATCGCGTGGTCGCGCAGGGCAACTTTGCCTGCGGCCGTGCCATACCATCCAAGTCGGATGGCTTGATCCATGGATGCCGAGGCCTGCTTGCGCAGCACATCGGGGAGCTTTTGAGTTTGAGTGTTGAGAGCGGATGCGGCAATCGCCGCGATTTGGTCCAACGGCTGCTCGAACACAATTTCTTCCAACCGGCCGGCTACCTTTTCCCATTCGCGCTGGGAGGTAACTGAAAGCTGTTCGGCGTAGGCATTGAAGCCCTGGTGAAGAAAGCAAACGAGGATGAATGGGTGCTTGCCGCTTCTTTGGGCAAACTCGCTGAGACGCTGCAGGAGATAAACATCCTGCCGGTCAGGGTGCAGCGCGGCGTATTCGAGAAATTTTCCGACCTCATCAAGAATCAGCATCAGGCCATTGGCTTTACCGGATGAGACAATTTTTGCAGAAGCCTGCTGCACCAGTGAGACGAGCTTGTCTTCGGAAATCACCTCATCGCTTTCAACGAGGCGCGAGATTTCCAGTTCGAGATCCGATTTGCGGCCTTTGCCGGCATTTTCCTCCAGCGCGGTTGCCAGGCTTTTCAGGATGGCGGTTGCCATGGGCTCCCGGCTGCCCACCACCAGCACAGGCAGGTATTGGCTTTTCCGGACACTTGGAAGGATTTCGGCGACCTCTTTGAATAGTGGTTTTGGAAGGCGAGCACTGGCGTCCCGAACCGTGGAGGCGAGAAGAAGGCCAAAGGAGGATTTGCCCGTCCCGTATTGGCCGGTGAGACGCCAGGCTCGCCGACTGGAATTGGTCTCCATGCCTTCACCGATTCGTGTGAGGCATTGCCGTGTGAATGGAGTCAGGTGGTAGCCCTCAAGTGCGCTCGGGTCCTCGTAATCGCGGACAAGATCTGCTGAGCGGAGAAACCGTTCAGAAGGGCGAATCAAAGAGAGCAAGTCGCTGTTAGGCATATGTGGGGACGGTCGCGTAGATTGCGGACAACTGAATGGTCTCGTCGTGATTCTTGCGAATCAGGGATGAAATCGAGGCTGATTCTCTGAAATCAAAGAATCCGTCCGTATCCAGGGACAATGACTCGGCACGACGGTGAATGTCGTCTTCCGGGAGTTTGAAGACCTGGCCAGGGCTGCCATGTCCTGATGCGAGGAGCTGGAACGAAAGTGTTTTTTCTCCGGGGTGCCGGAGCCGCCAGAATTCATCCACGCAGTAGGCGAAGAGCATGGGAGAGATTTCCGGCTTGGGCTCGCGTCGGAAAACATAAATCGGCTCGGGCCTGCCCGCATTGCGTTTTCCCAGCCGGTGACCGACTTGATCCAGCAGGCCCAATTCGACGAGTGGGCAGTCGAGATTGTCTTCCCGAACTTCCCCTTTTCGTCCTCTTGTCGGGACGTATGAATGCAGGAAGATCTCGAATTGCTGCTCCAGGGTGGAGTCAGAAAGCATTTTATTGAGACTGATCGTGGCTTTTTTGACCGCATCGAATACCGAGGATGCCGTCAATTCTGGCTCTTGGAACCTTGAGAGCAGAAAGTCCCACGCGAAAATTGGATTCTCGACATTCGTTGCCAGCTTCCAGTGCAGGAGCCAGAGGGTTTGAATATCCTCAAGAAAAGGATCGAAGCCTTCCGCAAAAGAATCGGTTTCCTCGTCATGAGTTCCCAAAAATATCTGGGCACCAAAATCCGTTGGCACATGCCCATCTTTGCACGGCTCAATGACCCCAGCCGCCTCCGCCCAGAATCGGATGGAACGAACCATGTTTTTACCGACACCGAGTTCGACCATTGCACGGTCCTCGCATGTGGTCGTCAAAATCTCGGGAATTTCTGCCACTTTTCGAACCGCCTTCGGCAACCAAGCATACCTGCACGCAAAAGTTTCATGCCCGGAGAAACGGTATGTGGGAGATTGCATCAATTTTTCTCGTTCGGGTTCCACATGTTAAGCGGACAATGCGGAAAATCCAGACTTTACCGGAAACCAGCAAAAGAAAACAAATTTGAGCATATGATATCCATTTTATACAGGGAGCGGAAATGTTGATGGCGCAAGCGATTCATATTCAGCCCTCGCCGTTTTTGGTGGGAGGTGCGATTTTGTTCCCAACCTGCGGTAAATGGATAAGCATATTTTGGCATTATTCCGATTCGGCGGATTTTTCGTTTCATCGTGCTCTGGATCCTCGCGCGGCAACCAGGTCAACGGATGTCCTACCCCAAAGAATAGCGCACAGGGGAGGCGAGGCTCCGCCCGAGTCCAAATATTTCGACTCACACGGGGGGTCGCCCTCCAGATGGGGCGATGCGGCAGGCGCCGCTCAGAACTGCCGCAAGAACCGGAGGTCATTTTCAACGAGCATCCGGATGTCCGGGATCCGGGCGAGGTTCATCGCCAGCCGGTCGAGGCCGAAGCCGAACGCGAAGCCGGACACGCGCTCGGGATCATACGCCCGGTCGCCGCGCCGCTCGCAGATCGCCTCGAACACCGCAGGATCGACCATCCCGCACCCGGCCAGCTCCATCCACTGGCTCCCGAGCGCCTCCGCCCGAATGTCAATCTCGTAGCTCGGCTCGGTGAACGGGAAAAAATGCGGCCGGAACTGGATGTCCGTGCCCGCCCCAAACAGCTCGCGGAAAAAAAATTCCAACGTTCCCTTGAGGTCGGCGAGGCTCGCGTTCTCGGAAACATAGAGCCCCTCCATCTGGGTGAACTGAGCGAGGTGCGTGGCATCCACCTCGTCCCGGCGGTAGGCCGATCCCGGGGCGATGATCCGCACCGGCGGCGGGCAGCTTTCCATCACGCGGATCTGCACGGTAGATGTGTGCGAGCGCAAGAGCCTCCCGTCGGGGAGATAAAACGTATCCTTCTCATTCCGCGCCGGGTGGTCGGGCGGGGTGTTCAGCGCGTCGAAACAATGCCACTCGCTCTCGATGTCCGGCCCATCTGCAATCGCAAATCCCATCCGCCGGAAACACCTCACCGCGCGGTCCATCAACTGCGTGAGCGGGTGAAGAGTCCCGGCGCGCGCATGCGTCCCGGGAAGCGTCAGATCCAAAGATTCAGCCGCAGCCGCATCCGCCTCCTCAAGCAGGAGAATCTCCCGGGCCTCGAGCGAGGCCGTCACCGCCTGGCGCAGCTCGTTCAGCCATTTTCCAAGCTGCGGACGATCCTCTTTCGCGACATGCCGCATCCCGTCGCTGAGCGAGGTCACCGCCCCGCTTTTTCCGAGGAAACGCACCCGCGCCGCATCGAGCGACGCACGGTCGGCCGCATCGGCGATCACCGCCAGTGCCTCTCTGCGCAGCGCTTCGATTTGTTGCTCCATCGTTAGGAATTCGGTAGGGGCGCAATGGCCAAAACTATTTCAAAACATGCTGCGGGCGCCCAAGCTTCGGCCCGTTCCCGGGCCGTGCTCCAAAAAGCAGAACATGGGCCCCGCCTGCTGGCTTCCTCACCTCCCGGGCGAGCCGTCCCGCCGCCATGCCTTCCGAAAAAAGAAACAGAAAAGCCCCCTTAGGCCGCCTGCTTCTTCGTCTCCAGCGCGGATTTCGCCCTCGTGGCAATCTGGGAAAAAACCGCCTCGTCCTGGATGGCAATGTCTGAAAGCACCTTGCGGTCGATCAAAATGTTCGCGGCCTTCAGCCCCTCGATAAACCTGCTGTATGTCAGGCCTTGGGCGCGGACGGCTGCGCTGAGGCGCGTGATCCAGAGGGCGCGGAAATTCCGCTTCCGGGTTTTCCGGTCGCGGTAGGCCCAGTATTTCCCCTTCATCTGCGCGTCTTTCGCGTAGCGGAAGAGTTTCGACCGGCGTCCGCGGTAGCCCTTCGATGCGTCAATGACGCGTTTCCGCCTGGCGCGGCTGGCGGGAGAGTTTGTGGCTCTTGGCATGTTTTCTCACCCCTTGCGGGGTCTCCTAGGAGCGGCTGTTCGTTTCGTTATGATCCCTGAACTCGCCGGCTCCGTGATCCCGGGATTAACTCCCGGGCAGTCCGTGGGATCGAAAAAAATTCGGGTTTAGTGGCTGAACGGGAGGCAGGCTTTGATCCGGGCGGTATCCGAGTCATGGACAAGCGTGGATTTCGCCATCTTGCGCTTGCGCTTGGCGCTCTTGCTGGCAAGGAGGTGGCGCCGGCTGGCCTTGGCACGAACGATCTTGCCGGTTCCGGTGACTTTGAACCGCTTGGCCACGGACTTGCGGGTTTTGCTACGAGCGATGGATTTTGGCATGGGAAAAGAGGGAAAAGCTATCACCTGAAACCAGCTTGGCAATCACAAAAACGCAAAAGTTCCGCCTTTCCGCCTTTTCCTCGATGCCGCCCGGCAAACCGGGCTTGATCCCCTGTGATTTCTCAGGCTCAGCCGGTCGCCACGTCGGTCCACGCATTGTTGTTCCTGCTCGATGCGACGGCGGCCTCAATGAAGGCGAGCCCCATGCGCCCATCCTGCACGTTGGCATACTTGCTGCCGTCGCAATCCCATGGCTCGCCAGCCTGAAATTTCCGGACATCTTTTTCGAACTCGCGGTGGAGGCGGGCGAACGCATCGTGGAATGCCTCCGGATGGCCAGCCGGGACGGTCGGCTCGCTCAGGAGCCGCTCCGGGACATCCTTGAGGAAGCCGTCGTTGGCATGCACCGCCCCGCGCCAGTAAACCCGGTCGGGCTGATCCGGCAGGCAGATCGTCACCGCTTCAGCGTTTTCCTGGCTCCAGCGAAGGAGGCCCTTCGTGCCGGCAACAACGATGCCGAGGTCGTTCTTGTGGCCATGGCAAATCTGCGAGGCGCGCACGAGGCACTTGCCGCCGTTGGAGAGCCTGCCATAAGCCGTGAAGTGATCGTCGATCTGCCGCCCGGGCACCATGCACTCGAGGTGCGCGCTGACCTGGGTGACATCCAGGCCCGTGACGAAGCGGAGCTGCATCAGCGCATGGATGCCGACATCGCCGCCGCAGCCGGAAGCCCCGGCGCGCGCCGGGTCAGTGCGCCAGGAGGCCTGCATCTGCCCGGTATCTTCCAGCTTGCTGGCCAGCCAGCCCTGCAGGTAGTAGGCATCCACCCAGCGGATTTCTCCCAGCAGCCCGCTCTGCGCGATCCATCGGCTCAGCCAGCTGCTCCAGTGCCCGAGGTAGGTGTGGGCGACAGCGAACGGGACGTTCTTCTCCTTCACCTTGGCCACGATCTTGTCGGCTTGGGCCAGATCAACAGTGAGCGGCTTCTCGCAGATCACCGGGATCCCCGCCTCAAGCGCTTTCATGACCGGGTCGAAGTGAACGAAGTTGGGGGTGACCACAAGGATGTAGTCCAGGCGATCCCCCGCGGGAAGCGTCGCCTGGGCCGAGATCATCTCGTCGTAGCTGGCATACCCTTTCACAGGATAAGGCCAGTTGGCAGCCTCGTTCATGGCGACTGCTGGATCCGGGTGCAAGGCGACGGAGTGCACCCTGCGCGTGCCGTCGAAGTGAATGGCTTTCTGATGCGGGTTGGCGATGAAGGCCCCCCCCCCTCCGCCAATCATTCCAACATTGAGTGGTTGCGGTGATGACATGTTGAGACGGAATTACCACCTGCCTGCCGCTAAGGCAAGACCCGCGAGCCCTTCCTCTGGACGAGCGCTTGGAAGGACTCCCCTGCCCCGGCAAAGGAACTCGGAATCCGGATGCGAGGGGCCTGGGCCAAGATAAAATCCGAAAGCGTGCCGAGCGACGAAGTTTCCCATCCGAGCTCGGCCCCCCAGGCCTGAAGATCCGTAAAATTCACATCGGCCGTGATGTCCCGGCACCCGAAGGACGAGAAAACTTCCGGCCCGGCGAGCCGCTGGTGGTGCGCATAGGCCCTGAGCGTGCCGGCCGGCCGCCGCAGGTAGAGCGCGGGCATCTGCCCGCCGTAGTCCACCGTGAGCATCCGCCCGGCCTTCCACTGAGGAGCCCAGGATCCGAGCCATTTCCTGTAGGACTCATGGACCTCGACGCGCGATCCGTCCGGCAGATCTCCTTGGAAGGCGGAGGAGCTCGGGAGGTCGCCCGGGCGGAGGACTTCGCTGGCGGAGCTCCCCTCGATCCTCAAGGCGAGCTCCATCCACGAGCCAGCGTGCCGGACGAAGACCCGGCAGGGGAAGGCATCGGGCAGCTCGTTTGAGTAGATGTCGGCCTCCCCTCCGGATGCGCAGAGCGCGTCCGCCATGCTTTCGTGCCAGAAGATCCGCCGGCCGCGCAGGGCTTCCTGCTGCTCCCCCCGAAGCACGGGCGAGATCTCAACAATGTGGTAGGCGGTCCGCAGGCGCATCCCCCACCCAAGATGCCGGAGCACCTCGGCTGCAAGGCGGCCAGCCCCTGCTCCCACCTCGATCACATGCCGCTGCGGGCGCGCGCGCAGCCAGGCCGCCACCGCGCGGGCCAGCGACGAATCCATGCCCGGCCAAGTCGAAAAATCCCCCCGCGCCCCGACCGTGCGGATCCTCCGGGTGTAGTATCCGAACTCCGGATGGTAGAGCGCGGCCTCCATGAAGCGGTCGAACGGGAGGCTTCCCCCGCATTCGTCTTGCAGCTTTTCGAGGGCGCTACAGATCATAAACAAATCTTCTGCGCCATTCCCTTGCAAACCACTACCTATGAACAGCTCCTTGTTGTCACGGTTTCGTCAAGGCGTCGTCCCTGCGCACCAGCTCCTGCCATGCGTCTTTATATGCCGGCTCAAACCGCTGGTCCTGAAAATCCATCATCTCCTCGCGGTGGAGGACAATGATTTCCATGCGGGGGAGGAGCTCCTGATAAACTTCCCGGAGGAGGCGCAGGGCTCCCGGCTCGCGGTCCCATAGCACCGCATACGATTCGACAAACTCCGCCGCATAGGCCGGCTCTGCACGGTCGTTCGGAAACCAGGTCTTCTTCGGCGGCTCATCCTGCTCGAGAAGCATCGGCGCAAGGTAGATGTTCTTCAGGATCCCTTCCAAATACTTTTTTCTGGCCTCGGCCTCATGGCCCTCAAACGATAGGCACAGCGCCCAGCCAAACAAGAACGATGGCTCGGAAAAGTCTCCCGGATAGGCGCTCTCGTATCTCTCAAAAAACGAGGCGGCGCGCTCCGGGGCCTCCGCGAGAAGGTGGAGCATCGGGATCAGAAACCTCGTGCCTTGGTGGTCCTTCGGATTGATGGCGAGCAAGCCCTCCAAGGTCGCCGCAGCAGCAGGGTATTGCCCGAGATGCCACTGGGTCATGGCACCCCCGTAGATCGCCCGAAGGTACGGGCGGGTCTCGGCATCGGCCCACCACTCGACCGTCGCAGGCCACTTCGGAAACTCCCGCTCCGCAATCGCCTCGTAGGCAGGCAGGCAGGCTTGAAAATGTCCGGCTTGAAAGTCCAGATCCGCCAGCTCCACGCCCGCCGCCGCACAGTCGGGATCGCTCGCTGCCGCCTGCTTCAGCAGCGCAGATTTTTTTCCCGGTGAGGACACGCGCAGCGCCGTGCGAACAAGCCCGCGGGCCACGTCTCGCGCTTGCGCCGGCCCCTGCGCTTCCCGGCCCACGCGCATGACAAGCGTCTTCGTGAGCGCGCGGAGGTCCTCGGGGGTGCGGCGGTCGAACGCCTGCAGCCGGATGTCCAGCTTGCAGTCCGCAGAAAAATCCTGCCAGGCCTCGGCGTCCCAGTCTTCGCTTGCCGCGACGGACAGCCGGTCGGGGGTTCCCAGCTGCTCAAACGCCTTGTAAAGAAAGTTTTCGATCTTCGGCTGGTCGAGCTCCTCAAGGATTTCCGGCGGCGCGACCGGAGTCCCCGAGTCGTCGCAGACGATAACGATCGTCGGAAGGAACCAGTCCTTCCGGATCGGCAGCGGCTCGTCCAAATCCACCCAGTGAAGGAACCAGCTCGTCTTCGAGGATTTCAGCGGCTGGATCATGCGCTCCAGGCGATCCCGATGCGTTGCTTCCGCCCGAAGCGGTCGCTGAAAAATAGCTCCTTGTGCGCGGCCCCGTATTCGTGGACAAGCTTCGTCACCTTGACGTCGAAGCAGCAGTACTCTGCGATCTCCAGCATCTTGCCCTCGCGAAACCAGCGGATGGCATCGAGCCCCTCGGCGATCTTTCCCACGCCGAGAGTGCCCTGCGCAACGTCATCGAGCTTCAGCCGGTGGCCGACCGATTTTTCAATGTCCACCAGCAGGTCGAGCGTCCGCAGGTGGTCGGGCAACGAAAGGATCGTGTAGGCCATCAGCACCTCGTAGTCAAATCGCAAAATGTTGTAGCCCACCACGAGATCTGCCCGCCGGAGCCTGCTGATCAGATCCTGCACCCGGCTCTCGGGAAAAATCTCATACTTGTTCTCCGCCGAGCTGTAGGTCACGCCGACAGACATCCCCATCTCGTGCTTCTTATCCCAGCCGCCGACATCGTTTGCCGTCCGCTGGGTCTCAAGATCGAAATAGACAACATCCATGAGACGGAGTGGCTGCGACGAGCAACGGAGCCGGCCGCTCAGCCGGCGACCGCCGCCTTGACGATCTCGGCAAAGCTCCGCGCATCCATGCTCGCTCCGCCCACGAGCGCCCCATCGATATCCGGCTGGCCGAGAAGCACGGCGGCATTTGCCGGCTTGACGCTTCCGCCATACTGGATGCGAACCTTGCTGGCCGTCTCCTCATTGGTGAGCGAGGCGAGCACCGCGCGGACGTGTGCATGCGCATCCTGCGCCTGCTCGGGGGTGGCATTGCGGCCGGTGCCGATCGCCCAAACCGGCTCGTAGGCGATGACCATGTCAAGCGCCTGCTCGGGGGTGATCCCTGCGAGGCTCCCTTTGAGCTGGGTTTCCAAAACCGCCTTCTCTTTTCCCGCATCGCGCTCGGCAAGCGTCTCGCCGACGCAGAGGATCGGCTTCAGCTCCGAAGCGAGGGCTGCATGGACCTTCTTATTGATCAGGGCGTCGGTTTCACCGAAAAGCTGCCGGCGCTCGCTGTGGCCCAGGATCACGTAGCGGACGAACAGCTCGCGCAGCATCGACGGGCTGATCTCTCCAGTGAATGCCCCAGATGTTTCAAAATACATGTTCTGAGCGCCAAGGCGGATTTTTTGCGATCCGCCCAGAAGCTCGGAAAGCTTCGCCAGAGCAGTGAACGCGGGCGCAATCACGATCTCTACCCCGTTCACGTCCTCGATGTTCAGCCGGAAATCCTCCAAAAAGCTCGCCGTCTCGCTGACGGTCATGTTCATTTTCCAGTTCGCTGCAATAATTTTTTTGCGCATATCAGTTTTTTATGTGGGAGCGCATCCTACCCGCTCGTTTGGCATCCCGCAAGAGCGATTCAAAATTCGTTCGAAATTCGTTCTTGAATCCTTCCGGCTCGGAGACAAAACTGCCCTCCGAAACGGGCCGTGGCTCAGCTTGGTAGAGCGCTTGAATGGGGTTCAAGAGGTCGAGAGTTCAAATCTCTCCGGCCCGATTTCTTTTAACTGCTGCGAATAAGCAGCTTAGAAAAGACATCAGAAAGGTTAGGTCACTAAAGGGCACTGACTAGTGACCGAATAGTGCCCATAAAAATTGCTGGCGGGCCAGCCTCAGCAGCGAAATATCCCCCCGCCAGCTCCATGATGAAATCCCGATAAGCCAGAGGATTCCCCTCATTTTCCGAAGCCACCCCTCCTGCCGCTTCCTTTCGCAGGAGAATGCGCCGCAGCAATCACGCGAGCTTTTCTCGGACCCGGCGTGGCAGAGCCGAAACAACCAGATCATACGAATGCCGGACCAGCTCCGTCACCAGTGCGCCGCGCAGACTTCCGTCCAAGTCGAGGGTGTTCCAATGGCGCTTGTTCATGTGCCAGCCGGGCATGATCGCCTCGTGGACGTCCCTCAAGTCCAGAGCGCGGTCGGGATCGCACTTGAGGTTCATCGTGGGCGGCACCGAGTCGTAATCCACCAAGGCAAACATCTTCCGCATGACCTTGTAAACGACGACCTCGGGTCCGAACGGTTCCTCCTCGGTCACGCCGGGAAAGCTCAGCAGAAGCTCGCGGAGTTGCTCCATGTTCATGGCTGGGATCTGACCGCATGCTTGGCTGTGAGGTCAAGCGCGGCGTTGCCCGGGTTATTTTGAGAGACCATTGGCTTACCTCAGCCCCTGCCAGTCAGGTATTGAACCGGAGATATGATCAGTGGCTCCCCCCTCGCGGATCACGAAGGAACCGGGTTTCATTTTCAGGCCCGGCATGCAACCATGCTTTCAGCACCACATGATGACCACTCGACCACTGGGCAGAACCGGCTTCAATGCCTCCCGCATCGGGATCGGCGACATCGCGGACCGGAATGTTCCGCTTGCGGAATGCGTCCACACTCTCCACAGGGCGATGGATTTTGGCCTGAACCTGATCGACACCGCGCCGGGGTATGAATCCGGCTACAGTGAGGAAATTGTCGGAGCCGCGTTGAAAGGCCGGCGCGAGGGCATGTTCGTGATCGACAAGGTGGACAACCTCCTTGATCCCGTCGCCTCGCAAGTGGATGCCAGCCTCAAGGCGATGGGCATTGGCCACACCGACCTGTTCGCCTTCCACGCGGTCTCGGAACTGACCGTATGGGAGAAACTCGCCTCGCCCGGCGGCGGGATGGACCAGCTCCAGGATTGCGTGAGAGCCGGCAAGACAAGGTTCCGGGGTATATCAAGCCACAATCCGCTGGTGCTGATCGCTGCACTTGGAAGCGGGCTGTGCGATGTCGTGATGTTCCCGGTCGGGCCGTTCGTCGATCCGCGATACGTCGAGCTGGTGCTTCCGATGGCGAGGCGGATGGGAGTCGGGACGGTTTGCTTCAAGACCTTCGGGGCCGGGAAGCTGCTGGGGGACACCATCGGCTACAACCAGCCGCTACAGGAACGGCCGCGCGGGAAGTTCAGTTCGGGTGGCACGAAGTCCGGCTCCGCGCCAGAACTGCCATGCCTGAGCGTTAACGAGTGTCTGCACTACACGCTCACGCTCAATCCCGACGTTGCCCTTCTGGGGATGAGCTTTCCCAACGAGCAGGACGCCGCCATGGAGGCGTTCAAGACATTCAGGCCCCTGAGCGCGGGCGAGATCTCGGACATCCGGTGCCGGGCGGAAGTCGCGATTCAAGGCAAGGGCGCATGCTGGTGGAACCCGGAGTAATCCGGCCGCGCAGCAAAAGGCGGCCGTCACCCTCCCGAACCGTGTAGAAGCCGACTTCGGCTGGATCGTCGGAATTCGGAATAGCCACGAGATGACCTGCCCGGCCGGGCTTGTGGCAGGCACGCGCGTATTTGTCTG
>JBAXXX010000031.1:0-38610 GCA_037127695.1 Verrucomicrobiia bacterium | reverse complement strand
CCCACCCAGGACACCCCCCCGGCGAAAAGCGTGGCAAGGACAAGCGGGAAGCTGCGGGACTGCCCGAGACACACAAGAACCCCTGCGAGCACGACGATGGCCGGGGCAATCAGCCTGTCGGGGTGATGCCGGTGGCGGAGGCCTGGCACGGCGCCAGCGACGGCCACTGACCCGGCACCGAACGCGGCGAGCAGCGCGCCATACCCTGCCGGACCTGTTTTCAATTCCTCGCGTGCGAGGAGCGGCAGCAACGCCCATACCGCGCTTGCGCCAAAGGCAAATGCGGACACCCGCACGAGCGGTGCGCGCATGACCGGGGATCTTCTCACGAAAGAAAATCCCTCTCGGAGGCTCTTCCATACGGCCTTCTTATTTGGCCGGGGCGGGGGGCGTTTCCAGCCGAGCAGGACGAGGATAGTGCCCAGAAACGAAGCCGCGTTGATAAAGAACACGGAGGCGGGGCCGATGGCCGCAACCAGCAGGCCTCCTGCAGCGGGGCCAACAGACCGCGCGGCATTGAAGCTGATGCTGCTCAGCGATACGGCCGCAGCGACCTGTCCGGCGGGAACCATCTCCTGGATCTGCGATTGCCACGCAGGCAGATTCAGCGCGCTGAAAAAACCCAGGGAAAGCGTCAGGCCAAGCAGGAGCCCGGGTGACATCCGGCCGAGGACCGTGAAAATGCCGATGGCCAGCGCGCCGGCCATCATGCCGGACTGGGTGACGATCAGGATCCTTCTCCGCTCGATGAGATCCGACAGCACTCCGCCCCAGATCCCGACCAGGAGAGCCGGGAGGAATAGGCATGCGGGAACGAGGCCGACGAGGATCGGAGATGTGGTCATCGAGGTCATCAGCCAGGCCGAGCCGACGCCATGCATCAGCGTTCCGATGTTCGATGCCACGGTCGCGATCCAGAGCGATCGGAAAATCGGGACGCGCAGGGGTGCGACCAGCGAATGGAAGTACCCTGCGGTCACCAGAAGAAGCTGGCGAGAAGGACGGCGAACACGATGCCGCTGATCATCGCGTAGGCCGGATCCTTTTCCAGCAAATACCCGGCTCCTGCGAGGAACACGCGCGCCAGAGGATTCAGGAGAAGGAGGAATACCCCGACCATCAAAAGGCTTCGGCGGTGGCCCTGCGCATCAAGCGAAATCGCGCGAGTGAGCATCTGCGCCGGATTTTCCAAATACTGCGGCTCCCCCTTGAAAATATGGTCGCCCGGGCTTTCTCCCAGATGCGCCGAGAGGTACCATCCCAGCCCGGCGGCGATGATGGCGGCCGCCGTGAGGGTTCCGATCACCATGACGCGCGCCAGAAGCATGGGAAAGCGGTTCATCCGATGGAGATTCCGAGCCCGCGGGCGATCATCTGCACGGCGATGACGGATACCGCAACCAGAAAGATGGCGCGCAGGAGTTTGACCGGTGCCACGGTGAGGAGCTTCGCGCCGACAAAAGCTCCCGCAAGGACGCCCAGCGCGACCGGCCCGACCAAGGCCGGATCCAGATAACCTTTTTTTAAATAAATCCCAACGCTCGCAGCGGCGGTCACGCCGATCATAAAATTGCTCGTCGCGGTCGTGACCTTGAACGGGAGGCGCATGATCTGGTCCATCGCAATTACCTTGAAAGCGCCAGACCCGATGCCGAGCAATCCCGAAAGAACCCCGGCGACCCACATGACCAGGAACCCGGGGACAACGCCAGCCACCCCGTAGGCGAGCGGCTTCGGATCGCCGGGCACCTCTCCCGGCAGCCGAAGCGCTTTCGCCAGCGGATCGGAATCCTCCGGGCAAAGCGGGGATTCGGATTTTTTCATGAGCGAAAGGATCGCGGTGGCCAGCAGCGCAACGCCGAAAATGATGGCGAGGATCGACTGGTTCAGCACGGCCGCAAGCATGGCTCCGCAGACGGCTCCGATGGTGGTGGCGATGCAGAGAAACATCCCGATCCGCATGTTGGAAATTCCGTCGCGAAGGTAGGCGGCGGCGGCTCCGGATGACGTGGCGATGACCGAGCAGAGCGCTGCCCCCATGGCATACCGGATGTCGATGTTGAAGCCAAGAACGAGCAGCGGAGTGATGATGATCCCGCCTCCAAGTCCGATCATCGCCCCCAGCAGGCCAGCAAAAAACGATGCCGATGCCACCGCGATATCAAAGAGGGGCTCTGTCATTTTCTTGTGCCGGGATGCGCCTACCGTTCCATCAGGCCTGGAGGCAGCTCCGGGGCGGTGGAGACCTCGTCGAGGATCTTTGTGCTCTGCGAGCTCTCGATGATGCCGCGGTAGAAAAGCGCAGACGGTCGGAGCAGCCGCTGGTGGGTTTTCCTGTCGAGCTTGGACATCCCGAAGGGGGCCTTGTAGCCATGGTGCCACTCGTAGTTGTCCACCAGCGTCCACACAAAATACCCCCGCACGTCCGCGCCGTCCTGTCTCGCCTCCTTCACCTCGAGCATGTGGTTGAAGAGGTATCGGACGCGCTTGATGTCCTTCGCTGTGGCGATTCCGTTTTCTGTCACGACGACCGGCTTGTTGTAGCGCTTCTGCACGTTCATGATCTGCCGGTAGAGCGATCGGGGCTGGATGATCCAGCCGAGCAGGCTGTAGTTCCTCCCCCGCCGGGCCTTGATCGCAAGGAGGGCGGTGAAATCCGGATATTCGGTATAGTAGTAGTTGAACCCGATGAGGTCGCAGACGTCGAACGTGCGGTCGAGCTGGGTGTAGTTGATCCGCTGCATGAAGTTGTAATAGGCACCGGTCGGGTCGAGCATCGCATGCTCCCAATACGGCAGCGCCGAAATGCTGAGGATGAGCGCATCCCTGCGGCGGTTCCTTACGATCTCCGCCGCTTTCCGGAACCCCCATACGCTTTCCTCCAGCGCGGCCGCATGCGTGCCCAGGCTCATAAAGTATCCCGGCGGCCAGGTCGCGCTGATATAGCCCAGAGCCAGATCCCCGTTCGGCTCGTTTTGAGGAGCAAATGTCCGCACGTGCGGGGCCATCGCCTTCGCGACCTTATCGACATAGAGCGGCCAGCGCTCGCGGTAGAGCGGGTGCAGCCACCTCGTATTCCGGCCTTTGGCGACCATCCAGTCCGGAAAGGTGAAATGCCAGAGCGTGACGACCGGCTCGATCCCTGCCGCCTTGAGCTGGCGGGCCATCTCGACATACCGCCGGAGCGCGGCCTCGTTGTACCGGCCCGGCTGCGGCTCGATCCGCGCCCACTCGACCCCGAACCGGTAATGGTTCACCCCGATCATTTTCAAAGCCTCGACGTCGCGCGCAAAGCCCGACCAGCTGAATGCGGCGTCGTCGCCTTTCGGTGGCACGCGCTTCGCCTCAGCGAACAAATCCCAATCTGTCTTGAAATAATTCAGCGAGCCGGGCTTTTCGCCCCGGTCCTCGTTTTGAAACGCGCTGGCGGAGACCCCCCACCAGAACGGACCGGTATCCGGCTTGGCTGCTGGCTTCGAACGATTGAGCTGCGGGGCAGGGGGAGGGGTGATGCATCCGACCAGCACCGCGCACAAGAGCGAAATAAGAAATGCCCGCTTCATCGCTTGGTTCATTCTCAGGAATCCGGGCATCTAGCCAGCCGAAAATCAGGGATCTCCATGGGGGTTCCTGGCGCATGGAACGGCGGCACCCCTTGCTGATCCGCACGCCAAACGCGAGTAAACGGCGCTCGCCAGGGAGGCCGGAACACGAATAGGGTGGACCCCGTATGCCATCAGCCGGCCCCCACCGATCACGCAATGCCGCCGTGGCACTCATGGCGTTGGGGGTTGTGTTCGGCGATATCGGGACGAGCCCGCTTTATGCGTTTGAGACGGCGCTTGGGATTGCGGGTCCGCATTCGGCGCTCGGGGTCGCCTCGCTGATCCTTTGGACCATCTTCTTGGTGGTGACGGTAAAATACGCGGCGATTGTGATGCGGGCGGACTACCATGGGGAGGGCGGGATTTTTGCCTTGATGGCGCTTCTGAGATCCTCCGGGAACCAGCGCCTGGCAGCCGGGGTGATGGTTCCTCTCGTGGTGTTCGGCGCGGCGATGCTGCTCGGCGACGGGGCGATCACCCCGGCGATCTCGGTCCTGAGCGCGGTCGAGGGTCTTGCCGCCGTGCATCCGGCCTGGTCACAATATTCCCAGCACGCAACGCTCGCGATCCTGACGGCCCTGTTTTTTGTGCAGCGGTTCGGGACCGGCCGCTTGGGCGGGGTCTTCGGGCCTGTGATGCTATTATGGTTTTTGAGCCTCGCGGTAACCGGCGGAGTTCAGGTCGCCTGGTGTCCGGAGGTCTTCCGGGCGTTCGATCCTCGCGAGGGGCTCCGGCTGCTTGGTGCCGAGGGGTGGGGGGCCTGGGCGGTTGTCGGTGCGGTCGTGCTGGCAGTCACCGGAGCCGAGGCCCTCTATGCCGACCTCGGCCACTTTGGCAGAAAGCCGATCCTGCAAGGCTGGAGGTACGTCGTATTTCCCTCTCTGGTCCTCAACTACCTCGGGCAGGCGGCGCTCGTGATCCGGGAGCCAGCCTCCGCTGCCGATACCAACCTGTTTTTCCTCATGGTGCCAGACGGCCCGTTGCGCGCTGGGATGGTCGCACTCGCGACCCTGGCCACCGTGATTGCCTCGCAGGCCCTGATCAGCGCTGTCTTTTCCCTCACAAGCCAGGCGATGGACCTCGGTTTTTTGCCCCGTGTTTTTGTCCGGCACACCAGCACCCGGATGCGGGGACAGATCTATATTCCGCTCGTGAATTTTTTACTGGGCGCGGTATGCCTGTTTCTGGTGGTAGCCTTCCGCAACAGCGCCTCGCTGGCAAATGCCTACGGGATTGCGGTGACCGGGGCCATGGTGGTGACATCGATCACCTTCGGCGCCGTGCTGTTTACCAGGCCGGATATTTCAAAATGGAAGAGCGCTCTTTTGCTTGGCGGACTTCTCAGCCTCGACGTTCCGCTATTTGGCTCGTGCCTGACAAAGCTGTTCGATGGCGGATTTGTTCCGGTGCTTCTGGCCGCAGGCGTGGCGGCCGTGATGATGACCTGGCAGCGCGGGAGGCAGATCATCCGGCAGACGATGCGATTCGGAACGATGTCGCCGGAAGATCTCGGGCGGCATTTGGACAGCGGAGGTTTCCTCCGGGTTCCCGGCGCTCAGATCTTCGTTGTCCGGCGCCCGAATCCGGAGCACGCTGTCGCATGCATCCTTGAGCAGCACCGGCGAGTCAAAGCCCTGGGAAGCCAGCTTGTGATCCTCCTCCTGGACCCCGAATGGAAAAACCCGATGGAAAAGCTCGGGGAAGTTTCTGTCGCCGCCTGCGACGGCGGGCTCTGGGTGGTCCAGGCTGCGCACGGGTACATGGTCGAGCCGGATGCTCCTGCCATCATGAGGAAAGCCGAAGAGCAGAGCGGCGGAACATTCCGCTGCGAGCCTGAGGGCTCGTTCTATGTCATCGCGAGGGAGCTGGTCATCTCCTGCCCGGAAAAGATGATGTCCGCCTGGCAGCGCCACGTTTTCGCGTTCATGAGCAGGAATGTCGTCCCCGGCCCCCACTACCTCAATATTCCTGCCGACCACCTCGTGATCTACACCTGGCTTCTGCGGCTTTGACCTCGCATCGGCAGGCTGCGTTTAAGAGAATTTTCATCCGCCTTGCAGAATTCTCAACATGCGGTTGACAACCGTCGCGCGGGAACATAGACAGGTGTCTTTATCATGAAGATAGCGGTCACCAAAGAAGCCCTCCTTGAAGGTTTGCAACGAATCCAAAACGTGGTCAGCAATCGCGCGACTCTCCCCGTTCTCTCCAACGCGCTTCTCGAAGCAACCGAATCCGGCCTGCGGCTGACGACGACGGATCTCGAGGTGAGCATCCGGTGCTCGATCGAGGCAAAGGTCGAACGGCCGGGGGCGACAACCCTGCCTGCAAGGCGGCTCGCCTCGATCATCCGGGAGCTGCCCAATTCCGAGGTGGTGATCGATGTGGATGCAAAAAATGCGGCGACAATCCGATGCGGGGCAAGCTTTTTCAAGATCTACGGGCTCCCGCAGGAGGAGTTCCCCGCGTTCCCGACGTTTGAAGAATCCAAGCTGTTCACCATCAAACAGAGCGAGCTCAAGGACGGCCTCAGGAAGACCTCGTATGCGATCTCGTCTGACGAGACGCGCTACGTGCTCAACGGAATTTTATTTTCGCTTGCGGATAACAAGATGACGCTCGTGGCGACCGACGGGCGCCGGCTCGCTCTCTTCGACAGCGACATCGAATTTCCCAAGAGCCACGAGCGCGACTTTATCCTCCCGACCAAGGCGGTGACTGAGCTGCAGCGCCTGCTCGGCGATGGGGGGGACGTGGCGATCTCCACATCAGAAAACCTTGCAGCCTACGAGCTCAACGGTGCCCAGATCGTCTCGAAGCTCGTCGAGGGAAACTATCCGAACTACCGACAGGTGATTCCTGGCGAGGCAAAAGAGCGGATCACACTCGAGCGCGAGCCGTTCCTGAACTGCGTGCGACGGGTCTCGCTGCTCAGCAGCGACAAGACGAGCTCGGTCCGGCTGAGCTTCAGCAAGAACAACCTCGACATCGCAGCGAATACTCCGGAAGTCGGAGAGGCGATGGAGTCCATGGCGATCAGCTACCGGGGCAAGGATCTATCGATTGCGTTCAATCCCGAATTCCTGATGGACCCGCTCCGGAACCTTCCCAACGACGAGATCTTCCTGGAGCTGATTGATGAGATGAGCCCGGGGGTGGTGAAAATCCAATCGCCATTTCTCTACGTGATCATGCCGATGCGGGTTTCTGTGTGAGCCAGTTGCTTTGGGGGATCGACTTAGGAGGCACAAAAATCGAGGGGGCGATCCTCGATGATCATGGCGTGGCGCTCCACCGGCTCCGCCGGGAGACCGGCGCGGCAAATGGCTACGACCATGTGCTATCGCAGATCGTCGGCGTGATCCGGGATCTGGAAAATGCCTCGGGACTTTCGAGGCCGGCAATCATTGGGATCGGAACTCCCGGGGCCGTGGAGCCATCCAGCGGGGCGCTGAAAAATTCCAATACCACCTGCCTGATCGGTCGGCCGCTGCGGGAGGATCTTGCTGCGGCGCTTGGCTGCGTGATCCGGATGGCGAACGATGCCAATTGTTTCGCGCTGGCCGAAGCGTCCTGGGGGGCGGCTGCTGGCGCCGATGTGGCCATGGGCCTGATCCTCGGGACCGGAGTCGGCGGAGGCCTCGTCGTGCGCGGGAGGGTCCTTGACGGCCAGCATGGGATAGCTGGCGAATGGGGGCACAACCCGCTGCGCGGGGAATCGTCCCCGTGCTATTGCGGGCGCAATGGCTGCATCGAGACGGTGATCGCCGGACCTTCCCTGGAGCGCTATTACAGGGAATCCGGCGGGGAGAACATCCGGCTTCCGGAGATTGTGGCAAAGGCGGGTGCCGGCGATCCGATCGCGGAGGCAACGATCCGCCGGCTGCAGGAAAAATTTGGCGAGGCGATTGCTGCGGTGATCAACATCCTCGACCCCGACGCGATCGTGATCGGCGGCGGGGTCGGAAATATCCAGGAGCTTTACTCGGAGGCAACCCGGCAATGGATCCGCCAGTTTTTGTTCAACCAGGTTCTTACGACCCGGATTCTCCGGCCGCAGCTCGGCGACAGCGCGGGGGTCTTCGGGGCAGCGATCCTCGCGCGAGCCTGATGGAAAAAAAGATTCGGATCCCGGTGTCCGGCCTGCAGCCGGGAATGCAATCCCCTTTCTCCGGGCTCGATATCTCCGGCTTGCCGGAGGGGCCTCTGGATCCGCCGGTAGGCGAGGACCCTGCCAGGAAGCTCCCGCCCGGAAGGCTGGTGTTCCGTAAAGAAAAAGCGCGTCGGGGTGGGAAATCGGTTGTTGTCGTCTCCGGATTCGACCCCTCGTTCCCGCTGGAGGAGATCGAAACCATTGCGCGACATATCCGCAGGCAATGCGGGTGCGGCGGAACCGTCCGCGACCGCGAGATCGAATGCCAAGGAGACGACCCCGAACGGTTCAGAAAAATCTTCCGGGACCTCCGCTGAATTCCGCTCAGCGCTCGGCGAGCGGGACGTAATCCCGGACCGTCGGGCCGGTATAAACCTGCCGCGGGCGGTAGATGCGGGACTTCGGATCGTCCATCACTTCCTTGAAGTTGGCGATCCAGCCCGGCATGCGCCCGATCGCGAACATGACGGTAAACATCTCGGTCGGGATCCCCAGCGCGCGCATGATGATCCCGCTGTAGAAGTCCACGTTCGGGTAGAGCTTGCGCTCGAGGAAATACGGATCTTTGAGCGCAGTCTCTTCGAGCTTGAGCGCGATGTCGAGAAGGGGGTCGCTCTTGTTGAGCTTGGCCAGCAGCTTGTCGCAGCTTGCCTTGATGATCTTCGCGCGGGGATCGTAGTTTTTGTAAACCCGGTGGCCGAACCCCATGAGCCGGTGCCCGCCCTCCTTCGATTTGACGCCCTCGAGGAACTTCGAGCCGTCATCGCCCTCACTGCGGATATGGCCCAACATTTCGAGCACCGCCTGGTTCGCCCCTCCGTGGAGCGGCCCCCAGAGGGCACAGACCCCCGCCGCTGCGCTCGCGAAGATATTCGCGCGGCTGGAAGCGACCATCCGGACGGTTGATGTGGAGCAGTTCTGCTCGTGATCGGCGTGCAGGAGAAAGATCTGGTCGAGCGCGGCGACGGCCTCGGGCTTGAGCACGACGTCTCCGTGCGGCATCGAGAACATCATATGCAGGAAGTTTGCTGTATATTTGTATTCCGGCTTCGGATACACGATCGGCAGCCCGAGCGACTTGCGGTAGGCAAAGGCCGCAATCGTCCGGACCTGCGAGATCAGCCGCGCGGTATGCCTGCTGAATTTCGCGGGGTCATACGGCCCGGTCAGCTCGCGGGTGAAACACCCGCACGCGTTGATCATCGAGGAGAGGATCGCCATCGGGTGAGCGTTCGGAGGAAAGCCCGCAAAATGGTATTTCATGTCCTCGTGGAGGACCTGAAATTCCGTCAGGATGTCGGAAAACGTTCGCAGCTCGCTGGACGTCGGAAGGTTGCCGTAGATCAGAAGCCATGCCACCTCGATAAATGTGCTCTTTTCGGCGAGCTGCTCGATCGGATACCCTCGGTAGCGCAGGATTCCTTTTTCCCCGTCAATGAACGTGATGTCGCTCGAGCAGGATCCCGTGTTCCCAAACCCATCATCAAACGTGATGAGGCCGGTCTGATCGCGCAATCGGGAAATGTCGATCCCGCGCTCGTTCTCGCTGCCAACGACCACCGGAAATTCTGTGGAGGTTCCGCTGTAGGTAATGGTGGCTTTTTCGCTCATAATAAATCTTTTATTGGTTTTGCCTTCCGCTTCGAAACCGGCCGAGCATAGCCGGTTTTCCTCGAACATTTCCACCAGAACATTTTTTTTTTGCGCGGCCGTTTGGCGGGAGGCTCACAGGCGATCAAAGCGCAGTATCAATCATAAATGGGATCAGCGTATCAGCCCCCAGCGTTTCGAGAACGGCCAGTAAACAAAAAGCCCCCGCCCGGCGACATTCCGTTCGGGCACGGCCCCCCAGACCCGGCTGTCGCTCGAGTGGTAGCTGTTGTCGCCGAGCGCGAAGTATCCGTGAGCTGGCACGGTGAAGGTATCCTCCGGCGTGCCCAGGCGCGAAAAGCTTCCTCCTCCCGCTGGGCCGTTCGAGTATCCGTGGTAGCCGTCCCGCATGCTCATGACCCGCTGAAAGGGAAACCGCGAAGGCGGCTCGCCGTTGACGAAAAGCTTCGGCGGCGCGATCCGCAGGGTCTGGCCAGGCATCCCAGCCAGGCGCTTGATGTAGTGCTGCGACCCCATCGCCGGATCCAGTCCGTCCTCAATTTTTCTGATCCCGGTCGTCTTGAACACAAAGACGTCCCCGGCCGCAGGCTTCACAAAATTGTAGCTCACCTTGTCAACAAAGACCTGGTCGCCGGTATCCATGTGCCCGCAGGCAATCGTCTCGCCTGCCCGATACTCCCGCCCGGGCAGGACGTTGAAAGACCGCTTCAGCGGATCAAGAGGAACAAAAAGCGTGTAGGTTCTCTTCTGGCAAACAATGTCCGTAAACGTAAAAAAGTTTGCGTAGGTATGCTCCTGAAGACGAGCGACGACATCCGCCTCCTTGGCCCTCAGGTCAAAATAATGCCGCCCAAGCCAGACAAATTCGAACGCCCGCACAAGAATGTTCGGGGGAGGGGTTCCCGTCGGAGTGCCAACGATCCCGTAAAGCGTCGGCTGCATCGAACCGGTCGGAATCCGGAACGGCTGCAACAGATACGCCTTGATCCCCGCCGCAATCACAATCGCCACCAAAAAGACCTCCACATTCTCCCGCCATGCGGCGTTCTTCGGGGGAGGGGAGATCTTTCCGATCAGCGCATCTAAATCCCCCATGGCGGTTTCCACGGCGCTCCGGTTCCGTTGCTTCATCGCCTCCTTCAAACGTCCAATTTTCGATTCGACTTTTTCGACTTCCCCAGGCTTCAAGATGTCCCGCTTGTAATCTAAAAACTTTTTCGCACCATGTGCGTAGCGCTTTGCTTCTTTGATATATCTTGGAATTAATAAAAACATGATGTTGATAATCTTGTGATTTGTTTCTAATGAAAAATAGTAATATGAATACTTAACGCGATGGCCTTGTAGACATCGCTTAAATCGCGAACATTGCGAGATCCGCGTTCTTAGAGAATGCCTGCCTCTATCCTGTCTTTAACACCTCAATAAATGCTTCTTGCGGAATATTCACAGTTCCAATGGCTTTCATTCGTTTTTTACCTTCTTTTTGTTTTTCCAGAAGCTTCCGCTTTCTTGTGATATCTCCTCCGTAACATTTTGCCGTGACATTCTTTCTTAAGGCGCTGACATTTTCCCGTGCGACAATTTTTCCTCCGATGGCGGCTTGGATGCTGACTTGGTAAAGTTGGGTGGGGATCACTTCCTTGAGTTTAGCGGCGAGGGCGCGTCCGCGAGCCTCGGCTTTGTCGCGGTGGACGATGCTACTAAAGGCATCGACCGGGTCGTTATTGACCAGCATATCGAGTTTGACGAGCTTTCCTGCTCGGTAGCCGGCCTGCTCGTAGTCCATGGATCCGTAGCCGCGGGTGATGGATTTCATTTTGTCGACAAAGTCCACAAGGATCTCATTGAGGGGGAGTTCCGCTGTGAGCATGACGCGCTTGGTATCAAGGGATTCGGTGTGTTTGATCTCGCCGCGCTTGTCCATGATGAGCTGCATCATGGGCGAGATGTATTCATTGGGGAGCATGATATAGCAAGCGACGATCGGTTCCCGGATTTCGTCGATGACGCTGGGGTCGGGGAGCTGGTCCGGATTATCCACGCGGAGAATTTCTCCATTTGTGCGAAGAACTTCGTAAATAACTGATGGATAGGTTGCAATGATATCCATATCGAACTCCCTTCGGAGACGTTCGAGGATAATTTCCATGTGGAGGAGGCCAAGGAATCCACAGCGGAATCCGAATCCGAGGGCGATGCTGGATTCCGACATGTAGTGGAAGGCGGCGTCATTGAGCTGGAGCTTTCCCATGGCGGCTTTGAGCTTTTCAAAGTCCGCCGTATTGATCGGATAAATGCCGCTGAAGACCATGGGCTGGACGACTTGGAAACCTGGAAGGGGAGTTTCTGCCGGGGTTCTGGCTCCGGTGAGGGTATCGCCAACCCTGACTTCGGCGCTGGTCTTGATATTGGCGATGACGTAGCCGATATCACCAGCCACCAGTTTCTCCCGTGTGAAAAATTTGGGGTGCTGAGGCTTGAAGACTCCCACTTCTTTGACGTCATACGAGGCATTTGTTGCCATGAGCTTGACCGGATCTCCGGCTTTGATCGTCCCTTCCATGATTCTCGTATAGATCACGACTCCTCGGTAGGTGTCGAAAGCCGAATCAAACGTGAGGGCCCGGAGGCGGGCGTCCGGTTTTCCGGACGGGTGGGGGATTCTCGCGACGATGGCTTCCAGGATCTCTTCGATGCCGATTCCTGCCTTTGCGCTGGCGAGGAGGGCCTCTTCGGCCGGGATCGCCAGGATGTCCTCGAGCTGCTTCATGGCGGTTTCGACGTCCGCGTTCGGGAGGTCGATTTTATTGATGACGGGAATGAGCTTCAGCCCCTGCTTTTCCGCCAGGTGAACATTTGCGACCGTCTGGGCCTCAACCCCTTGGGCGGCATCGATAATGAGGAGGGCACCTTCGCAGGCGGCCAGGGAACGGGAAACCTCATAGGAAAAGTCGACATGCCCGGGAGTGTCCGAGAGGTTCAGGTGGTAGCGATGGCCATCTTTCGCCCGGTAATCCATGGCGATCGGATGCGCCTTGATCGTGATCCCGCGCTCGCGCTCGAGATCCATCGCGTCAAGGAGCTGCTCCTGGGACTCTCGCTTTTGGATTGTGCCGGTAACTTCCAGAAGCCGATCGGATAAAGTTGTCTTACCGTGGTCAATATGGGCGATGATGCAGAAGTTGCGTGTATTTTTTATGGACATCAGCAGGCACGGGAATATCGGGCAGACGAGGGGAACGGTCAATCCCGCGTTCTCCGTTCTTGCGGAAATTCCGTTTCCTGGTCAAATTTTAAATTGAAAGTGAACTCACCGCACGCCGGTTTTCGACTGAACTCGAAGGTTCTGCAGATGCTTGCTGTCGCGGGCATCGCGCTGGCGATTCCCATGACGATGATGATCCTGGGTATCAAAGGTTTCTGCGCCAAGCCGGCCGGGCCCGCTCCGGAGGTTCCCGGGCTGCGGGCCGCGCTCGAGCTGGCCGCCTCGAGAACCCTGCCTGCTCCAGCGGAGCTTGGCGCGGGCCGCCGCCATTACGTCTTGATGCCTGCGCAGGAGATCCGTCCGCCTGCGGCGCCCTCTCGACTTCCAGCCTCTGCGAGCCCGGATGAGCGGCGGAAGAAGATCGAACGATCGGCCGGAGAGCTGGGGGGATCGACGCTCCTGCTCGGGCAGCCGAGTGGCGGGGCGCGCCTGCTCGTCCAGATTCCGGTCTCTGCGGCGGAACGCTTTGAGGCGGATGCCCTGGAGGGATTTGCGACTCCCGACCCGGAAGATTTATCCGGCGATACCCGGCTTTACGAAATCCTTCTCCCTCCGCCATGATTGCTGCCGTCTTTGCCTTGGAATTTGAAAGCGCAGGTTTCCGTGCGGTCATGCAAAGCCGGATGTGCGTTTCCGTATGGACGCTTGGGGTGATGGGAGGCCGGGCGGCCCAGGCGCTCGAAAAGCTCGTTCACAAGAATCGGCCGGCGCTCGTTATCTCGGCCGGATTTTCCGGCGCTCTGCAGCCGAATATTCCGATCGGCACGCTTGTTCTTGGCGAAAACTTTACAGATTCGGATGTCGCACGCCATTTGATTCTTCCGGCAGGATTTTTGGTCGGAAGGATCGTTACGGCTGATGAAATCGTCGAATCCGCCGCGCAGAAAATGGCTCTTGGCCTCGAATCTGGAGCGCTGGCGGTTGATTTGGAATCCGCGCATCTCCATGCGGTTTGTTCCAAGCTCGGCATCCCCATAGTTTCTATCCGCTGCATCACCGATGCGATGGAGCAGGATATCCCGTTGCCCAGGCATCTGCTCATGGATCCAGAAAGTTCCCGGCCAGATCCCGGCTCCATATTTCGCTATCTTTTCCGGCACCCTGCAAAAGTGCCGGAATTCGCCAGCCTCGTCCGAAATGCCCGCGCAGCACAAGCCGCCCTTGCCAACGGGCTGAACGACATTTTGCCTGCCTTGCTCAGGCCGCTCCGGTAGGGCCGGCGAGGGAAGCTTCCCAGGCTCCTGAATCCCATGCGGCCAAATCCCCAGGCTTCGACTATACACTACATATATTATATGATGTTATAGATATTTTGCTTGGGGCGAGGCTGGTATCTGATTGTGAATAACATGTGCAGCATTTCGACTTCGGGGACGGGTTCTTGCGGAAGGCCGGAATGATTCACACAGAGCGGCTCAACGGCACGCCCGGAGGAAGCGGCGAGCGATCAAGCTCCTTAGAGGCCGCCGTGCTTCCAGATCGAGAACACGAGGCGGAGGCACATATACGTCCCGAAAAGCAGTCCGGTTGCGCCTGGGACGCTGATCTGCGCGATATGAGGCGGAACAGCTGCGAGCAGGACGATGCTGGAGCAGATGAGCACGGCGGCCGTAAGGATTGCGTTGGCCAGGCGGTTGGCAATCGAGTCGAGTGTCGCGCGCAGAGGCTCAAAGCCCTTTGGGTCGATCTTGTGTTGCAGCGGAATATTGATCTTTCCGCGCCGGAGGCTCTGGTAAAGCTGGCGGAAGTCACCGGGAAAGTCACGGAGGAAGTCGAGCGCCTCTACGGCCACGCCCTTGAGGATGCCGCCGACCCGGCCGGCCCCGAACTTTCCGAGGAGGACTCGCGTGGCATACGGTTCGCCGAGTTGTATGAAGTTGAGCTCAGGGTCGAGGGATCGTCCGATGGCCTCGACCTGAGCAAGAGCCTTGATGCCGAGATAGAATGCCGCGCGCATCCGGAGGCGGTTATCGCGAAGGAGGTCGAGAAGGCTGTTGAGAACTGCTCCCAGGCTGATCTCGCGCAGCGGCCGGGTCAGGTTTTGCTCGGCAAACTTTTCGACTTCCGTCTGCAGGAGCATCTGGTCCTGAGCGATCCCCTCCTCCGACAGATCGAGAATGGAGCGGGTCGTCTGGGTATGATTTTTTTCCGCGAGGCCGCTGACGAGGAGTGCGATGCTCTCTCGCATCTGCGGGGTGAATTTTCCCATCATGCCGTAATCAAACAGGACGATGCGGGAGTCCGGCAGCACGGTCATGTTGCCCGGGTGCGGGTCGCCGTGGAAAAATCCGTGCGTAAATATCTGTTCGTAGATGATGTCGGTCATCGTGGCGGCCAGCGTGGCGGGATCTATGCCATGCTCCACGAGAGATTTGTGGTCGGTGATCGAGATCCCGACGAGGTAGTCCATCGTGAGGACGCGCGCGTTCGAGTGGTCGCGGTAAATTTTTGGCACGCGAAGGTTCGCATTTCCGTCGAACTGCTCCGCGAACCGCTCGGCGTTCGAGGCTTCGTTTTCGAAGTCCAGCTCCCGCTGCAACGTCTCGGTAAACTCCTCGACGACGCCGGTAGGATTCAGTCCGGCCGACTCGGGGACATGCTTTTCGACAAACCGGGCGAGGTCGTGAAGGATCGCGACATCGAGCAGGATGGTTTTCTCGATGTCCGGGCGCTGGATTTTGACTGCGACAAGGGTGCCGTCAAGCAGCGTGGCTTTATGGACCTGCGCGATGCTGGCGCTGCCGATCGGCTCCTTGCTGAATTCAGAAAACAGCTGGCGCATCGGTCTGCCGAGTTCGCGGGTGACGATCGCCTTGGCTACGGATCCCGGGAAAGGGGGCACGTTGCTCTGGAGCTTGGTGAGCTCGATAAAGTAGTCGTCCGTGATCAGATCCCGGCGGCTGCTCAGGATCTGGCCGAACTTGATAAATGTTGGCCCGAGCTCCTCCAGTGCAAGTCGGAGCCGCTCCGGGAGTGGTTTTGACAGGATTTTATCGTCCGGATGCGCGCGGATCGTGGCATCTTCGATCCGCAAAATATGCTGGAGTGCCACGAGCCGCAGGACATCTGCGAACCCGTATTTGAAGAGGATCGAAAGGATCTCCCGGTAGCGAGGCAGGTGGGTATAGAGGTCCATCGCGGACCTCAGCGTGTCGAAAATCACGGATGCCCCCTCATTTTCTTGAGCGAGGCGCAGGCCTTTTCCAGCACCGACATCATCTCGGATTTTCGGATCGGTTTGCTGAGGTAATCATTCATTCCTGCAGCCGCGCAGCGATGGCGGACGCCGGACATCACGTCAGCGGTGAGCGCGATGATGTAAGCTTTCGGAATTTCCGGATGCGAGGCTTCAAAGCTCCTGATCCTCTCAGCCGCCTCCATGCCGTCCATGATCGGCATCTGCAGATCCATGAAGATCACGTCATAGGGCTGTTTTTCGTGCGCTTCCACTCCCGCGAGGCCATTCGGCTGGGAGTCGCTTGCCCCTCCCATCGAGGCAAGCATCCGCTGGGCGAGCAAGCAATTGACGCGATTATCCTCAACGATCAGAAAACGCAAGTCTCCGCCCAGAGAAAACGCTGGAGTTTTCACTGAGGAGGCGTCAGGAGCTGGCACCTCTGAAGCCGGAACGACCACGAGCGGAAGGTCCAGCGCGAACACGCTTCCTGCGGACGAGGACTTCAGCAAGTTTACATCCCCGCCCAAAAGCTCGGCGAGCCGCTTGCAAATGACGAGCCCGAGGCCCGTGCCTCCGAAGCACCTTGTCGTCGAGGAGTCCGCCTGCGAAAAGGGCTTGAAAAGCCGTCCGATCCGGTCTGGAGCAATGCCAATTCCGGAGTCCGCAACTTCCACCAGCAAGGGGAACCGCCCATCGTTGGGATCCTTGCCGCTTTTCTTTGCCGTGACAAGAACCTCCCCGGCAGGGGTAAACTTCACCGCATTCCCAATGAGGTTGAGAAGAATCTGACGAATGCGTCCCGGATCCGTGCAGAGGGCTTTCGGCACCTCCTTGTCCACCTCCACCCGGAGGGATATCCCCTTGGCCAGGGCCGTGGCGCCATAGAGGTCGGTGACGTCGCTCAAACATTTCCGGATTTCGACGGCCGTCGGCTGAACCGGCATCTTGCCGGACTCGATCCGGGAGAAATCTAAAATATCATTTAAAAGAACGAGCAGGGCATCGCCGCTGCGGCGGATCATATCCACCTGCTCTTTTTGCTCGGCATCCATCTTTGTCTCGGTGAGCATGTCGGCAAATCCCAGGACGCTGTTCAGGGGGGTTCGGATCTCGTGGCTCATCACGGCTAGGAACTCGCTTTTGGCGCGGTCGGCCGCCTGCGCGGCCTCCTTTTCACGGATCAGCTCCTGCTCGGCGGATTTTCTGGCTGTGATCTCGAGTCCGGCCCCGCGATAGCCGGTGATCTGGCCGGCCATGTTGCTGACAGGCACGCCGTTCAAGCTGATCCAGATGATGGTTCCATCGCTGCGCACGATCCGGTGCTCGAAGTCACGGAAGATGCACTGGGCTGCCAAAAGAGCATCGAACTTCTCGCGGGATGGCTCAGTGTCCTCGGTCGGGACGAGAGAGAGCGGGTGGTGTCCGATCAGCCTTTCTACCGGGTAGCCTAGCACGTCAACCACACGCTCCGACAGGTAGGTGTAGTGTCCGCTTGCGTCCACCTCCCAGATATACTCGCCGGCCGCATCCACGACGTTCCGAAGCCGCCTCTCGGTCTCGCGCAGCGGAGTGATATTGAGGATCGTGCCGACAGCGATCGTCACCTTTCGCTCTCCTTCCATGTGCTGGCCTCGGTCGAGAAGCCAGTTCATGCGTCCGTTCCTTCCGAAAATCCTGTATTCGACATTCCACTTGCTGACATTCGATTCCAGCCAAACCGCCCGGCATTTTTGGGCATCGTCCGGATGGACGCATGCGAGCCAATCCGCGCGATGGAGCGGAGCCTCATCCGGGCCGGCCCATCCAATCTCGCTGAGGTTCCCGCGCCATAAAATCGCGGCCGACGCCGTGTCGAACTGGTAGATCGCCTCGCCGCTCGCGTCGATGAGCGCGCTTTCCGCGCGCGACACGCTATCAAGCAAATTGGCATCGACGAGATTTCTTCGGCGGTAGGAATAAACCGCCAGCGCGACGGTGAGCGAAACGATGATGCCGATGATCACTGATGACCAAGCGGCAGATTTAAGGGATGCCAGCGTCGGGTGGAGGCGGTCGGCTGTGGACTCTACGACCATCACTCCAGAGGGTTTTCCCGGGCTCGAAAAGATCGGCACCATGGCCACCACGAAGGAGGCGGGTGATCCGGGGTACGAGATCTCGCCGCTCCAGCCTTTGCCTGTCTTCTGGACGGAGAGCGCGCAAAAGTAGAGGGTTTCCTTGTTGAAATCCCCGCTTTTCCCTGGCTGGAAAGGGAGCCTCTCCCAGGTGCGCGCCGGGAAGCCTTCGCTGTCCAAAACCATGCGGGGAATACTCTCCGCAAAGGTCACGGTATAAACCCTCGAAAGCATCGGCTCGGCCGTTTTCGTCTCCTTCACCGGGGATTGAAGCCGAAAATAGTCTTTCGAATCGATTTTTTCTGCGGGGGTGGAAGAGAGCCGTTCGTGCTCCGGGAGGTCGAGCAGGTTGGCGGTTCGCCAGGCGAGGGATTCCAGCCGCTGGCGGTTGTGAATGTTGTTCCTCGCGCTGGCCTGGTTGTAAATGAAATACGCCGATGCGATGAAGCACAGGAGCACGGAGAGCCCGACGTAAAAGGCATCACGCAAAGGGGTGCTCGGTGTGCTCAGTGTGAATTTCACTTCAAGATGATTTCAAAAAAGCGATCGGATCTGCAGTTTCTGTGGAGGGGGGAAGTTCATTCGTATCGGACCGGGCCGGCCTGAGCGCGTCAAGCAGGCTTGAGCTGCTGCCCTTGCATCTCGTGGAGCAAGCATTTCTGGGCTTTCGTCAGGACGCTCAGGATTTTTGCAGACTGCTTGATCCGCCACTTGCGGAGGGCTTCAAGGCGCTCATGAATCCCGATTTTCCCGTCCTCAAACGCGCGGTTGGCCTTGTCGGCGAATGCATCCCCTTCCCTCTGCAGGGCACCCAGAGCGGAGACCTGCGCGGTGGTGAGCTGGAGCTTCTGCTGGATGCGCGGAACAAACAGCATCAGCCCGCCCAGCTTCTGGTGCCCGATTTGGTCAAGGCGCTCCCTCTGGGCCGGAGTCAAAATGGACAGGGCGGAGGCATTGTAGCGGGCGTTGAGCTCACGGAGGGTCGCATTTGCGGCTTTTCTTTCGGCTGCCGTGGCAGGAAACCTTGCGGCTGCAGCCCGGGCATCGGATTTATATTTCGCCCGAAGCCGGTCAAGGCTGGAGCACTGGGGCTTCGTGAGCGCCAGGTCCTCCCTCACCGACTGGTTGGCGAGAAGCACCGGCACGGAGCCGGGAAACTTGACCTCGCTCGCGTGGAGGGAGGGCGCGCCGAGCGCGATGAGGACAAAACAGGAGGTGGCGATCAACGTGGTTTTCATAGGTTTTTTTCGATGATGCCCTCGAGTTTGACGATGTCGGCGGCAAATTTGCGGATTCCTTCAGCCAGCTTGTCGGTGGCCATCGCATCCTCGTTGAGCATCCAGCGAAATGATTTTTCATCAAGAGAGATTTTTGCAATCTCCGACTTTTTGGCATCTGCGGGGTCAAGCTTCCGGGTCAGCTTCTCCTGCGAGCCCTGGAGGTTCTCGAGCAGATCCGGGCTGATCGTCAGCAGGTCGCACCCCGCCAGTTCGGTGATCTCCCCGGTGTTCCTGAAGCTCGCCCCCATGACTTGGGTCGCGTATCCGAACTTCTTGTAGTAGGAATAAATCCGGGCGACAGACTGGACCCCTGGGTCGTCAGCGCCCGAGTATTCCCGGCCGTTCACGGCTTTGTAGTAGTCGTAGATCCGGCCGACGAACGGAGAGATCAGCCGGGCTCCAGCCTCGGCGCAAGCGATCGCTTGGGGCAGAGAAAATAGGAGGGTCAGGTTGCACCGGATGCCTTCCTTTTCGCAGATTTCAGCAGCTTGGGCCCCCTCCCAAGTCGAGGCGATTTTGATGAGGACGCGCTCCCTCGGAGTGCCCGATCTTTCATAGAGGCCGATCAGATACCGCGCCTTTTCTACGGTCCCCACCGAGTCGAAGGAAAGCCGGGCATCCACCTCGGTGCTGACCCGTCCGGGCACGATTCCCAGGATCTCGCGCCCGAATGCCACCAGAAGGTCGTCAATGATCTTCCGCACGAGGGCCTCTCCCGCCACCGTGCTGCTGCGGTTGTCCGCGACCGCCTTTTCCAGAAGATGCCGGTATTCGGGCATCTGGACCGCCTTGTAGATCAGCGTCGGGTTCGTGGTGGCATCCTGCGGCGCAAATTTGCGAATGGATTCAAAATCTCCGGTGTCAGCAACGACCGTCGTAAAGGATTTGAGTTGCTCAAGGGTGCTGAGTGGATGGTTCATGGGAAAACTTCTGTTGAGTAATTGGCCTGCAGGTTGCTCGCGACTGCGAACAAAAGCAACAGGGAAATAATGCCGCGCGGTCTGAGAAAGTGCGCTCGACCGCGGCGATTGAGAACTGGACTTGCCAGACAATCTAGCGCATATTCCACCATCAGCTTGGCCAGAAATGACCGGAGCTCCGGCAGATCGTTCAGCTCACAATGAAGTCCGTCATCCGCAAATCCTCCCTTCCTGAAATCCTTGAAAAATTTCAGATGAATTCCAATTCGCGAGAAGTTTCCGTCGAGGAGCAGGAAGATCGGTCTGCGCCGGTGAGCGCGTACCTGATTGCGCTGAGGAAGGCGCGGCGCGGCGATTGCATTTTGCTTCCCCCGGGGGAATACCCTGCGCCTCAGGCGCACGTGAGCATGACACTTCGCGCCCTCCGCCCGGGCACGGTGACGTTGAGGGGCAGGCCAGGCGAGCCGGCGGTGACCTTGAAACAAAAGATCTGCCTCGGGCTTTCCGGCATCACCCTCGTCGGGAGCGCGCCGGGCGACCTGGCCCTCCGGCAAAGCTGCGGATGCGCGGTCCTGATCTCCTGCCATATCACTGGAGGAATCGAGCTCAGCGGGCCGGAAGCTTTGCTCTTTTGCGACTCCTGCCACCTCGACCGAGCGGACGTGGGGATCTCGCTTTCCGGCGGCGCGAAGGCTGAGGTTCGTGGCACGGCGATATCCGGGTGCGCCATCGGAATTTTTGCAGGTTCGGGCTCCGCGTTGGAATTGATCCATTCGCGGATCGAGGGGGAGGATGCTGGCGACTTGGAGAGCCCGGGGGCGGGCCTCCACGCGGAGGATGCGCCGGTTTATTGTGCGGGAACCCTATTTATCGGGAATCACCTTGGGGTGCATTTGAAAGGCTGCAAGGATGTGGAGTTCCTGTTCTGCATGTTCGAGCGCCAGATGATGGGGGGATTCATGATGCGCGAAGGCGGAACCCTGCACATGCACGGCTGCATATTTCGCGAGCAGAGCACCACGAATTACGCGCATGTGACATTGGAAAACGTCACGGCAGACCTGGATTTTTGCGAGATGGATCCCTCGGCGGGTTTGGATGTTGATTCTGCAGGCGGGAGCACCAACCGGCGGAGCGCTGACTCCCCCACCCCGCCCGAAATTGATGAGGCTTTCGCATCGGTGCTTGCTGATCTCCGCCAGTTGGTCGGGCTGGCCGAGTTTAAGGCGGCCATGGGAAATATTCTCCACCACGCGCACGCCGTGCTGCAGCGGCGGAAGCTGGGATTGGCGGTTCCCCCGCTGAAGTTTCATTGCATTTTCGAGGGGCCCGATGGCAGCGGGCGAAGGCCAGCCGCTGCCATTTTTTCCCGTGCGCTGAGCGCTCTAGGCATCCTTCATGGGGACGGGAAGGTGACGGAAGTGAGTATGGAAGACTTGATCCCCGGGGGGGGGCACCTCTCGCAGGCTATCGAACCCGCGCGCGGGGGAATTCTTGTCCTGCATGCGCCGGAGGATACCAGCAGCTGGCGCGATGCCAGACTCTCGTTTGCCGGCACCAGGGAGACCCTCCGCCAGGTGCTGGCGGCCTGTGATGATGAGACGGTCTTGATTTTTTCCGGCCCGCGGAATGCCGTGCGCCCGGTTCTTTGCAACTCGCCGGAGACAGAGGAAATGTTCCGTGCGACCATCCATTTTTTCTCCCCCTCGCCGCCGGAGGTCGCCGAGATGTTTGCCGGCATGGCCGCAGTCCAGAACATCCGCCTCACCACGGCGGCCGGCCTCAAAATCCTTCTCGGCCTGCACATGATGCACGACAGGAAAGACCGCAGATACTTCAATCCGGCGGGGATCGCCAAGCTCATGGATGCCGCGCATAGCAGATATTATGACCGGTGCAGCCGGGAGCATAATTTTGATCTTCGCATGGAGCCGGAGGATCTGGATCTGCCCGTTGAGAAATTGGTGGAGCCACTGCTCCAGGCGCAGCCGAAATTTGTCACGATCTGCCCGAAGTGCGAATTCGAGAACCCGTGGGTCCCGGGAATGGAAAAATCCGTGCGGTGCGCAAAATGCGGGCACGAGTGGGAATCTGGATGGGGAATCTGGACCGAGTCCGCCTACTACCGGGTGAGGATATCCGGGGAGAAGGAGCAGCTGCCGGTGGGGCTCCCAGCCCGAAAGCATGCAGGCTCTGCGATTTGACGCTGGAGCTAAGCTGCGGCGTGCGCGATCTACTCGCGGCTGACAGGTTCGGCCTTGGGAGGGGTCTGCCGGATCGCGAAAAGCAGGTTCGACTCCCCCACCCTCCACTTGTATCCGGTGCCAAGCGCCAGAGGGGTTCCGCTGACACGGAAGGCCCGCTCAAGATCCGGCTGGTAATGTTTTTTGAAGATATCCAGCGTTCCGGTGTAGGTGCCGAAGAACCAGCACCGCCACTCGCCATTCTGAAAAAACGAGAAGGGGATCCCCGAGTCGTCCTGCAATACAGAGGCAGCCTGCCCGAGCAGAAAGTTCCTGGCGCTGGAAAAATACGGTTTATGCAGCAGATACGAGGCGGCTTTCAGGTAAACATTTCCCTTGCCGAACCGTGCTGCCCACTTGAGGACGCTGGCGCGGGACTTCAGCGCGTCGTCGGCGACGTTTGCCTGGACGTAGTGGATTCTCTGAGGGGGGGAAGCGGCATCCTTTCGAAAAGTGATCCTCACTCCCGGCAGCATCCCCTTGGCTTCATGAAATGCCGTCCCGAAGTCCTGAGCAGATCCCTCCTGGTCGATGCCGAAGTAGCAGACATCCAGAACTTCGCCGCCGGTCATCGCCACGAACGTGAGCAGAACCGGAAGGACGCCGTGAAAATCCGTCGCATCGAGATTTGACTTCATCTCCTTGGTGATGAAAAACCCGAAGGAAAGGATGGCCTCCGTCGAGGTCCTCAGGTTGTCGAGCGCGGCACGAAGGCGGTCGTCAGGCAGTGAGCCAGGCTCCGGCAAACTTCCGACAGGCTCAAGCCCCCCCAGCAGATAATCCTCAGCAGCGGGATAAAGCGCGAGCGCCGAAACCGCATCGGGACCGCCAAAAAAATAGAAAACGGGGGCGTTCGGCAAGATGCGCGGAGAAACCTCGGCAGCTGCCCAGAGGCGCATGGGCGTAAAATAATTCTCGTTGTATCGCGCCCAAAGCGACTCGAAGGCCTTCGCATGGGCGAGGCCGGCCGGGGTCGCCTGCCATTTCCCGAGGGCCCCGGTTGGCGGCAGTGGGTAGCCCGCAAGGAACTTGGCCTGCTCGTCAATGCCTGCTCCGGCATCCAAAGGAAGGGCGCGCCTCACATCCTGCCCGTGGACGAGCGCGCAGGCGCACAAAATCGCAACAAGGATTCTTCTCATGGGGGGAATTGAGCCGGATTTTCGGAAAGAAGAAAATACAAACCCGCGCCAATCTCCCCTCACGGGGCAGTCCGGCGAGCCCCGTGAGCGGCGGCGGCAAATCAAGAAATTCCAGCGGCATCTGCAATTCCAGCATCGTTTTGCTTGATGCGGGCGGGAGAAAAACAGAGAAATCACATGATGAGAGAATCGACAACCCGCCAAGCCGACGACCTGACTCCCGCGATATTGGCGGAAGCGGACGAGCTGGTCAGCCACTATCCGGTTTCCACGCGTAGCGCCTCCCTGCCGCTTCTCCACCTTTGGCAGACCCATTTTGGCTCCGTGGACGACTCCGGGATCGAGTGGATCGCCGCCAAGCTGAGCCTCACGCCAATCAATATCCTCGAGCTGGTCACGTTCTATCCATGGTTCCGCCGCGAGGCTGCCGGAAAGACGGTCATCCGGGTCTGCCGGACGCTTGCGTGCGCGATGGCCGGAAGCAGCGAGGTGAAAGAAAAGTTTTGCGAGGCGGTCGGGCTGGATCGGCTGGCCGAACACCATGGGTATGGGAGCGCACCGCCCACGAGCCCGGATGGAAAATTCAGCGTGGAATTTGTCGAGTGCCTGGCCAGCTGCGGCAGCGCGCCGGTGGCGCTGATCAACGATGATCTCGTCGAAAACATCAAGCCTTCGGACGTCGCCTCGATCGTCGAAAAACTCAAATAGCCATGCCCCCACCCCTTCCTCCGCCCCATCCGAAAGAGCGCCGCATCATTTTCGAGAACATCAGCAAGCCGGGATACGCACCGGACTTGGAGACCTACCTCGCACATGGCGGATACGAGTCGCTGAGGATGGCTCTCGCCATGAAGCCTGCGGAGATCGTGGACGCGGTCAAGGCCGCGAGCCTGCGCGGGCGCGGCGGCGCGGGTTTTCCGTGCGGCACGAAGTGGGGCTTCATCAAATACGATGACGGCAAACCGCACTACATCGTCGTCAACGCCGACGAGTCCGAGCCCGGCACGTTTAAGGACAGATACATCCTTCACCAGGATCCCCACCAGCTCATCGAAGGCCTTGCGATCTCGGCTTTTGCAACGAATACCCACCTCGCCTATATCTACATCCGCTGCGAGTTTCCGCATGCGGCGCGCATCGTCTGGAATGCGATCCAGGAGGCCCGCGCAAAGGGCTTCCTCGGAAAAAACATCCTCGGCTCTGGGTTCGACCTCGACATCTATGTCCACCAAGGTGCAGGCGCCTACATCTGCGGGGAGGAAACCAGCCTGCTCGAATCGCTCGAGGGCAAGCGCCCATACCCGCGCATCAAACCCCCCTACTTTCCCGCTGTCCTCGGGCTCTACATGAAGCCGACGATCGTCAACAACGTCGAGACGATCTGCCACGTCAAGCACATCCTCCGATTGGGCGCAGCCGAATACGCGAAGATGGGCACCCCGGGAGATGGTGGCACCCGCACGATGTGCGTCAGCGGGGACGTCGTGCGCACAGGATTTTATGAGATCCCCTGCGGAGCGGTCACCCTCCGGGAGCTCATCTTCGACGTCTGCGGCGGGCTCAAGCCCGGACGCAAGCTTAAGGCGGTGATCCCTGGCGGCAGCTCGGCGAAGGTCATGCGCGCCGACGAGTCTTATCAGATGAAAGTCAAAGGCCAGGACGGGGTGATGGCGGAGCATTCGGTCCCGATGCTCGATATCGTGATGGATGCCCCCTCCCTCCAGTCCGCCGGCACAATGATCGGCAGCGCCGGGATCATGGTCCTGGACGACTCGCGCGATATGCTCTGGGCGCTCAACAATTTGAACGCGTTCTACGCACACGAGAGCTGCGGGCAGTGCACGCCCTGCCGGGAGGGCAGCCGGTGGATGTCAAACATGACGTCGCGCATGCTCGGCGGAGGCGGGCGGCCGGAGGATCCCGATGACCTCCAGAATATCGCCGACAGCATCGCCGGCCGCACGATCTGCGCGTTCGGCGAGGCCTGCTCATGGCCGACTCAAAGCTTCCTCGCCAAGTTTCCTGAAGAGTTCTCCCATGCAGCTGGAAACCAGCCTGCAACAACCAAAAACTAAACGAATGTCACTCCAATTTTTTCGCGAATTCTTAAAGTCCCCCGGCTCGATGGGGGCGGTTTGGCCGTCATCGCCGACGCTGGCTCGGACGATGATCCGGGCGGCGAATGTTGCATCGGCGGAATTTGTTCTGGAGATCGGGCCGGGGAGCGGGGCGCTCACCGGGCCGATTTTGGAGACCCTTCGTCCGGGGGCGCGGTTTGTCGCGATCGAGAAGAGCCCGGACCTTGCGCGTGCGGTTGCGGGAAAATTTCCATCGGTGCAGGTGGTCTCCGGCTGCGCTACCGAGCTGGTTCTACATCTCGACGGGCATGGATCTCCGGATTCCGTGGTCTCCGGGCTTCCTTGGGCGGTATTTTGCGAAGCGCTGCAGGACGATATCCTCGAGCAGGTCACATCCTCCATGCATCCGGAGGGGACGTTCGCGACGTTTGCCTACTTCGGCCCGCATTGGATGAAGGCCGGACGCGCATTCCGAAAAAAGCTGCAGACCCACTTTCGGGAGATCCGGCGCACGGCGGTAGTCGTCGCAAACATCCCTCCCGCTTTCGTATACTTTTGCCGGAAGTAGGGATTGCATTTTCTGATGCCACTGCTCGACAGCCCGGAAATTGCCGCAAGGGAATATGCCCTGTTGGACGCCCCGTGGAATGTCGTCGTCCATAACGATCCGGTGAACCTGATGAGCTATGTCTCGCTCATCTTTCGGCGGGTGCTTGGCTTTTCGCGGGAGAAGGCGGAAGCTCATATGCTCGAAGTCCACCTCAAAGGCAGATCAATCGTCTGGACCGGGCCGCGCGAAAAGGCGGAATTTTTTGTCCAGCAGCTCCACGGACACCTGCTCCTGGCGACCATTGAGCGTGCCCCGCAGACATGAAGCTCAAAGAATCTGATGACGGGGGAATCCTCCTTGAGGAAATCCCGCCGTTTTTATTCCACCTCCTTGGAGAGATCTCCAGCCGGGCAGAGATCAAACACCCGCGCGTCGATGCAAGGTTTTTTCCCGACCCGTCCGAGGATTCCGAACTCATCGAGGATTGGAAATCGCTCGTCCAGCCGGAGCTCCAGGCGATTTTTCAATCCGCCCGCGAGACCGTGCGGGCGGATCTGCGCGGGGCTTCAGAGCGCGATGGCTCGATGAGCCTGCAGATACCGAAGCCGCATGGCGACGCCTGGCTGAGCGCGCTCAACCAGGCGCGACTCGCGATGGTGGAGGAAGCGGGCTTCGGAGAAAAAGACATGGCTGCCGAGGTGCCCGATGACCTTCGAACCCCCCGGGACGCCGCGCTTTTTCAGCTCGGATTCTACGGGTTCCTCCAAGAATGCCTGGTGCGGATGCAGGGTGACTAATCGGCTCGCCTAGCCAACAAGCTGATGATCATTACCCGCCAGCCACACATCCCGTTCAGTTGGCTCCTCATGACGATGGTGCCATGGGTGTTTTTCTACTTTCTGATGTCGGTCGGCGGGGTCAACGTCTTTGTCCTCAACCGACTCATTGACAACCCAGCCGGGCTGACTTTCGCGCTCTCGCTTCCCGGCCTGCTTTTCGCATTTGTTCCCCTGGGGCCATTTATCTCCTACTCCTCCGACCGGATTTGGACGCGGTTCGGCCGGCGCAAGGTTTTTTTGATCGTCGGTTTTTCCGGGACGGCGATGGTGATGCTGAGCTACCCGCTCGCCCCGAATATCTGGGTCTTTATCGGCCTGATGTTTCTTGCTGCATTCTTCGGAAATTTCAACTCGCCGTTTGAGGCGCTGAAGCTGGAGATCACGCCCCCGGCGATGCGCGGGCGCGCGGCGGCGATCGGCACATGGATCACCACGGTGGTAAACATCCTGTTTTTCATGACGGTGATCGGGCGTTTTGACGAGGTGATCCCGTTTATGCACCTCTCGCTGAGCGGGGACAAAATCATTTATTGGAGCGCGGCAACGGGGCTGCTCATCGCCCTTTTTGTCTATTTGTTCGGCATTCATGAGATGCCTCCTCACAGCAAGATTACAGGAGAGAAGTTCAGGCTCAAAACGATGTGGCTTGCCCTGAGTTCCCCGCAGCTGCGCTACCTTTACATTTTTGGAATTGCGGCCGGCCTGCTGGCGGCGAACCTCGGTGCGCTGGGCGCGCTCCTCTACATCAACCAGTGGGGATACAGCCTGCAGGAGATGGGGTTCAACATCGCGGTGGGCGGGGTCATCAACCTCTTTCTGATCCCCGCGATCGGGCTTCTCGCAGACAAGGGCAAAGGCCACAATCGCATGAAGATCTGGCTCACCTGCCTGACCCTCATCCTGCTTCTCAATATCTCCTACTTCAGCTATGTGACTTGGTACCTTCCTGACCAGCGCCCGTCGCTCGTCGAGATCATCTTCTTCGGCGAGCTCACCAGCATCGTCGGCATCGTTGCCGGAGTCGTCTACTATCCGCTCGTCTATGATTACATCCCGCGCAACCTCATGGGAACCTACTTTGCGGGATCGGCAATCCTCGGCGGAATTTCTGGATTCATCACGGTCAACGGGCTGGGCCTTTTCATGCTCGGCTGGGCGCACATTTTTCAGCCGCCGGCCGGCGAGATGGCTCGCATCTGCCTGAACCAGGAGATGAGCTGCAGCGAGGTCGCAGGGATCTTGGCTGGCGCCGGCCTGTCCACTCCCGACGGAAGGACGGCACTTGGCAGCGATATCGTCGTCCGTCCCTGGTTTGCCAACGGGATTGTCCAAGAATCTGGAGTCTGTCAGGAAATTCGTCTCCGCAGCGAGGAAGGGGAGAAAATGCGTAAACTCCAAGACGAGCTCAAGAAGGAAATCGATTCCTTGGAAGCAAAAAACCCGGCAGGCATGGAAAAGAAGCTTGCCGGATTGCGGGCGCAAAATGAGGTCCGGAGCGGCGAATTGGCGAAGCGCGCGGAGTCTTGGAGCCGGGAGGTCATGCGGGCGCTCGAAGGGAAGCTGCTCCAGGCCGGAGAGGAAACCTTGGGAGCCAGCAAGGGGCAGGCGGCGGTGGCGCTGCTTCCGACCCTCCGGAAAGCGCGCGACAGAGAAGTCGACAAGCTGAACAAAAAAATGCACGAGGAAGCCCCGTGGTTTGTCGGCATGCGGATCGTCAACCGCGGACGCGAATTCTTCCTTGCCATCTCCCGCTCCCTGCCAGAGGAGGAAGACAAGGACTTGGCTATCCGCTCGGCCTGCCAGCGCGTCACCAGCCTCGCCCAGACCGCAGCCCCAGGGCTCATCTCTCAGAATGCCGCCCACACCGGAGCCCTCGTCAAACCGGCGATCACGGTCGATGTCGCCCTTGTGGAAAACCCGCTGCCCACATTCGTATCGCCGATCTCTAGGGTCGTGAATTCAGCGATTTCACTTTTTGCCGACGTCCCGCCACCAGGACAAAAGCTGATCAGCTTGGCCCGCAGCCTGGGTTCAGGGGAAGAGGCAAGCTCCGCGCGAGTCGAGTCCCTGCCGTCAAGGAATGGGCTGCGCGTCACCAAGGTCTTCGATTCGGATTCCGGAGAGGACCTGGCAACGCTCGCAGCTCGCCTGGTCGAAAAGGTGCGCGCCGAAGGCGCTTCCCTCAAATTGACCGTCCCCGCCCCGCTGGTTGATAAGGGGGTCGTCCCGATCAAATACAACTACCTCGCAGGCTACCTCTATGTCTTTACCATGGTTCTCTGCGGGTTCGGGCTCGTCGGCTTCTTTCTCAGCAAGGAGCGCGCTGGAGTTGTCAGAAAGTTGGGGGCGGAGGAGGTCGAGGCCGAAGAGGCAATCGCCGAGGAAACAAAATTGGCATCGGACGCTTCCCTTAATCCCGCCGGGGCCTGCGGGGCGACCTACACACCGGGCTACCTCATGCCTAAGCTTGCATTTGCGGCACTGGGGGTGGCGATGGTGCTGACGGCCTTCCAGCAGGCCTGGCCTCAGATGAGGCTTCTGATCAGCGGAAAATACACCGAGGCCGTCGCGGTTTCCGTCTGCGCAAAAAATTCCGGCCAGGAAGACGAAATCCTGAGAACACAGGACGAGCTCTCAAGAAAAATGAAATGGGTGAAAACCGCCAAGGACTACAACTGGACGTTTTTTAACGAGTTCCTCTTCGAAGCTCAGGACGGCCGGCAGATCACGTTCCGGCGCAGCGTCGGCTGCAAAATGAAGCCTTCGATGCAGATGCTCGACGAAAGCGGGCTCCCGACGACCGTGCGGATCCTCTACGATGAGCAAGATCCCTCGCAGACGATCCTGCCACTGGAATACAGCTCATGGTTCGTCCCGGCGCTGGTTGCCCTCTTCGGGCTCATCGTTTTCCTGATCGGGAGCACCCTCGCCTGGTTTGCCGGAAAACCGATACGGATCGCAGCGGACTAAAGGGGGAGAGCCTATTTTCTCGGGGCGCTCCACCGGTCGCGATCCGAGAAAATAATGCACTCGCCCTCGATCGGAAGGGCGGTGTAAAATGGCAAGGCAAACCCATCAACCCGCGGAGGTCGGGTGATCAAGAGCGCCCATTCCTTGTAGGCTCCTTTATAAATGTCGGAGAAAAGCCGGAGGTTTCCTGTCAGGGGCGTGAGGTAAAGCCCGTTGATCGGCTCGCCGAGAACCCGGTAATCGTTCAGGCGGTTGAATGCGCGAACCGACTCGGGCAGAAGCACTGACTTCCTCTGCGCATACCACGCAACCGCCCAAGGCATGTCGGAGGCAATGATGTCCTTCTCGCCATACCACTCGCCAAGAATCGCGATGAACGGCGGGATGTATGGCGGCCACTGGATTGCTCCCCTCGAGGAAAAAAACAGCGTTGACAGCATCGGTATCGAGCACAGGAACACGATAGCGGCCAGAAAGATGCCCCTCAAAAGCGGATGCCCAAGCTCCCATCGGCTCCAGAGAACCAGAAGGAAGGCGAGGCCAAATAGAATGAACAGCGGGAGAAATATCACATGCATCTGGTTGGATGAGACGATCCCGGACATTCCGAAGGCCCCCATACCCACCATCGCACCGATCCACATGAGCACGATGCACCAGCGAAACATCGAAACCACCGGCGATCGGAACGGGTGCAGGATCGCCAGAAAAAAGGCCCCGGCGGCGAGGTTCATCCCGAGCAAAGAAAAAATCCCGGCGATTTGATCCAACACGCCGGATTTTATCTTGGAGAGCATGTGGGAACCTCCAAAATCCGGCGCGGATTCGAGCGAGCGAAGAAACCCTTCCTCCGGGCTGCCTCCCGAGGCCAGCGCCGAATAGATGGACAGTCCGAACGGATTTCCGCAAACCGAATAGTTTCTGGCCAGCCATGGCAGAGTGACCATGAGCAGAGCGGCAAGCGCGGCGAGCGCCGCCACCCCGCGAGGCTGGAAATAAACGAGCGAGAAGACCAGCCAGCCGAGAAAAATCCAGGCGGCCAACCCATGGGCCAGAGCCATCAGCCCAAAAAGTAGCCCCGCTCCGAAAAGCGACAGGACGACAGGAACCATCTGAGTCGGCCGCTGCATGGCAAAAATCGTCAGCCACACGGCCCCGGAAAACAGCAGGAGCATGAGCATTTGCGGAAGCCCGGAAAGCGAGAACTGCCACATCATGTCGGTCAGCAGGATGATCGCGGTAGCGATCAGCGCGAGCTTGCTATCGAAAAGCTGCGCTCCAACAAAATACCAGACTGCCACCGAGAGCAAAAAGCAAAGCACAGAGAACGCCGCGATAGCCCGATCTCCAGCATAGACCAGATCGGTCGGAGTCATCTTCCACGAGGACCGCACCAGAGAAAGGGGAATCGAGTTCACCAGCGGCCCGAGCGGCGACTGATAAAAATCCGGAAAGCTGTCCGCCGGGATGTCCTTTTCTGCGTTTTCAAGCTGCCACACGGCGAGCGGCCGGATGAACTGCGTGGCGAACCCCTTGCCGGAAGCGATGTTCCGGGCGATCTGCGCCTGATCCATCGCTGTGACCGTGGAGAACCCTCGGAACTGGACGAACAGGTAGAGGAGGACGAGCGCGACAATCAGTGCCAAAAACATCGCCCCTTGAATGATCGGGGCGAGCTTGCCCTGCTCAAGAGAATGTAGCGTGGATTGAAGACCGACATCGCCGGATGCTGCCATAGGAATTAAGTGGTTTTCTGCCGTTTCGAGAGATTCATCTTAGTGAGACGCCGTTGCAGGGTGCGCCTGCTGACCCCCAACATGCGCGCCGCATCCGTTCGGTTGCCCTGGCAGTCTTCCAATGCGCGGAGGATAAGTGACGTTTCGGTTTCCTGCAAATTTAATCCGCCGATGGAAGGAGAAATCGCCGGTTCCTTTGGCGCTCTCAGGCTGGACGGAAGGTCGCGGAGTGTGATTTTCTCTGAGTTCGACATCACAACTCCGTGCTCGATAGCCGTCCTCAGCTCGCGGACATTCCCAGGCCAGTCGTAGTCGAGAAAGGCGGTCATCGCCTCAGGAACCATCTCGCGGTAGGGCTTTCCGTTCTCCGCCGCAGATTCCTTCAAAAATGCCTCAGCCAGGAGCGGGATGTCCACCTTCCGGTCCCTCAGCGGCGGAAGAGTCAGCGGGACGACATGCAGGCGGAAATAAAGATCCTCTCGAAATTTCCCCTCGGCGACCATTTTTCCCAAGTCGCGATTCGTCGCCGCGAGCAGGCGGACGTCGGCCTGCAACGTCTGGCTTCCGCCGACTCGCTCAAACGTCCGCTCGCCAAGCACGCGCAGGATTTTCACCTGCGTGGACGCGTCAATTTCCCCGATCTCATCGAGGAAGAGAGTCCCACCCTTCGCCTGCTCAAACCGCCCGACCCGCCTCTCAAATGCCCCCGTGAACGCCCCCTTTTCGTGCCCGAAAAGCTCGCTCGCCAGCAGCTCGGGAGTCAACGCCGCACAATGCACGGCCAGAAATTTTTCTGCTGCGCGCGGGCTGAGGTGGTGGATCGCGTGCGCCGCCAGCTCCTTCCCCGTGCCGCTCTCGCCCTGGAGCATCACCGTCGCCTTTGAGGGGGCAACCTGCTTGATCGTTTCAAAAACTTTGACCATCGCCGGGGAGCGGCCGATCATCCCATCGATCGTAAAGTGACGGCTCGCCAGCTCGCGCAGCTCCTTGTTCTCCTTTTGCATCGCGCGATCCTTCAGCGCCCGCTTGATCAGGATCTCCAGCCTGTCGATGTTCACCGGCTTCGTGACAAAGTCGTAAGCCCCCTTCTTCATCGCCTCGACAGCGGTATCCACCGACCCGTAGGCGGTCATCATGATGCAGATCGGAGGCTTCGCCAGCCCGAGCATCCGCCCGACGAGCGACATCCCGTCCTCCCCACCCAGCCGCAAATCCGTGAGCACCACGTCGGTCGGCATCGCGCTCATCGTCTCCATCGCCCCGTCCGCATCGGACGCCACATAGACGTCAAATTCCCCTTCCAGCGCGTTTCGCAGACCGTCCCGCGTGTTCTTCTCGTCATCAACAATGAGGATGGATGCGGGCATGAGTCTCCAGTAAATGCCAAATGGACAGAGGGATCAACTCGGGAATCCGAGGAATTCCAGCGCCTTTCTTCCGGCGCGCGTGCAGCAAAAGCATTTCGCATGCTTTTTTTCTCATTTTTTCCTGAGGGATCCGCTAGGGGTATCGGCATGACTGAATTAGCTGAGGAGTATGAAGAGTTTGTGGTTCCGACCTACGGGCGGTTCGATCTGGACATTGCGCGCGGCCGAGGATGCCGGGTATGGGATTTCACCGGGCGGGAGTATCTGGATTTCGGGGCAGGGATCGCGGTGTGTTCGCTCGGGCACGCGCACCCGGAGATCTCTGCGGCGGTGACGGCACAGGCGGAAACCCTGGTCCACACGTCGAACCTCTACCGCACCGCCCCGCAGGCGATATTGGCCAGGCGGCTCGTCGAGATCGCCGGGGCGGGGAAAGTCTTTTTCTGCAACAGCGGAGCGGAGGCAAACGAAGGGCTGATCAAGCTGGCCAGGCGTTTTGGCAGCGATTCAGGAAGGCATGAGATCCTGACCTTCGTGGGTTCGTTTCACGGGCGGACGATGGCCGGGATTTCCGCGACCGGGCAAGAGAAGGTAAAAAAGGGATTTGGCCCGCTGCTGGGCGGCTTCCGGCATCTGCCCTTTGGAGATTTGGCGGAGGTGAAGTCCGGGCTGCGACCGGAGACGGTCGCCGTGCTGGTCGAGCCGGTGCAGGGAGAGGGAGGGATCCGCATCGCGCAGCCGGAGTTCCTCCGCGGCCTTCGACGGATTTGCGACGAGCACGGGCTCCTGCTTCTTTTCGACGAGATCCAGTGTGGCCTCGGGCGCACGGGCGATTGGTGCGGATGGAAGACCATCGCGGCAGACGTTGAGCCAGACGGAATTTCCTGGGCGAAAGGGATCGCGAACGGATTTCCGCTCGGAGCGTTCTGGATCTCACGCCGCGCCGCGGACGCGCGGGGCCCGCTCTGCGACCTGCTCGGGCCAGGCAGCCATGGGACCACGTTCGGAGGCAACCCGGTGAGCTGCGCTGCCGGCTTGAAAGTGCTCGAGATCATCGGGCGCGACAGGCTTCCAGAGGCGGCATCGCAGCTTGGCAGCGAGCTGGCTGCCGGGCTTCTCTCCGCGCGGATCCCCGGGGTTTCCAGCGTGCGCTCGATCGGGCTGATGATCGGCGTCGAGCTCGATCCTTCCGCCTTCCCTGGGTCGTCCGCTTCGCCGGCGATCGCGGCCGTGATGGCCTCGATAGAAGAGGGGCTTCTCGTCATCCCTGCCGGAGAATCTGTCGTCCGCTTTCTCCCTCCTCTCAACGTCGCCCGTGAGGAAATCCTCGAGGCCATCACAAAATTCGCGACCGCGCTCGGGAAATTGGCTACCATCTGACCGACAACCTGATGAAAAACCTTCTCTCCATAGAATCTCTCGACGCCGGGACGATCCTCGCGATTCTTGATTCGGCGGCCGCGATGAAATCCACGAGGGGACGCCACGAGTCTCAACCGCTCTGCGGCCAGTGCTGGGCGCTCATGTTCTCGAAGGCTTCAACAAGGACCCGCATATCCTTTGAGGCGGGCATCCGCGAGCTGGGGGGGCAGGTCATGTTCCTCGCGGCGGGTGACATCCAGCTCGGGCGTGGGGAGCCGATCTGCGACACTGCACGCGTTATGGGCCGGATGCTTCATGGCGCGGTGATCCGCACCTTCGCACAGAAAGATGTTGAGGACTTTGCGGAATTCAGCGGGATCCCCACGATCAACGCACTCACCGATGACGAGCACCCGTGCCAGATCCTCTCGGACCTTTTCACGATCATCGAATCGAGGGGCTCGCTCGATGGGCTGGCGGTCACGTTCGTGGGCGACGGCGAATGCAATGTCGCGCGATCCTGGATCTGGGCGGCCGCGCGCATGGGCTTCGAGCTGCGCATCGCCGCCCCGGAGGAGTTCCAGCCGCCAGCCAGCCTTCTCGCACGCGCGGGCGGGCGGATCTCCGTCACGGGCGACCTCCGCGCGGCAGCGGCGGGAGCTTCGGTGCTCTATACAGATGTGTGGGTGAGCATGGGCAAGGAGGAGGAGGCGGCGCGGCGGATCGCCAAGCTCCAAGGATACCAGATCAACGACGCCCTTTGCGCCCTCGCTCCCGATGCCCTCGTGATGCACTGCCTCCCCGCCTACCGGGGCAAGGAGATCACGGCGGCAACGTTCGAGTCCCACGCGGAGACCATTTTCCGGCAGGCCGAAAACCGGCTCCATACGCAAAAGGCCATCATGGCCATGCTGGGGTGAGCCCCGGGCTAGCCCGCCTGGGATTTCTCCGGAGGGGGCGCCGCCGGGACGTAGCCGCACACAAACTCCCTCCGGAATTCCTGAAACGTGCCATCTAGGATGTGCTGGCGCGCCTGGCGTGCTAGGCCGATGTAAAAATGGAGGTTGTGGATCGAGACGAGCCGGAGCCCGAGGATCTCTTCCGCCTTGATGAGATGGCGCAGGTAGGCGCGTGAAAATTTTCCGCAGGCATGGCACGTGCAGCCGTCTTCGAGCGGACCGGGGTCGTCGGCAAAACAAGCATTTTTGAGGTTGAGCGTCCCGAGTGAGGTGAAGGCGGTCCCGTTTCTGGCGAGGCGGGTGGGGAGCACGCAGTCGAACATATCGACCCCCCTGGCGATCATCTCGATGATCTGCGGTGGCGTGCCGAGGCCCATTGCGTAGCGGACATGATCGGCTGGCAGGAAAGGGACTGCGCTCTCGATCGCATGAAACATCTCCGCCTCTGGCTCCCCGACGCTGACCCCTCCGATCGCGTATCCGTCAAACCCGATCTCCACGAGCGCCCTCGCGGACCGCTCGCGGAGGTCAGCATGCCCGGCTCCCTGCGTGATCCCGAAGACGAGCGGGCGGGCATCCTCTGGCTGAGATGCCCACCAGGCCTTGCAGCGCCGCGCCCAGCGGAGCGTGAGGTCCAGGCTTTTTGATGCCTGCTCGTGCGTGCAGGGGTGTGGCGGGCACTCGTCAAATGCCATCGCGATATCCGAGCCAAGGTCTCTCTGGATCTCCATCGAAGTCTCCGGCCCGATAAATGTCGGCGAGCCGTCGAGGTGGTTCTGAAAATGCACCCCTTCCTCGGTGATCTTGCGCAGTCGGGCGAGGGAAAATACCTGAAATCCGCCGCTATCGGTGAGGATCGGACGGTCCCAGCTCATGAATTTGTGGAGCCCCCCCAGCCTCGCAATCCGCTTCTCGCCCGGCCGCACATGCAGGTGGTAGGTATTTCCGAGGATGACCTGCGCCCCCACGACCTTGAGCTCGTCGGGAGACATCGCCTTGACCGTCGCCTGCGTGCCGACCGGCATGAATACCGGAGTCTCAATTTCCCCCCGGCGGGTCGTCAGCACCCCGGCGCGCGCGCCGCCGAGGCTCGTTGTCATGGAAAAACTCATCTGCCAAAAATAATGGCAGCAACGCGGCCATCAAGCTAAACCAAAGAATTCACGTTCCATCGTCCCGAGACGCTCGGCGAAGGTGGCGTCTGGATAAAAAGCCGCCTATTTTGCAATGTATTTCAGTGCTTTGTGTACGTTATGGCTGGATACCTTGATGAGGCCGTCCATGGGAGTGCTCATTTCGTGGATAAGAAAAATCGCGCCAGCGATGGACAGTGTCGCGTCAAATGAGTTTTTTGTGGAGGCAACCAATAGTCCGAGAATCAGCGCGGCCATCGTGGCGATAAGCCCGGCGCCCAGCTTTACCGCATCCTTAGAGTCGGAACCAATGTGGTGGTCGGGCAAAAATGGCTGAAGAACCATCCCCAAAACACCCCCGCCAAAAATAGCTAGAAATGCATGCATTCCTGCGCAGGTCAGCCATTTTGCGTGCCAAGCCGGCACTGCTTGCGTAGGTTGCCCCCTGCCGTGTCTTCAAACAAACCTGTCTTTACTACCATGAACCGAGTTTTTCTCTCCTTCCTCCTCGCCTTGCTGGCCGGTGGGGCTTCTGCGCAAACAGTCCGCGTCGTCACTCGGGACATCGAGCCCTTCTCCTTCGAAAAAGATGGGCGACGCGTCGGTTTTGCCGTAGAGCTATGGGACACTGTCGCCCGGGAATTGAAGCTCGACTGCGAGATGGCGACGGTCGGAAGCGCAAAGCACATGGTCGCTGCGGTGGAGGGAAAAACCGCCGATGTTGCCGTCGGCGCGCTCAGCATCACCGCCGAGCGCGAGAAGGTGATTGATTTCTCGCAACCTTTTTACGAATCGGGACTGCAGATTCTCATTTCAAAGAAGGCCGGCGGACTGGCGGATTCGATCTGGGCGATGCTTTGCGATCTGTTCAATTGGCAGCTTGTGGGAGGATTTGCGGCCGCCATTGTCATCATGTTTGTCATCTCGCACCTGGTCTGGACGTACGAACATCCGGTCAACGAGGACATGTGGCCCCGGTCCTACCTGGCCGGCATCGGCGAATCCTTCTGGTGGACGCTCAGCATTTTTTTGGTGGGCGGGGCGGACAACAAGGGACCGATTGGATTGGGCGGGCGGGTTATCGCGACGATCTGGATGCTGGCCAGCGTGATCGCGGTTTCGCTGCTCACCGCTTCGCTGAGCGCGGTGCTGACCGTGCACACGCTCACCGGGGACATCAATGGCCCGGGCGATCTGCCCGGCAAGAATGTCGCGACGATCGGAGGAAGCACATCCGAGTCCTGGCTCCGGAAAGCGGGCACGACCGAAAAAGTGAACGTCATGGTTTTCGCGGACATCCCCGCCTGCCTCGCCGCACTCAAAAACGGAAAGGTCCAGGCAGTGGTCTTCGACGCGCCAATCCTCAAATACTACGTGAACAAGTTTGGCCCGGATGATTTCACCCTTGTGGGCAGCCTCTTTGAGCGGAACAACTACGGTTTCGGGCTCCAGCAGGACAGCCTGCTGCGGGAGCGGATCAACCAAGTCCTGTTGAATCTGAACGAAAACGGCGTGACGGACGGCCTCAAGAAGAAGTGGTTCGGCGAGCTGAACTGATCAGGCGGAGAGCCGGCGCGTCATGTGCCTGTGATGGTGTTTGGGGATGATGCGGCGATCCCGGCATCCTTCAGCGATCGTCATGATTGGGGAGAATTGCTGCCAAATAACTTGCCTAGAGGGGGATTCTGGAGGAAGAGTTGTATTCAGCAGATCGAAATGAAAATAAATCGCGTGTGCGGTGCCAGATATTTGCCCCGGCTTTGCTCGGCGGTTCTCGGCGTTTTTTTGTTTTTTGCTTTCCATGGCAGGGCACCAGCCCAGACATGGAACACCAACGCGAGCGGAACATGGGGGGTGCCGGGAAACTGGACGGCGGGTGGCGTCCCGAATGCGGTCGATGCGACGGCGACGCTGGGGAGCATCATCACGGCAAACCGCGTGGTGACCATTGCATCGCCGGTGACATTGGGAAACCTGGTTTTAAACGATGACAACCGCTACACGGTCACGGGAAGCACGATCACGTTTGATGTGAGCGCTGGCTCCTCCGGGATCAGCGCGTCTGGAGCGGGAGGCGGAGGCACCGGGCATGCGATCGCCTCCGC
>JBAXXX010000030.1:0-39237 GCA_037127695.1 Verrucomicrobiia bacterium | reverse complement strand
AGCCATGAAGTCGGGAAATGCCGGAGAGGCTGCCGGGAAAGCTCTTCAGAACCAGGCCCAGCTCGACCAGTTGGCTACCCAGGCGGCCCAAGCGGCCCAGGCGGCGGCAGCCGAAGCATCGAGATCGGCGTCTCAGCAGGGGCAGCAAACCGCCGGGGCGATGAGCCAGGCCGCGCAGTCCGCTGCTCAAGCGGCGGCGGCGGCCCTCCAGTCCGCACAAGCTGCCGCGCATGGGAACCTCGGAAATGCCAAACAGGCCAATGCGAAGGCCTCCCAGAGCCTTGCCGCAGCGAACCAGGCGCTGGCGCAGCAGCAAGGCGCCCTCCGCAACCAAGCCGGGCTGCCATCGTCCCCGCCACCCCCGTCCGGATCAGCAGCCAAGAGCCCGGGAGGTGAAGCTGGCGGCAGGGCCACCGGCGAGCCGACGGCAGGGAATGCGATCGCCAGCTCGGAGGCCCCGCAAAAAGGATTTTCGTCGGCCATCCGCCAAGCCATGGCCGAGCTCCGGCAGACCCCGGTTCCCCCGGAATATTCCGGCACGGTGCGCTCCTACTTCGAACAGCTGGCAGCCGGCGACTAGTCATAACAAAGAGAGTAAAAGCCATGGATAAGTTGGCATATTTTCCGGCAGCTCATTAGAATGCAAAAACTATGAATTCCCAAATCGCAGAGTTTGTCGAGCGTGGGGCGAGCCACATCACCCCGCATACGCTGGAAAAATTGCTCCATCAGCTGCCATTGCTGAAGGTCGAGTTCACGCAGATTATTGCGCCGAAATATCCGCATCTGGTGGACCAGCTGGAATTTTTATCCGATGTGGTCGAGGACGTGGCGGAGCGAACCTACGAGAGGCTGTCTTACCATGCCCTGGCGGCGGCAGCCTTTGCGCTGATCTATGCCCACAAGGCGGTGGATCTGATCCCGGATTCCAACATCGAGTTTGGCCATGCGGACGACTCGGCCGTGGTGAGGTATGTTTTGCTGCGTTATGAGCGCTGCCTTTCGGACTATGCGGACCACAACAAGGTTCATTGGAACGGGCTGAACCCTGCCCCCTGACTGGCGTATCCGTCTGGTGGGCTGGGCGGCTGATTCCTCCGGGCTAGGGGGAATGCTCTAGGGGGTTTTCTCCGCAAGTTTAAAGGATTTGCAACGTTGTTGCGGGAATGGCCCGGGGAATAATGCCCCCATGATACTGAAGCTGCCCGCCTGGTTCCTGAACGTCTTCTGCATCGCGGCCCTCGCGGCCCTGCTCCTGCCAGTTGCCCACTCCTTCATCACGGGTGATGCCGGCAGCCCTGACGAAAGTTTGGGCGGGTGTTTTCATTGGAACATCGACGCGGAGGAATATGCTTCCAGCATGGCCGAGTGCTTTGGAATTGTGGCCGCCGATCCGCGCATCGGTTCGGGAGCGCAGCGGTTTGCTGGCCCGCAGAATGCCGGAGGCCTCACCGCCCTTCGCGAGACACCTGCCCTGCTGCTGTTCACTATCGTGTTGGTGTCTGCCGTTGGCATGCGGCGCAGAACGCAGCACCCCACAGGGTTAGCAAGAGGGGCTGCCCGGCTGTCGATTCTCCGGCCTTGAGGGGGGGCGCGCTTTTTCCAGCACCAGCCGGGTCCCCCGCGCCTGCGGCAAATAGGCGACGGAGTCGAATGCCTTGCGGATAATATGCACGCCGAGCCCGCCCGGCCGGATGTCTTCCAGCGCGCGGCCTTGGATTTTCTCCGGGTCGCATGTTCGCCCGTAATCGCGGAGGACGAAGCGGACCTTGCTTCGGAGCGAGGTCATCTCCATGTGCACCGGCTTGCACTCGTGGCCGTAGGCATGGCGGATGACGTTCGTGCAGGCCTCGTCGAGGGCGAGGACCAGGAGCTCTACCGCGCAGTCGTCAAATCCGTTTCCCGACAGAAACGTCCGCACGTGCTCCCGGACCTCGGCCAGCCGGCAGGTGTCGCTGGCAAACCGGATCTTGGTGGTCATTCAAATCCTCCGACAAGAATGGTGAGGTCGTCGAGCTGGAGGCCGGCGCCTCGATGCTTCCGCTCAGCCTGCAAAATCCGGTCGAGCAGCTCCGACGTCGAGGGCGACGGGCCGGAGGCGGCCGACGTCAGCACCTCGTCGAAAAGCATATCGGATCCCTCCTGGCGCGATTCGCTCAGCCCATCGGTGTAGACAACCAGCCGGTCTCCAAGATCCAGCTCCACCACCCCGTCCGAGTAGCTGACTTTCGGAAGGATCCCCAGCGGCAGCGACCCGGGGGTTTCGATTTTTGCGGCAGCGCCGCCCGCTTTGACAAGCAGGGGAAGGCAGTGGCCGGCGCTGGCGAGCTCGACCATCCGGGTGGCGGGGTCCATTTTCCCAACAAGGGTGGTGACGAACATCCCGCGGATAATGTTCGCGCAAAGAGTTTCGTTCAGCAGGGCGAGCGCCGCAGAAGGAGCCGTGGCTGAACCAAAGACAAAATGCATCGCGCTCAGCGTCTGCGCCATCAGCAAAGATGCGGAAATTCCTTTGCCGGAAACATCGCCCACCGCAAAATAAATCTCGCCGCCGGCCCCGGGAAAAACCCCGTAAAAATCCCCGCCCACGTTCGCAGCGGGCGTGTTGTGCGCAGAAAAAAAAGCCCCGTTCACCACCTGGGGGATTGCCCTCGACAGCAGCTCGCGCTGGATCTCGGCCGCAATCGCAAGATCCCGGTCCATGCGTTCCTGAGCGCGCATCCGCTCGACCGTCCGCAGCTTCTCGATCGCCGTCGCCGTCAGGTTCACATACGCGCAAAACCCCTCCATGTCGTCCGGCCCAAAGGATTTTTTCTCGCGCGGGTTCAGGATTTGCAGCACCCCAATCATTTCCGAGTCGCGCTTCAGGGGAGCGCAGAGGATCGAGCGCGTCACGAAGCCGGTCATCCGGTCGGCCTCCTTAAAAAACCGATCGTCAAGGTAGGCCTCCGGAATGACGAGCGGCTCACCATGCTCGAAAACCCATCCGGCGATCCCCTTCCCCCGCGGGACCGAGAGCTTCGGCTCGACGTAGCCAGACTCCCCGCGCGTCGCGATCGAGAGCTCCAGGTTGCCCGATGCCGGATCCACGAGGAACAAGGTGGCCGCCTCCGCAAGGAACACCCGCCGTGCCACATCCAGAATCGCGCGCAGAAGCTCCCCGTAGTCCGTGATCGAGTTGATCGCTGCGCTGACCTCGACAAGGCCCTTGTAAACCTGCAGCGACTTGCGCAGCGCCTCGATGCCTTCGCTCATCCCTGATGTTCTCGCACGAACTGCACGGATTTGCCAGAAGTTCCCGCCATCATGCCGGTCGGCCCGAGGAAGCGGAGGCATTTTACGGGGGGGGCAATCCGGACAACCCCAATCCATGGATCCTCGACGCAAAAGCGCAGTCCTTTCTCGTCAACGCGCCGCCGCCAGAAGATTTCCGAGAGTCCCCCCTTGCCCTGCGGATGCTCCTCGCTTTTCTCCGGTGAACGCTTCGATTGACAGGTAATACTTCACAAGGTAGAATTCTTACCATGAGAATTACGAGCAAAGGACAGGTGACGATTCCGCTCGAAATGCGCGAGCGGTTCGGGTTGCGGCCATATACCGAAGTCGAGTTCGTTCCCCACGAGCTCATTCTTACCGTGCGGCCGAAGGAGGACCCTGCCAGCCGGATCGCGCGGAGTCTGAAGGCTGCGACCGGGCGGGCCACCCGCAAGATCACTACCGGGGAAATCCTGCGTCAGACGCGCGGAGAGGACTGATGGTGCTGGTGGACGCAAATGTCCTTTTGGACATTTTCACTGCGGATCCGGTATGGTTGGGCTGGTCGCGCGACGCTTTGGCGCGGGCGCTTCTGACGAAGGACACCGTGATCAATCCGATCATCTACTCCGAAGTGTCGATGGCTTTTCGACGGTCGGAGGAACTCGATGCAGAGCTGGAGGCTCTCGGCATCCGGAAAGCTCCTCTTCCCTACGATGCCGCCTTTCCGGCGGGGCAGGCATTTCTCGCCTACCGCAGGCGTGGCGGAACGAAGACCTCCCCGCTTCCCGATTTTTTTATCGGAGCTCAGGCCTATGTTGAAGGCCGCCATCTGCTCACCCGGGATGCGGCCCGGTATCGCACCTATTTTCCAAAAATGAAAATCATAGCGCCGTAAGCTGTTATCGAGGGGATCATCGCTCTCACGGAACGCGTTTCGTCATCGTGGTTTTCGTGTTGAGGTATCGTGTGTTCCCGACCCTCCGAGTCACTCCGATCGCATCCAGGTGGTCAATCAACGGCAGCGCAAATTTGCGCGTGGTGCCGATCTGGTATTTGAAATCCACGCTTTCCAGCAGGCCCTCCTTCTTGATGTGCTCCGTCGCCCTGGCCGCAGCCTCACGAACGGCGTTGCTGTGAAAAACAATGCCCCCCGGAGCCTCCACCAAGCGTCCGAATTCCTTGAGCGCCTTGATGGCAAGCCCGCAGGTCGGGCCGTCAACCCCGAGCTCCCGCGCGGCTTCCGACGGATCAGGCGGATGAAAAAGACGATCTAGAAAAAGGGCTTCGACGCGCGCGCAGACAGGCGCAATCGCCTCGGGCAAACTCGGCTGCCAGCCAGGGAGCGAGAGGCGCCGGTCAGCCAGGGAAAAGTCGATGCGCCGATCTGCCAGGAGGGCTGCCAGCGCCGCCTCAAAACAGGCGGCCGGCAACCGGCTGGCCTCGGCGGCCCTCGCCTTCGTCACCCCGGGGCTTTGAGGCTCCGCCTTGTGATAATCCTCGATCGCGGCCAGAATTTTTTCTGCCGCTTCCTGGATGGTTTCGCGGTGGAAGAAACGCGAGCGTCCGCCGGCTTCGGCGTTCAGCTTGGCGAGGCAGGGTTCGACGTCTTCCGCCAGCATCGAGGTTTCCTGGGCGAGCTCCATGGCGGTCGCCCCATCCATTCCTCTGCGGCGCAAACAAAGTTCGACGGACTGCACGGGATCGTGAACCGCCTCTGACTTCTCCTCCGCATAGGCCAGCGTTTCCTCGCTGGTTCGCTTGAGCCTTCGGGGCAGCCCTTCCAGCACGAGTCCTCCGGCGACCGTGCGGGGGGGCGTCTGCAGGCGGACGATAAAGTGGTCCCGGGGCCCGAGCACCAGCGGGGTGTCCAGGCGGATCTGCACCACAGCCTCTTCGCCGCTCGTTAGGCGGCTGGTTTTCAATAGATAAACCGATCCGGTGACGTCTGCCGTCCCCACGTGAAAACGAATCTTTTCGCCGTTGCGAAGGACGTTCCGTTCATCGGGCAGAACGCGCAGCTGGCAGAGGACCCATTCGTGCCGGGAGAAAACCCCCGGCGTAACCACGACATCTCCGCGCCGGATCCCGTCGTGTTTCCATTGCGGGATATTGAGCGCGGCGCATTGCCCGGCCTGCGCCCAGTCGGCCTGGCTCTGGTAAACCTGCACGGTGCGCACCCGCCCGCGCTCGGGCTCCCCGCCAGCTTGGCGGATCATCTCGAGCTCGTCGCCGAGGGATGCTGCCCCGCTGACCGGAATGCCCGTCACCACGGTTCCGAATCCCTTGACGGCAAACGTGCGATCCACAGGCATGCGGAAGGGGCCGCCCGTATCGCGACGGGGGATATCCAGGAGGATTCGGGCGAGGTGTTCCCGGAGGTCGCCCAGCCCGTCTCCCGTCACATTGGACGCCGGGACAATCACAGAGCTCTCCAAAAACGTCCCGCGAACCTGGTCGCGGATTTGCTGGCTGGCCTCCAAAACCCTGTCCGGCGTGACGCGGTCGGTCTTGGTCATGACAATCAAGCCGGCACGCACGCCCAGCAGCGAAAGGATGTCAAGGTGCTCGCGGGTCTGCGGCATCACCCCGTCATCGGCCGCAACGACGAACATCACCGCATCAATCCCCGTGACCCCGGCAACCATCGTCCGAATAAAATTCTCGTGCCCGGGCACATCGACGATCCCGACCTCGAATTCCTTGAAAAAAAACGGGGCGTAGCCGAGGTCGATCGACATCCCCCGCTCTTTTTCCTCCTTCAAAAAATCCGTATCGCAGCCGGTCAGGTTCATGACGAGCGCCGTCTTCCCGTGGTCGACATGCCCGGCGGTGCCGACCGTGATGTTCAGCCGCTCGGCCATGGGTTCATGCCATGCGCAGCAGGGAGCGCAGGGCGGCAACAATTTCGTCGTCCTCTCCGCAGAGAAGCGTCCTCGGGTCAATGAGCACGGCATCCTGGCGGATGCGCGTGAAGACTGGCGGTGACCCCTGGCGCAACGCCCGCGCCAAATCCGCTGCGCTCATGCCGAGCGGGCGGATCTCCACCAGACGCGTCGGCAGCTCCTGCTCGGGCAGAGAGCCGCCGCCCATGAAGCCAATTTCGCTCCCGACGCGCACCTCGCAACAAAGCCCGGCCTCCAGCTTGGAGGCCATCCGCGCCGCGACAGCCTCAAGCTCATCAACCGTTTTCCTCAGCATGGCGAGCGTGGGCACGTCCGCCATCGCGCGCTGTTCATCCAGGAACAGCCTGAGCGTGGCCTCGAGCCCGGCAAGCGTGATTTTGTCCACCCGCACGATCCTTGCCAGCGGATCCTTGCGAATCCGCCCCACCAGCTTGTCTGACCCGAGAATCAGTCCTCCCTGCGGCCCCCCGATCAGCTTGTCCGCGCTGCAGAGAACCAGATCGGCGCCACTCGCAATCGACTCCTGGATCGTCGGCTCCTTGTCGAAACCAAAACGGGAAAAATCGATGAGGGCGCCGGCGCCGAGGTCGTCGATCACCGGGATGCCGAACGGCTTCGCCAGCGCGACAAGCTCGGCCGTGGAGACGGATTTCGTAAACCCAAGGATCCGGTAATTGCTCGGATGCACGCGGATGATCGCCCCGGTGCGCTCGCTGATCGCGGCCTGGTAGTCACGCAGGTGGGTCTTGTTTGTCGTGCCGACCTCCACCATCTGAGCCCCGCTCGCGGCCATGACGTCGGGCAGGCGGAACGAGCCTCCGATCTCGATCAGCTGGCCGCGCGAAACGATCACTTCGCGCCCCTTGGCAAGCGCGCTCAAGGCGATCATCGTGGCGGCGGCGTTGTTGTTGACGACGGTGGCCGCCTCCGCCCCCGTCAGCAGCTTGAGAAGCCGTTCCACGCCGGTGTCCCGCCGGTCGCGCTCTCCGGTCTCCGCATCCTGCTGGAGGATCGAATACCCGCGCAGCTCGGCGGCGATCTGATCCACGGCGGCTTTCGGCAGGACGGCACGCCCCAGCCCGGTATGCAAAATGATGCCCGTCGCGTTGATCGCCCGCCGGTAGAACGGCAGCGCAGCCGCGCCGAGCGCCTTCCCGATGCGCGCCCGCAGCTCCTCTTCGATTGCTCCCGAGTTGCCTCCCCGACCGACGAGTTCGCCACGAAGCCCGGCAACCGCCGTGCGCAGCAGGGACGTCAGGCAAGGCCGCGACAAACCCGCCGCTTGCGGATCGCCGGAATACCGTTCCAAGAGCACCTCAATGGAAGGCAGCTGCCGCGCGGGATGCTCGTTTGTTTCCATGGCTGCGATATTTGCCCAGGCCGGCCGAATGTCGAGGAAAGCCTATGTCAACGAAACTCCACGATCTCGAAACAACCGAAAACCCGGTAGTCTTTTCCATTGTTTGTGATCAGTCGCCTGACCCCCGCCCGTTGGTAGGTGGCTGCCAGGAGGGTATCAAGGAGCCTCTTGCGGCCGAGCTGATGCCGTGCCAGCCAGCCCAGAAAATCCATCACGCACTCTCCTTCAGGAAACACTCTTTGCACCTCCGCCGCCTGCCACCAATGTTCCGCACGCGAAATCGCCTCCGTAATCGTCAGGGGACGCGGCATCCGTTTCGCATCGGTGACGATGTGAATGAACTCGGCGAGGGTTTGCGGCGCGACGGCAAATTCCTGGTCCCCTGCCAGAATCCCCCGCAACAATTGATCCGCCTGCCGGTGAAAAGGGTGGTCGCGGATTTCCACCGCAACCAGAAAATCTGTGTCAATCCCGTGTGTCATCCAGCATCTCCCCCAGAAGATCATCTCCACTGCCGATCGGTTCGATCGCTCCGCCAACGCTGGCCGGCCGAAGATCCCGCAAGGACGTCCGCCGCTGGATATATGTCTGGCGATAGAGCTCCATCGCTTCCCGGATCAGTTCCGACGCCTTGCGGGCCCGCTTCTGCGCATAAGCACGAAAATCCTGATAAACCGGATCAGATACATTTACCGTGATCGTTCTCATACATCAAATCAACTGTATGGAGCGGCGATGTCAAGCTTGCTCTACGATTATCCAGCGCCCCGGGAAATTTTAGGGCAGAACAAATTTCTATTGACCGCACGGACAAAAGCGGATGTTCTTATTTGCGTAACCGTATGGTTTCCACTGCATTTTCGCTTTTATGCCGGGCAAGACGACCGCTCGTGGCTTCGGTGGCCCTGCTGCTTGGAGGGTTGGCTGCCCTGCGGGGGCAGATGGAATCTCTCGTGGGCGATCCCATCAGCGTGCCGCTGACTGTCAATGTGTTCGAGGAGCATTCTCCATGCGAATCCCTGAGATATACCAGCGATCCATCCTGGGGTTTTGCCCAGGTCCTTCGGGAAAAACCGACCTCGGAGATCAAGAGCGTGCCGAACCTCGAAAGCCCCACGTATTTTCGCATCCCGCTGGGAAACCGTGAGTTTCTTGCAATCCTGGATGTCGGCAAGAACGCGGAGAAGGCCGCTCTCTATATTGATTTTGACGGGCAGGGGCAATTCGAAGCCATCAAGGGCATTGAGGGAGTTGATCAATACGGCTCCTCGAGCCCTTCCGCAAACTTCAAGTTCGGCCCGGTCACTCTTCCGAAAAACGAGGAGTCCGCAGCCAGTCCCGTCGAGGTGATGGTATCCTGCTATGTAAACAAGAAGGACGCAACCAGGGTTCCGTATCTTCGCATCACGCCTCAAACATTCGTCTCCGGAAAACTCCCGATGGGTTCTGAGGAATATGACGTTGCCTTTGTGGATGGGGCATTTTCTGGAAAATTTCAGGCGTTCAACCCCGATCCTTCAATAACGCGATCGGCAAGGGCGCGGGATCAGCGCTTTGGAGCGACCAGGATGGGGATCGATCTGGACAAAAACGGGAAGCTCGAATATAGAAAAGAAATCTTCCCCATGGTGGATCTGGTGCGGATCAACGAAAAGTATTACCGGGTCAGCATTGCTCCGGATGGATCGGAGGCGAAATTTCAGGAGGCAAAGCCTGAGCTGGGGGTTTTTGACAGCAAATGCCCCGGCATGGAAATGTTCGTTACCTCCGACAAATGCGCCGCGCTTCTAGCCGGGAATGCGGACGGCAAGTGGGAGCTGCCGCCCGGAAAATACACCACCCAGGGTTTTGTTCTATCCCTGAGTGTCGGCGATGAAAAATGGGCGCTCGAGGGATCCCAGCCCAACCAGGCGCGATATTTTGAAATCAAAGCGGGAACGCCGACGGTCCTCGCGCTCGGGCCTCCGCTTACCCTCAGTTACTCCGTGGATAAAACCTCTGCAGGAGCCGCCTCCATCGGGCTCAAGGTCGCCGGCATATCCGGGGAAACCTACTCCGCAGGCGCGACAAAGGGTTGGAGTAGACAGCCAGCTCCGCAGTTCACCATTACAAGCGAAGCCGGAGAGAACCTTGCCCAAGGCTCATTTGAATATGGGTGAGGCGGCACCTGCCGGCACTCGTGGCGAGTGCCTCCCAATTTCAACGGCGGATTCCGCATTCAAACGAAGGCCAACCTCGGCCCGTTCGAGTACAAGCAGAGCGACCAGGTTCTCATGCTTAAATAGGGCGCGGGAGTGCAGGGTGAGGAAGGCTCGATGTTAGCGGCCGTTCTCCCGTGCCCGCCAGCGCCCTGCGCCAGCGATGCAGTCCCGCAGGGGAGCGATGCGGAGTGGTTCGCCGGAATGATCGACCGATGCTACGACTATGCCGGCCTGGCCAAGGCGGAAGGCCGTCCGGTCGTGGGGATCCTCTGTGAATACACCCCGCGCGAGCTGATCATCGCGGCGGGCGGGGTGCCGGTCTGCCTGTGCGGCGGATCGGCGGATCGCATTCCCGCAGCAGAGCAAGTCCTCCCGTCGAACCTCTGCCCGCTCATCAAATCCACCTTCGGCTACCACCTCGAGAGAAATAACCCGTTCCTCGAGTGGGCGGATCTCGTGGTGGCGGAGACGACGTGCGACGGAAAAAAGAAGATGTTCGAGCTGATGGCCGAGACCCGGCCGATGTTTGTCCTGTCTCTGCCGCACAATCGCGAGGCCGCGCTGGGCCGGGAGCAGTGGGTCGCGGAGATGCGGCGGTTGCGGGCCGAGCTCGAACGGCGGTTCCACGTGCGCGTGACCGACGAAAAACTCCGTGCGGCGATCAGGCAGATGAACCATGAGCGTCGGCTCCGGCGCGAGCTTGCGGCCCTGATGCGGGACGACGAACCCCCGTTCACCGGGCGGCAGTTGCTGGAGATGAAGTCGATCATCTCCTGCATCCCAGCCGACATCGAACGCTATAAAAACATCCTTTCCCATGCCGTAGAAAAAAATGCGACACACGAGGGGGACGGCTCGAATGGCGCTAAGTTAAGCGCGGGCCGTGTCCGGGTGCTGCTCACCGGGGTGCCCGTGGCCCACGGGGCCGAGCGGGTCGTTGACCTCATCGAAGACCACGGCGGACTGATCGTCTGCCAGGAGAATTGCACCGGCCTCAAACCGATCCTCGATGACGTGGACGAAATCGCTGCCGACCCGATCCAGGCGCTGGCCGACAAATACCTCGCCACACCGTGCTCGGTGATGACTCCGAACACCACGCGGCTGGACTCGATCAGGCGGCTGGCCCGCGAGTTCCGCGCCGACTGCATCGTGGATCTGATCTGGCAGGCGTGCCTGACCTACGACATCGAATCGGTGATGGTCAGAAAGCTGGCCGATGAGGAATTGCGCCTCCCCTTCCTCCGGATTCAGACCGACTACTCGCCCTCCGACTCCGAACGAATCGCCGTCCGCGTAGAAGCCCTCTTTGAAAATGTCCGCAGGAAAGCTGCAAGCCCGGGAGCCAAAGCATGTCGCGCAACATAGAGCGCAGGAAGCGGGTGATGCGGAGGTCCCGGACCATCGGCCATTGCGTTTGCAATCCCAAGCAGCCGTGCCCGTGCCCGATGTTGAAGGCGCAGGATGTCTGCCTGTGCGCCGGAGAAAAGCTGTCGCCGCTGGAGGGGCCGGTGCGGCTCACCCAGCTGGTGGAAAAAGCGGGCTGCGCATCGAAAATCGATCAGGCCACGCTGCGCAGGGTCGTGGAAGGGCTGCGGTTCCCGGACGACCCCCGCGTGATTGTTGGCGCGGTCGCGGGGGATGATGCCGGCGTTTTTGCGCTGGATGACGAGCGGTGCCTGCTCCAGACGGTCGATGTGTTCAGCCCGTCGGTGGACGACCCCTTCGCCTTCGGCCAGATCGCCGCTGCCAATTCGCTCAGCGACATCTATGCCATGGGGGGGACCGCGCTCACCGCGCTCTCCATCATCGGATTCCCGAGCGGAAAGCTTGCCGACAGCGTGATGAGCGAGATCTTGCGGGGCGGGCTGGAGAAAATGGCCGAAGCCGGCGTGCCGGTCATCGGGGGACACAGCATCCAGGATTCCGAAATCAAGGCGGGCTTCGCGGTGACGGGCCTGATCGCCAGGGAGCGGCTGATGAAGCGGGCCGGCGCGCGCGATCGGGATGCTCTGGTCCTCACCAAGCCGCTAGGCACCGGCATCGTCTGCTTCGCCGCCCAGATCGGGCGCGCGCCGGACGAGGTTCTCTCGCCTGCGATCCGTTCGATGACTTTGCTCAATCGCACCGCCGCCGAAATCATGCAGCGCTTCGGCGCCAATGCCTGCACGGATATCACCGGGTTCGGGCTGCTCGGACATCTTGCGGAGATGGCGCGGACGAGCCGCGTCAATGTGGAGCTCGTCTGGGACGACATCCCGCTGCTGCCCGGCTCGTTGGATCTGGCGCGAGCGGGCGTGATCCCTGGCGCAACGGATCGGAACCGCGAGGCCTTATCCGCTCGGCTCGACATCGAGGAAGGGCTCGATGCGCTGGCCCTCGAACTTTGCCACGATCCACAGACATCCGGCGGGCTTCTCATTTCCCTCCCTGCGGAGCGCGCCGTGGAAATGCTCGCCGCCCTGCATGGCGCCGGCGTGAAGGATGCCGCGATCATCGGGCATGTGTCCGGGCCAGGCGAGGGTGCCATCCGGATTTGTCGCGCCACGAAAAAACCATTTATGCCAAATCAGCCAAGCCCACAAATCAACGCCCTCGAGACCGCCTGCTGCCCGGATGCTCATTCCTTTCAACCTGCCCCAGCCCCCCAGGCCGCAGGGGATGTGGAGCGCAAATTTTTCTCCTTTCTGAAAGCCGCCAACAGCCCGCAGGCGCTGGATGCGCCGACCAAGCAGGCCATCGCCCTCGCGCTTTCGGTGCTCTCGAAGTGCGAGCCCTGCGTGATCGCCCACATCGAGAAATCGAAAAAAATGGGCTTTACGGCGGACGAGATCGACGATGCCGCCTGGAGCGCGATCGCCTTCGGAGGTTCACCGGTGATGATGTTTTACAACGCGGTCAAGGAGAAGATGGGCGGCGGCTCTTAAAAGGGTGTGAAAAGGTTCGCCATCCGGGCGATTGCGGTGCTAGAAGCCACTTGGAGGTGACAGGCGTCTGGTGGCGCTCCTGGTCTTCAAAACCAGTGTGGGGTTCGCGAGAATCCCGGGTGGGTTCGATCCCCATTCGCCTCCGCCATTTTCCCGCGCCGCAACACTCAACCACTGTCACAAACTTCATGCCTCGCCGAGCGATCTTTGCCGCCGCAGCCACCATTTTCGGGCTCGGGCTGCTGGTTTACGGCTACGCGCGGCCGGGCCTGCGGGTGGTTGAAAAAAAAGAGGTGGAAGTGAAGTTGCCGCCGGACCCCGGAATGCCCGAGGGTCCGGTTCCGGAGTGGATGGACAAGCCGCCGACAACGCAGAAGGTGATCGAGGATTTCGCGGCGACCCTCCGCGAGCAATCGGTGATCTCGCTGGTGACGATGGGAGCGATTACGCGGACCGCCAGCGGCGGGCTGCTCGTGACGGAGACGAAGGCGGGCAGCCCCCGCTGCCCGACCTGAATAAAATAGCCATCTGTCATGGTGCCCATGGCTCATCAAAACAAAAAACCGCCCTCGAAGCTCTCGCGCTACCGACTGGGCATCCAAGCGGCGTTCGCATTCCTTTGGCTGGCTCCCTTGCGGATGTTCGGCCTCTGCTCGCCGGTATTTCATTGCTATGCCTGCCCGCTGGCGGCCTTTGCCTGTCCGGTCGGGGTGCTGGCGCAATTCAGCGCATTGCACGCATTCCCGTTTATTGCGCTGGGAACGCTCGGGGTTACGGGCGCGCTCTTTGGAGGGTTCGTCTGCGGATGGGCATGCCCGTTTGGGCTGCTGCAAGACCTGGCAGCGAAGGTTCCGACGCCGAAGTTTGAACTCCCCGTATGGGCCGGATATTTCCGGTATGCCACACTGGCCGGGCTTGTGTTCGCCGTCCCATGGTTTTGGGGGGAGACCTCTCAGCTGTTCTTCTGCAGGGTTTGTCCGGCCGGGGCCTTGGAGGTGGCGTTGCCGGGAGCGATCCAAGGCGGGCTCGCCGGGCAGGCGATCATCTGGCCAAGCGCGCTCAAGCTGGGAGTGACGCTGGCGGTGGTGGCGGCCATGTTCTTCATCCGGCGCCCGTGGTGCGGAGCCCTTTGTCCGCTCGGAGCGATCTTTGGTTTGTTCAGCCGCGTCTCGATGTTTACGGTGCGGTTTTTTCCCGCCCGCTGCAGCGAATGCGGGCTGTGCGAAAAGACCTGTGCCTACGGAGTGGACAGCGCCGTGCGCGCCGATGACCCGCGCTGCATCCGCTGCCTCGAATGCGCCCGCTGCAAGGCGTGCGAGGTCGCCCCCGCATGGAAACCTTGATGCCAGATTGCTGCGGCCTTGAGAAAAGCCTGGGAAAATAGCAGGGTGAACCCTCGATCCCCCATTCCCTAGCATCCCATTATTTTTTATGAAAAAAGCCAGCCACATTCACTTGCAGGACGTTCAATCGGTTTACTCGGGCTTCGAAGGAAAGCTGTGGGAACTCATCATGGGCGAGCAGATCCATATCGGAGGGTTGCACTCCTCGATGGATCTCGCCGGGCAGGCGGGCGTAGGGGCGGGCATGACCGGCGTGGACTTCTGCTGCTGCACCGGTGCGGGCATGCGTTTTCTGACGCGCTTCCGCAATGTGGACTTCGTCGTCGGGGTCGATGCCACCCCTAGGATGGTCGAACTGGGGCGCGAGCGCTGCGCCGCAGAAGGGTTGGGGGAGCGCGTGGAATTCGTTTTGGCTGATGTCTGCTCGAGCGGGCTGCCGTCGGCGAGCGCCGATTTCATCTGGGGCGAAGACGCCTGGTGTTATGTCGAGGACAAGGCGAGCCTGATTTCCGAGGCTGCGCGCATCGTCAAGGCCGGCGGGCTTGTCGCATTCACCGATTGGATGGAGGGGCCTGAGCCTCTCAGCGATGAAGAGGCCGCGCGGTTCCTCGCCTTCATGAAATTCCCAAGCCTGGCGGAGCTGGGCGACTACCGGCGGCTATTGGAAGCAAATGGCTGCGAGATCCTCGTTGCGGAGAACACCGGACGCTATGCGCCGTGCATCGATCTTTATCTGGCCATGCTGGATAAGCAACTGACCTGCGATGCGCTGAAAATCGTTGGTTTCGACATGTCCGTGCTGGAAGCGCTCGGCGGGGAAATGAAATTCACCCAGGAGCTCGCCCATGCCGGAAAGCTGATCCAGGGATTGATCGTCGCCAGGAAAAAGTAAGAGGGGAGTGAAGGACGTCCTCTACGCAAGTCCGTTTGTTCCCCGGGAATGGATTGCAGCGCATGGGCTGCGGCCGCGCTGCGCCGTGGCTGAGCCACTTGGGAACGGCGTGCCTCTCCGGGCCTCGCCCATGGGGGCCTGCCCGTTCGCAGATTTTTTTTTGCAGATGTCCGCATCCGTCGAGGCGTCGGTCTTTGTCACAAGTTGCGACCAGATGCGCCGGGCGGCCGACCAGGCGGCATCGCGCAATGGCGGAGAGGTCTTCCTGATGAACGTCCCCGCGACATGGCAGGTGCCGGCCGCCCGGCAGCTTTACCGGAAAGAAATCGAGCGCCTTGGCGCGTTCCTGGTTAGCATTGGAGGGGTGCCCCCCTCGGCGGAGGCCCTGGCTGCGGAGCTGCGAAGCCGCACTTGGGAAGCTTCTCCTGCAAATCGCTCCACAGCAGAAGCCTGCAAGCGGGTTCCTCTGGCGCTCATCGGCGAATCCCTTATGCCCTCGCATTTCAGCCTGCCAGGCCTCCTGGAATCTCTTGGCGGAAGAGTGGCGCTCGACGCGACATCCCTCGGCGAGCGCGGACAGCCGGTTTTTTCGGATGAGGCGCGGATCGCCGAAGACCCGTTCGGCACCCTGGTTGATGGGTATTTCGACAGCGTGGCCGATGTTTTTCAAAGGCCGAACACGCGCCTGTATGATTGGCTGCGCCCACGCATCGCCGGGCGCGGTATTCGCGGCATCGTCCTCTGGCACTACTCCTGGTGCGATCTGTGGCGCGCGGAGGCAAACCGGCTCCGGGAGGAATTCCTGCTGCCCGTGCTCTTCCTGGATGCGGACGGCTCCCTTACGCCTTCCATGAAAACCCGCCTCGAAGTTTTTCTCGAAATCCTCCGTCCATGAACGGGCCGCCGCAGAAGCTTTGCCTCGACGAATGGGATGCCCGCCACGCCAGCCTGCTGGCCGACGGCATGCGCGAGCCGGCTTACGGAGGATTGCTGAGCCGGCACGTCGGAGAACGCGGGGACACCCGCCTGCGCCACCTGCTCTTCGACAGCTCCGCAGCGGCGCTCCGGCTTTGGAATTTTCTCCTCACGGAGGAAGACCGGTTGCGCGGGCACCGCGCAGCGGGCCGCAAACTCGTCGGCGCCATGAAGGATCTCGGCACCGTTCCGGTGATGGCGTTCGCCTCGCCGGATCTCGTGGCATTTTATCCAGATGGCGCGTGGTGGACCCCCTGCCTCATGGAACATTCGGACGGCCTGCTCGCGGTCGCGGATCGCCTCGGCATCGACGATTCGTTTTGTCCGGTGCGCGCCATGCTGGGCGCGTTTGTGACGGGCTCGCACTTCCCGATCCCCGAGCTGCTTGTTTGCAGCGCAGGAGCTGTCTGCGACGACTTTTCGGCCATTGCCCAACGGCTGGAGCCGCTCGGGTTTCCGGTTTTTTGGTGGGAAATCCCTCGCCGCCGATCCCCCGAACCGGGCGAATCCGCCCTAACCCTTCCGGGCGGGCTCGAGGCGCCGGAATGCCAGATCGCCTTGACGCGCCTCGAGCTCGGCCGCGTGCGGCTGGCGCTGGAAGAGTTGGCCGGAGGCCCCCTCGATGATGCCTCGCTTTCCGCAAGCATCCGTGCCGCCAATTTGATTCGCCGCCGCCTGAGGGCGCTGCGGGATCTTGCCTTCACCGCAGAAGCGTCTCCCCTGCCGGCCTTGGAGCTGCTCATTGCAGAAATGCTGGCTCTTCACTACTGCTCCGACAGGGACGAATCGCTTGTGGTTCTGGAGCGCCTGCTCGCGGAAGTTCAGGCGAGGGTCGCGGCAGGGCAGGGCGTGCTTTCCGTAGATGCCGCACGCGTTTTTTGGGTGAACCCCGTCGCCGACCTGCGCGTCATGAACCTGCTCGAGGAATGCGGCGGACGGCTCTGCGGTACCGACTTGATGTTCGGTCACGCGCTGGTGGATATTCCCGAAGATCTTCCCCCGCTGGAGGCGCTTGCAAGAGTTGCCCTGGCGGATCCCATGGTCGGGCCCGCGCAAGATCGCGCCCGCATGATTTGTGCGGAGATGCGGAGGCTCGGAGCCGAGGCGCTCGTGGTCTCCCGCATCCCTGGAGCCAGCCATTGCTGCCGCGAAGGCGACATCATCCGGCAGTTCGTGCGCGAAAATACTGGGCTGCCCACGCTCGAAATCGAAGTGCCGCCGCTCAGCGACGCCATGATGCCCGCATTGCATTCGCGTTTGCTTGCGCTCGTGGAAACCGTTATCGGCAGGAGAGCTTTATGATTACCGCAGGGATCGACGCAGGCTCGCGCACCATCAAGGCCGTCCTTTGGGACAGTGAAAAATCGGCCGTCGTGAATTCCGGTGCCATCGACCAGGGGGTCGAGCAGCGGCGCTTGGCGGGCGAGCTGGTCGAGCGCCTGCTCAGCGAGCTCGGTGCCGGCCGGCCTCCAATCGCCCGGACCGTCGCCACCGGATACGGACGCAACCTCATTGATTTTGCGGACGCCAGGATCACGGAAATCACCTGCCACGCCGCCGGAGTCGCCCTCGTTGCCCCATCCACCAGGACGATCATCGAAATCGGCGGGCAGGACAACAAGGTCATCCGTCTCGACGAAAGCGGGACCGTGTGCGATTTCGATATGAACGACCGCTGCGCGGCCGGGACCGGACGCTTTCTTGAGGTGGTCGCCACCCGCCTGGGAGTCCAGCTCGATGAGCTCGGCCTTCTTGTCCAGCAAAGCCGCTGCCCCACCCCCATTAGCAGCATGTGCGCTGTGTTTGCGGAAACCGAGATCGTCGGCCTTCTTGCCGGCGGCAGGCACCCGGCAGACATCGTAGCCGGGGTGCAGGCCGCCATCAGCCTGCGCGTCAGCTCCATGGCCGGAAGAAATGTTGTATGCCCCATCTGCTTTACCGGGGGGGTGGCGCTCGTGCCAGGCATGGCAAAAGCGCTCCAATCCGCGCTGGGACACCCCGTGGCCGTTGCGCCGCACCCCCTGTTGACCGGCGCGCTTGGAGCGGCATTGCTGGCACTCGAGATCTGACTCCCCATACCGCGATTTTCAGGATCTGGCGGAGCCCCTGAGCCCGTCTTCTTAATCCCGGAAGACGATCGCCCGCGTGCCGTGGACCAGCACCCGATCCTCGACATGGAAGCGCACCCCTCGCGCGAGGGCGAGCTTCTCGCAGTCGCGGCCGAGGCGGACAAGATCCTCCGGCTCATGGTAGTGCTCGACCCTGGAAACCTCCTGCTCGATGATCGGGCCGTTGTCGAGCTCCTCGGTGGCGTAGTGGCATGTGGCCCCGATCAGCTTCACCCCGCGCTCAAAGGCCCGGCGGTAGGGGTTCGCCCCAACGAATGCCGGGAGAAACGAGTGGTGGATATTGATCGCCCGCCCGGAAAACTCCTCGCAGAACCAGCCCGGCAGAATCTGCATGAAGCGGGCCAGCACGACGAGCTCGACGTCCAGCTCCCGGAGGCGGCCCGCAAGCTGCGCGAACGCCGCAGCCTTGTCCGCAGAAAAATCCAGCCGCTCGAAGGGCAGGGATTCCCGCTCGACCAGCGGCCGGCAGGTCTCATGGTTTGAGAAAACCCCGCAGAGAGACACGTTCAGCTCTCCGGACCTCCACCGCCAAAGCATATCAGCCAGACAATGGTCCTGCTTGCTGACCAGGATCGCCGTCCGGATCGGCCGGCTGGCCGGACGGAGCGTCCACTGCGCCTGCATCGAGGCGGCCACCCCAGACAGCTCATCGCCAAACTCGACCGGGTTCTCCGCAGCGCTCCCGCCATCAAATGCCAGCCGCGCAAAAAACCATTTCGAAACCGGATCGGTATATTGGCTGACATCAAGGAGATTGCCTCCGGATGCCGCGATGAATCCGGTGATCCGCGCCAGGAGGCCGACGGCATCGGGACAATGAAGCTTGAGAATGGTGACGCTCACTCCACCAGTATCAAAATCACCGGCAGGGATTTGTCACGACCTTCCGCCAAGTTTCTGGATTCGTTTCTTGACCTTTGCTTGCTGTTCGGGCATGGACTTCCTTCCGTCTTCTGGAATCATTTTCCGTAAGGCCGCCTAATCCATGACAATCCGACGACCGACCCTGCTCTGGTGCCTGCTTTTGCCGGCGCTGATTTTTTTGATTGCTCCTGCCTCCCGGGCTCAGGCTCCCCAGGGGCCGGTGGTCAAAGAAATTGCGGTCGAGAGCGTGGGGGCTCCGAGTATTTCCAAGGAGCGCGTGCTCGCGAACCTTGCCACCAAAGTCGGCCAGCCTTACAGCGAGCGCGCGGCCGAGCAGGACATCCGGGCGCTCTACGCGACCGGAGGGGTTTCCAACGTCCGCCTTTTTGCCGAGCCGCTTGGCGACGGGGTGAAGGTGACAGTCCTCCTCCAAGGCCGCCCGGTCATCTCGGAGCTCCTGATCGAAGGCGCCGACGCGATCCCGCTCAACCGCATCCGACGCGAAATCAGCACGAAGGTCGGAGATGTCGTGAGCGAAGAAAAAATCGAGAGCGACCGGCAGAAAATTATCAAACTTTACGAGGACAGGAATTTCTCTGAGGCGAACGTTTCCTACCGCGTGCAGGAAATCCCCGGCAACAACCGCGCGCGCGTGATTTATTCCATTTCCGAGGGACCGAAGATGGTGGTCAGGCGGATCACCTTTATCGGCAACGAGTCGATCCTTCCCCGGGATATTCGCAAGGTCATGAAGATCAAGCCGGAGGACTTCCTCTCGCTCCTCACGAAGAACGGCCGCATGCTCCCCGCTCAGGTCGAAGAGGACCGGGCAGCCATCCGGACGCTTTACCAGAACCGCGGGTTCGCAGACGTGGACGTCTCGGACATCAAAACCCAGCCGGCCGAGAAAGGCGGGGTCGAGATCATCATCACGATCGTCGAGGGAGCCCAATACCGCGTCAACTCGCTGAAGCTCGAGGGGGCGAATATCGTGCCGGCACAGGAGATCCTCTCGCGCATGAAAATGCTCGGTGGGCAGCTCTTTACGCCGAAAGGCATGGGCGACGACCTCAAGGGGCTTCGCGATTTTTATGGGGCCAAAGGCTACGTGGACATGGTGGCGATCCCGGAGGTTCTGCCTGCGGGCCCAGGTGCTGTGGACGTCACCTACCGGCTTGACGAGGGCGTTCAATCGTATGTCAACCTCATCAACATCCAGGGCAACACGCGCACGAAGGATCGGGTGATTCGCCGGGAGCTCGCGCTCAAACCAGGGGAGGTCTTTGACACGACGCTCGTGGATGTCAGCAAGAAGCGCCTTGAAAACCTGAACTACTTCTCTCGGGTCGAAACCCCCTCGTCGGACACGATCGTCCCAGGCCGCAAGGATCTGAATGTCATCGTCGAGGAGAAACGCACCGGATCGTTCAACTTTGGCGTCGGGTTCAGCACGATCGACAGCCTGCTCGGGTTCGCAGAAATCCAGCAGTCGAACTTCGACGTGCTCAACTGGCCGAACTTCACTGGCGGCGGACAGAGGTTCCGGATCCGCGGGCAATACGGCATCCAGCGCAGTGACTTTGTCGTATCCCTCACCGAACCGTGGTTCCTCGGCTACAAGCTTTCGGTCGGGGTCGAAGGCTACTACCGGAACGCGAATTTCCTATCCGCCGTCTATAACCAGCAGAACGTCGGCGTCGCATTCCAGGCGCGCAAACAGATCTGGCGCGCGCTTTCGGCCCGCGCGGAGTACCGGATCGAAAACGTCAGGATTTACAATGTCGGCACGACAAACAACAACAACTACTACTTCTACAACGGGTATAATGACGGGTATAACGGCAACGAGAATGTCGGGCCTGTTATTGAAAACGCCGCAGGCACCTACACGAAGAGCGTGGTCACCGGCGCCCTCTCATGGGACACCCGAGATAGCCTGTTTCTCACCCGCAAGGGCGAGCTGATCGAGCTCACCGGATTTATCTCCGGCGGCCCGCTCGGCGGAACAGTCCAAGACTACGGGCTCTCGCTCGAATTCTCCAAATACTTCTCTCTCCCGCTGGAGATGATTTTTCTCGTGAAGGGTCAGCTCGCCATCACGAACGGTTGGGGGGGAGACACGTCGGCTGTGGATGGAGGCTACGGCAACGGGGTCCCCATTTTTGACCGCCTCTACCTCGGGGGAGCCAACAACATGCGGGGGTTCAATTTCCGCGAAGTCGGCCCGGTCGACCAGTATGGAAACCCGATCGGGGGCAACTCTCTTGCCTACCTCACCTTGGAGCTGACGTTCCCGATCATCTCGCGCGTCCGGGGGGCGGTCTTCACCGACATGGGGTTCGTCAATGTCGCCTCCGGAGACTTCGGCACAACAAATGCCAATGTTGATGCCGGCTTCGGCCTCCGCCTCGACCTCCCGATCGGTCCGGTCCGCGTGGATTATGGCATTCCGCTCATCTATGACAGCTGGAACGGACCTCCCGGAAAATTCAATTTCAATATCGGATACCAATTTTGAACATATCCCCCGGGCCTGCTGTCGAAGCTTGACCGCGGTGATTCCTTGTTCAAACTCATCAGCTCATTAACAGTAACAGAAAACCAACCCACATGCTCAAATCCACCCTCTCGGCCACGATCTTGGCCGTCTCGCTCGTCACCTTCGCACCGTCTGCCAATGCGCAAGTCAAAATTGCCACGTTGGACATGAACACGATCTTCACCCAGTATTATAAAACCAAGGATGCGGACGCGAAGCTGAACGAGGCGAAATCCGCAGCAAAGAAGGAGCTCGACGACCGAATCGATACGCTCAAAAAGTTGATGGAGGAGATCAATGCGCTCAATGCGACACTTGAGAAGCCCGAGCTCAGCAAGGACGCCAAGGACAAGGGCATGAAAGCCCGCGACGAGAAGGTCTCCGACGCCCGCGAGCGCGACCGCGAGATCACCGAGTTCCGCGGCATCCGCGAGCGCCAGATCCAGGAGCAGTTTGTCCGCATGCGCAAGGACATCATCGATGAGATCATGAAGGTTGTGAACGACAAGGTGAAGGCTTCCGGCTTCGACATCGTCTTTGACAAATCCGGGATGAGCACGGGCATGATTCCGGTGCTCATCTACTCGCGCGAGGATCTCGATTTCAGCAAGGAAATCGTGACCAACCTGAACAAGAACGCTCCAAAATCTTCGGCGTCGAACTGATGACATTGCGCGAGGTGGCCGACCGCACGGGCGGCTGGGTGGCCCCCGAAGCCTCCGGGCTGGAAATTTCCGGGCTGGCATCGCTGGACGATTCCAACCCGGGAGACTTGGCATTTTTTGGAAACCCGAAGTATCTCCGCTCTCTGCGGAGATCCCGCGCTACGGCCGTGCTTGTTCCTCACGGGTTTGGCGAGGAGGTTCCGGCCACGAGAATCTGGGTGGATGACCCGGCGGCGGCGTTTGCCGGGTTGCTCGCAGAGTTTGCCCCTCCCGAGATCCCCCGCCCTTCCGGCATCCATCCATCGGCGATCATCGCCCCGGACGCGGAGATCCCTTCGGATGTGGCCATCGGGCCTTTTGCGGTGATTGAAGCCGGGGTGAGGATTGGCGCGCGCACGATCGTTGGAGCGCACAGCTACATCGGACACTGGGCGGTGCTTGGGGAGGATTGCCGGCTCCACGCGAACGTGACGATCCGCGAGCGGTGCGTGCTGGCCAACCGCGTCACCCTGCACTCGGGGGTTGTCATTGGCTCCGATGGGTTCGGATACGAGTTCCACGACGGCAGCCACCGGAAAATCCCGCAGACAGGAATCGTGCAGATCGAGGATGATGTCGAGATCGGAGCAAACTCCACAATCGATCGTGCCCGGTTCGGGCGCACATGGATCCGCAAGGGCACAAAAATCGACAACCTCGTGCAGATCGCACATAACGTGACGGTCGGCGAGCACTGCATCCTTTGCTCGCAAGTCGGGATCTCCGGAAGCACCCGGCTGGGAAACTTTGTCACCCTCGCCGGAAAAGTTGGGCTGAGCGGGCATATCGAGCTTGGCGACGGGGTGATCTTCGGCGCGATGTCTGCGATCGCGAAGGATGTTCCGGCGAAAAGCATTATGTTCGGTGCGCCGGCCCGGCCGATCCGCGAGTACAAGTCGACCTACGCTCTTCTGAAAAACATCCATAAGCTTTACGCGCGGGTCAAGGAGCTGGAGGCGCGCGCCGAGGACTCAGGAAGCAAGGGATGAGCGCACCCCTCGCCGGGGCGTTCGGGTTCGCTGAAGACGTCCTCAAGGCCGGACTTCGCGGCATCCATGTCGCGGGAGTTTATTTTTGTTGCGCGGCTGCGATTTACTTGGTGATGCTTTTCGGCGGGCGGACATTGAAGCGGCAGCTTCATCTCCCGCTGAGCTGGGTTTACCATGTATTCTGCGTCGCGACGGCGCTTTACCTTCCAACCCTTCTGCCGGGGGTGCCGATTCCCGGCGAGCAGCACCTCGGAGCCGCCCTGGTCATCACCGGCGCGTTCGTGCTGGTCGGCCTCGTCAGGCATTACTTTTTCGATCAGCTGCTGCGAAAAGGCTGGGGCACCCAAGTTCCGAAATTCCTTGGAGAGTTTGTTTCGATCGCCATTATTGTTGGAGCAGTTTTGGGGGTTCTGCAGTTTATCTACGGGCAAAAGGTTCCCGGCCTCCTCGCGGGAGCGGGAATCGTCGGCATCGTTCTCGGCCTGGCCCTCCAGGACACGCTCGGGAACATCTTCAGCGGGTTCGCTATTTATTTTGGCGGGCAGTTTAAGGCCGGCGACTGGCTGCTCGTCGATGGGCAGCATGCAAAGATCGTTGAGATCAACTGGCGGTCCACCCGCCTCCGCACGACGGACGACGTCTGCCTGGACATCCCGAACAGCAGCATCACCAAGCAGACGGTCATCAACTACAACTCCCCGACGAGCGCCCATGCGGTGCGCATCGAGATCGGCCTCGAATATGATGCCCCACCGACGCTGGTGAAAAAAGTTCTTTGCGAGGCGGCGCTTGACTGCCCGTTCGTCCTCCGGAAGCCCTCGCCAGATGTTTTCCTCAAGGCGTTCGCGAACTGGAGCGTCACATACGAGCTTCGGTTCTGGCTGGACGATCATGTGAACTACGGCCCTGCGAACAGCCACATCCATACGACTCTGTGGTATTCGCTCCGCCGGCACAATATTTCCATCCCGTTCCCGATTCAGCATGAGCTCCGGATCGACAAGCCGGAGCCGCACGTCGAGGACCGGGACCACATCCGCACCTCGATCGAAAAGGCTGTTTTTGCAGCGGTTCTTTCGCCCGTGCAGCTTGAGGAGATCGTGAATGGCAGCCGGATCGTCCGCTTCGGGCACGGGGAGAGCATCATCCGGCAGGGGACAGAGGCCGGGCCGATGTATGTGCTGGTGAGCGGCCGCGCAGAGGTTTGGATCGAGAGCCAGGGCGTCCGCACGGCGGTTGCCGTGCTCGGGCCGGACGCCTGCATCGGAGAGAGCTCGGTGCTGACCGGCGATTCGCGCAGCGCGACGATCCTAGCCCTCGAGGACTGCCTCGCCGTCGAGGTGCAGAAGTCCACTCTCTCGCCGATCATCAGCGCGAGCCCGGAGCTCCTCGAGTCGCTCAGCGAGCTTCTGGCCCAGCGCCTGATGATCAATGAGGGCCGTGTTGCCGAGGCCGCCGGCAGCGGGAACCAAAAGACCAAGAGCAGCTACAAAGCCGGCTTCCTCGGGAAGCTCCGCGCGTTCTTCGAGGTGTGATCGACCCGGCTACCTGCCGCGGAATGAGAGGACGTGCAGCATGGTTTTCAGCACGATCTCCAGGTCGAGGACCGGGGAGTAAAAACGGATGTAGTAGAGGTCGAAGCGGAGTTTTTTCATCGCATCCTGGAGGCTTTCTCCGTAGCGGAAGTTGAGCTGCGCCCAGCCGGTGATGCCGGGCTGGACGAGGTGCCGGAGGTGGTAGAACGGAATTTCCTTCTCGTACGCCTGGACGAGGCGGACCCATTCCGGACGCGGCCCGATGAGACTCATGTCTCCGGCGAGGACGTTGAAAAGCTGGGGGATCTCATCCGCTCGAAGCTTCCGAAGAATCTTGCCTGCACGGGTGATGCGCGGGTCGCATCCGGCGGTGTAGGCCGGTCCGGCATCCGAGCCGACGGCCATCGTGCGGAATTTCCAGATCGAGAACACCCGTCGGTTGCGTCCGACGCGGGGCTGCAGGAACAGGACCGGCCCGCAGGAGTCGAGCTTGATGGCCGCCGCGACGAGAACGATCAGCGGAAGCAAGGCGACAAGGAGCAGAAACGAAAGGAAAATATCAAATCCCCTCTTGATGAACCGGTAGTGGGAGCGCTCGGCCAGGCTGAAATCCTGCTCGAATACCCAGGTGGGATTGAGGTGAAGAGTGGGAACTTGCCTCCAAGTGAGCGAAGAAAAAGCGTTCAATGTCAGCACGGGCAGCTGGGAAAAGTGCATCCGCACGAGCTTCTCGATCAGGACGCCAGAAATTTTTTCCGGCGGCTCCGTGAGGATCACCGCCTCGAACCGGGTTCCGACCTCCTCCCAAAACGAGGGCGAGCCGGCCGGCGTATCGCCCACCTCTGCGCCGGCGGGAAGGTCTTCGATCCTCATGGGGATCAGCGGATTTTTCAGTCCGGTGCTGGCATAGGCAGCTGAAAACTCCTCGAGCGAGTCCGGCCGGCCGATCAGGAGGTAGGGCCGGGTGCGCGCCAGGCGGCTGAAGATTCGGTAAATGATTTCTCTCGAAACCAGCACGGTAGGAACAAATGCCGCAGAGCTGAGCAGCAGGACGGCGCGGCTCTCCTGGACAACCTTCTCCGTCCCGAGAAAGACGACGTAAATAATGAAGAGCGCGCCGCCGGTCGCGAGGCTGATCCCGAGAATAAATTCCGCCGCCTCGCTCAGCCTACGCAGATGGACAGGCTTTCTGTATGCTCCGCAGATGGCTGCGCCGCAGAGGATGCAAAGCCCGTAAATCAGGTAAGAGATCGAGCCGCCGCGGCTGTCATCCAGCCCCGGCAGATAGCCGAGGCGCACGCGGTTCGAGACAAGAACGCAGGAAAAAAGAAGGAGAGAATCAAAGATCGGAAGGACAAACGCCCAGAAGAACGGGGCGAAAAAAACGTCGGCCATGCCCCCCCGGCGGATGCCTTCCGGAGCAACCGTCGGCTCGTTTTCACCGGATGCCTTGGCTGGGGGAGTCATGAGAATCGAGTTTCAGGGATGCGCCTTTTTCCCGCCGGGCTGCTGGCTGTAGTAGTAGTTGTAATACGGGTATTCATGGTTCGAGGGGTCCACCGCGTTGTAAATGATCCCCCCGACGACCGCGCGGCGGGAGAGGAGGTGCGCGGTCGCGCGCTTCGCAAGCCGCAGGCTTGTCACCCCGCACCGGATGGCGACCAGTGCGACGTCCACTTTTCCGGCAAGGATGCTCGTCTCGTCAACAGCAAGGACCGGCGACGTGTCGAAAATAATCGCGTCAAATCGCTTTTCGATATCGCTGAGAAAGTGGTCGAGCGAGGCGCTCACAAAGATCTCGCTCCCCCCGGCACCGTAGTACCCGCGCGGGATGAACCAGAGGTTGTTGATCTCGGTGATGTGGATCGCCTTATCGACGGGTGCGCTGCCGTTGAGGATATCGCCGAGCCCGGGGTCCTGCTCAAGCCCGAACTGGCGGTGGAGGGATCCCCTGCGGAGATCCGCGTCAATGAGGAGAGTGCGCGCGCCCGACGCGGCAAGGCAAATCGCCAGATTCGATGCCACCGTGGACTTCCCCTCTCCGGGCATCGCGCTGGCGATGAGGATGGTCTTCGGGGGTCCATTTTCCCACTCGGTGAAGAGAAGCCACGATCTGAGCTTGCGGAACGATTCAAAAAGTCCTTGGTTGTCATCCTCGTTCGCACGCAGGATTTGCTGGCCGTCCGGCACCTTGGGAATGATGGCGATGACCTCTTCCTCCACGATCGCCTGGAGCTCGGCGATGGAGACGATCCGGTCGTCCAGCGCCCCGATGATGAGGAGGATGCCGATGCCGACAGCCGCCCCCATGGCGACACCCACCGCAAGGTCGCGAGCGAGGGGCTGGATGCTCACCCCGGGCGGGGTCGCATACTCCATGATCGAGAGGATATCCTGCTGGATGTTCGAGTTGACGTCCACGTTCTGGACGTTTGCAAGCAGCCGGTCGTAGAGGCTTTTCTGCCGCTCGACCTTCGACTTCAGGCGGTCGAATTCGCCCATCCGTCCGCTCAGATCGAGCGACCGCTTCTCCCACTGGGCCACCTGGGATTTCGTGTTGGAAATTTGCGCCGAAAGCGACTGGCGCTTGGATTCGAGCTGCTCGAGCGCCTGCACGCGGTAAACTTCCAGCAGCTTTTTGTTCTGGCGCATTTCCTGCTTGATCGCCTGAATTTTCGGGTGGGCTTCCTTCCGGGTTTCCAGAAGCTGTTCGCGCTGGGCCTGAAGGATATAATTCCTGCGCTTGACCCCTAGATAGCTGTCTGCGGGGGTTCCGCTCCCGCTGGAAATTAGAATGTCGGGGACCAGCTGGCCGCCGCTGTCGTCAGGGGGCTTTCCCGATGGGGCCCCTTCTGCCACGCGGTCGATGTTCTGCTCCTCGGTGAGCTGGCTGATCAGGTTGTATTCCGATTCCAGCCCGGCCAGCTCCCGGTTCAGCGAGGCGAGGTAGCCGCCAGCCGTCGCCCCCTCTTCCTGGAGGAACGAAAGGTTGTTTTTCTTTTTCCATTCGACCAGGGCGTCCTCGTCCTTGCGCAGCCCCGTCTCCACGTGCGAAAGCTCGTCGGTGATCGCCGTCAGCGTGCTCTGGGACTTTTCGTTGAAAATTCCGCGCCGGAGCGCGATGTATTCCTCCATCACCGCGTTGAGGTAGGCCTTGACGAAATCGGGGCTCTGCCCGGACGCGGAGAGCACAAAAATCGAAGTGCGCTGGATCTGGGAGACCTGGATGGAGACGGGGACGGGGGAGAGGTCCGGCCGCATCGACTGCACGAGCGCCGCCGCGCGCCGCCGCACCTCCGCACTCTGCATCAGCTCGACCTGCGTGCCGAAAAAGTTGACCGCCTCCTCGTTGAACATCCCGCCTTCCGGCAGGGCGATTCGCCCGCTGACAAGGATCCGTCCGACCGACTGGTAGCTGTTCGGGCTGGTCAGCGATATCCAGGCCTGGGCGGCCAGCCCGATGCTGATCGTGACCGCCGGGATCCACCAGTATGAGGCAACCACCCTCCGGTAACGCGAAATTTTCGATCGGATCGCCTCGGCCCGCTCGCCGCTGGCGACCGGAGCGGGCTCGGGGGGCAAGGAAGCCATGAGGGATCTTGCCATCGTTAAAAATTGAACATCCGTTCAGGCACGACAATATAGTCACCCGGCTGGATCACTCTGTCCTTGCTGGCATCTCCCCGCTCGAGGACGGCCTTCACATCGACGGTGAACCGCTTCGTGCCGCCCTCCGGCGCAGCCCGGATCAGGCGCACGCGCCGCCGGTCGGCAAAGTCGGCAAATCCGCCGGCCTCGAGAATCGCGGCGGCAACCGTCACCTCCCGGTCCCGTGGGATTTCCTGGACGCCCTGCTTCATCACTTGCCCAGTCACAAAATATGTCCCCATCGGCACAGTGCTCGCAGTCTCCAGGGCGAGCCCGACCGTCGCCTTGCTGTAAAAAGATTTTTCGAGAAGCCGGCGGACATCATCCGCCACGGCCTTGCATGTCCGTCCGGAGGAGTGCACCCGGCCGACGTAGGGAAAATCGATCTCCCCGGATGAGGAGACCGCCACGAGGGTCGGCTCGTCCTCCTCCTCGGCAATCCGGAAGCTCAGCCGGTCGCCAGGTGCTAGGGCTCGCTTGTCGTCAAGGTATCCCGTCCCGGCGTTCACAACCGGCGGCATTTGCTTTCCTGCGGCATGGCCGGAGCTCCCGGACGGCGCCTTCGACTCCGGGCTGGAAATCTGGGCGCAGGCGAGCGGAGCCCAAAGCCCTCCGAGCGCCGCTGCAGCCGCCGCAAGGAAAAAAAGCCGCGCGCGATGCGAGCTCGGCGGGCGGGCAACGAAATCTGGCGGGTTCAATTTCAAAACTGGTGGGAGACCGAAAGCGTGAGGACTTGCCGGGTGTAGTCGGCGGCAAGCTGCGACTGCTCGTTTTTATAGTATGTGTAGCCGATCCCGAAATCAGTGTTTTTCATGATTTGAAACGAAACGTTCAGCCCTCCGGTAAAATTCGAGTAAGGCATCGCGCCTGCCGTGCGGGAGATCGTCCCGAACTCATAATTCAGATAAAGAGCCGTTTTTATAACCCGATTCAGCCGGTATTGCAACCCGTAGCTTGCGGAGTTGATTTCCTGGTAGTTCGCCACGGAGGATCCTGCCGCCTCCCGGGAAAGCGAGAGCGAGTGCGAGAGGTGGCGGTTGAGCCGGTTCATGAGCGTGAGCAGGAAGTAGGGCTGGGCGTAGTTTGTTCCTCCAAGCGTGCTGGTCACATCGGTGTTGAAGCCGTTTGATTCCTGGTAGGTCAGCTGGTCGCTCTGTTTGCCGGTGCTGGAAAACGTTGCGGCTTGCATGCCGGCCTCGAAGGTGATCGAGGTGTACTCGGTGAGCCGGCTCTGGTAAAAAATTCCCGCCTGGGCCGCGACCGAATTATTCATGACCTGCTGGGTGTATTCCGTGGACGACGCCTGCAGTCGGATCCCTGCGCTGGTCGTTGGCGTGATGTCGCAGGAGACGACTCCATACCAGGAATACCCGGTGGAGTTCTGTGAGCTGAACTCTTCGTCCGTGAGCGAGAGCGTATCCTGCCGCTCCGCCCCCGTCATGAAGACGAGCCGGTTCGCATGCCAAAGGAGGCTCAGTCCTCCCCGGTTGGCAAGCTGGCGGAAATTTACGGAATTCGTAATCGCAGGATCCTGCGCCGCTCCGCTGTTGGTGATCGACGGGTAGTCGTAGAGGGTCAGGACAAAATCCTGGAAGTAGAGCCGGTAGTCGAGCCCGGTGTTGGGATCGATGATCAGCCCGCCGGCGTTATACTGCGGGTATTGAAGATACTTGGTGTAGTTCATCCCGAGGTTGAGCTGGAGGTCGTTCCGCCTCGTCGCCTTCCAGTAGAGGCCGAGGTTCATCCCAAGATCCACGGAAAGATCCGCGAGCGGCGCCGTCGGCGATGAGTTGACATTTGTGTCGTAGGACACGCCGCCGGATGCCCCGAAGGACATTTTTACCTGCCCGATCCTCGCCACTTCCGACGAGGAGCCGGACGGCCCTGCCCGGTAGTTCCGATAGGCCTGCCAGCCGGCCAGCGACGACTTGTTTCCTCCCGCTCCGCCAAGCCTGGTCGGCCGCCCCAGCATCGGGGCGGACGCCGGCATCGAGCCTTGCGCGCTGACGTCGCTCACGAAAGATGCCGGAGCCAACGCGCCGATGACGTCTTGCGCCGAAGCCGTCGGGAGGCTGAAGAAGAAAGACAAAACGCATCCCGCAACGTTGAAGGAAAGCGCAAGAATTCGGGTCCGGTACCGTGCCACTGCCGGAAGCCTAACACAGATTTTCGATGCAGGGACAATCCCATTCTTTCCCGCCGGCGCACGGCAGTTCGTGGAGGACGTGGTGAGCGGGCGGTTGGAAATCAAGGTGCAACCTCTGAGGAATCCTCTTGGCACAGCGAGAGGAGGGGCATTATCGTGTGCGCCATGCAAATCACACGTCTCTGGCTGATGTTTCCCGCCCGCCTGATCACCAGGCCGGTCCTCTGGGAGCTGGCGAAGGGTTTTCAGGTGGTGACGAACATCCGCCAGGCGAGCGTCACCGAGGAGATCGGGCTGGTTTCGCTGGAGCTGGACGGCGAGCGCGAGGAGATCAAAAAAGCGATCGCATGGCTCGAGGAGCAGGGCATCAAAGTCGAACCGGTGGAAATCAATACGATCGAAGGCTAGCCTTGCAAGACGTGGGGTGGCGACTATTCTGAGCAGGCTATGCACCTGAAGAAGAAAAGCTCCTTGCGACCTGTCGGCCGCAGGCTGTCGGCCTTCATCGCAGCTCCCTTATTTCTTCTGGCAATGCCCCTCGCAGGGCTCGCGCAGGAGGTGATCGGAGTGCCTCCGAAGACCAGCCTGTGGGAGATTGCGGTGTCGGGCGGGGTGGTCATGATCCCGATCGCCGCGCTGTCCGTGCTCGCTGTCATGTTGGTTCTTGTTTACCTGGTCACACTGCGGCGCGGAGCTGTCGCGACCGCGCGATTCATGCACACGGCCGACGCGCTTCTCAGAAAAAAAGATTACCTCGGGCTGCTTGCTGTTTCCAACCGCCACAATGAAGCCGTCGCCCGGGTTGTTCAGAGGACGCTGGATTTTCTCACGAATAACCCGAGGGCGACGCTGGCGGATGCCCGGGAAATCGCTCAAACCGAGGGGACCCGCCTCGCCGGGGCGCTCAACCAGCAGATCACCTACCTAGCGGACATCGGGACCATCGCCCCGATGCTCGGGCTCTTCGGCACAGTGCTCGGAATGATCAAATCCTTCACGGTAGTGGCCAGCGATATCGCTGCATCGCGCCCGACGCTGCTGGCTCAGGGGGTTTCGGAGGCGCTGGTCGCCACCGCAGCGGGCCTGCTCGTCGGAATCCCTGCCATGGCGGCCTACTCGTTTTTTCGCGGCCGCGTTCAGGCACGGATTTCGGATCTAGAGGCTGCCTCCACCCAGCTGATCGCGCTCCTGGGCACGGGAATGTCCGAGCGTCAGGAATGACAGCGCGCGCCATCGCAGGTTTTCTGTTTGCGGCAGGCGCGGCGGCCTTTGTGTCTTCCGCTTCTGGCGAACCCGAAGTCCGGCGTGCGATCCCGGTTTACCCCCAGCGCACGGAGCCGGCGGAGCCCGCTCCCGGAGCCTCCCTCAGCCCCTCTCCGGCAGCCGTGCCGGGAGAGCCCTTCCGCCCGCCGCCGCGCGCGGAGAATCCCCCTGCTTCCCAACCCGATGAGGAAGGAAGCATACGGATCGGCCCGTCCGGAGCTCCCTCTGGCCGCAGCGGGGCGCTCGACCTCGCAAACAACCTGTATTCGCGCAAGATGTATGACCTTGCCGTTCCAGAATACGAGCGGTTCCTGATCGCTTCGAGCGGAAGCGAGGGGCGCGATGCCGCCCTGTTCCGACTGGCCGAGTGCCACCGGATGCTCGGGAACCTGAGCGCAGCAAGGGCAGGATATGAGAAGCTGGCCATGGAATTTCAAAAGGGCGAGTTTGCGGGCGCGGGGGCCTATCGGCTCGGCGAGTTCCTTTTCGGCGATAAGGTCTACGATGCCGCACACGCGCAGTTCCAAACCGCCGCGCAGGAATCCAAAGACGGCGAGGTCCGCCTCACCGCAATGTACTTTTCCGCGCGGAGCCTCGACTGCTTGAAGAAGGACGCCGAGGCTCGTGCTGGCTACGAGAGCGTGCTCGCCGTAAAAGGGAAAAACCCCTACCGCGACCACGCGCGGCTGGCCGCCGCCGACATCGATGTCCGCGCCGGAAAAAAAGACGAGGCGCTCGCCGCCTACGAGGAGCTTTCCGGGCAACCGGGAAAATCCGCCATGGCGACCGAAGCCGCAGTGAAGGCGGCAACCCTGGCCGCCGAGCTTGGAAAAACCGCCAAGGCGCTCGATCTTTTCAAAAAGGTCTTCACGAGCGCCGACGCAGGGGATTGGAAGGCTGTCGCGGCGATCAGCCTCATGCGCCTGCACTACGACGCCTCCGACTACCGGGCGGTGGTCGAGATGGCGTCCTCGGCCGATGGGCTTCCAGCAGCAACCCGGCAGGAGGCCCTCCAAATCCTCGCCGCATCGCACAGAAAAACCGGTAACAACCTCGAGGCCAGAAAAACCTACGACCGCCTGCTGAAGGAATTTCCTGACTCGCAGGGCGAGTTCCGCTACCAGCGCCTGGTCACCCTGTATACGCTCAAAGAGAAAAATCTCGTCCCGGAAATTGACGCGTTCCTCGGAAATACAACGAACCCGAAAGAGCGCACGCAAGCCCTCCTTCTCAAGGCCGAGACGCTCTTCAAGCAGGGCGATTACGCGGGGGCAGCAAAAGTTTATGACGGGCTGCTCGTGCGCGAGCTCTCGGACGACGTGCGCGCGGAGGCGCTCTACAAGCTTGCATGGTGCCTCGCGGCTTCCGGAAACCACCCGGATGCGGCCGCCGCCTATTCGAAGTTTCTCTCGAAATTCCCAGACCACAAGCTCGCGCCGACCGCGCTGGCCCAGCGCGCGCTTTCCAAGGAGGAAAGCAAAGCCTTCGACTCCGCAGTCGAGGACTTCGACGCCATCGCCACAAAGTATCCGGGCACCAAAGAGCACGAGCTCGCACTCCAGCACAAAGCCCTGATCTTCGGGCAGAAAAAAAAATACGCGGAGATGGCCCAGACGTTCGACAAGCTCCTCGCGGAGTTCCCAAAAACCGCAGCGGCCGGGCAGGCGAACTTCTGGCTCGGCTGGGCCGCATTCGAACAAAAGGACTACAAGGGCGCGATCCCCAAGCTCGAATCCGCCCGGTCGCTCGATGCCGCACAATACGCCGGGCGGGCGACGCTTCGGATCATCCTCGCCCACTACTACCTGGAGGACCGTGCCTCGGTCGTCCGTGAGACAGAAGGCTACAAGGGAGGCAACCTCCCTTCCGAAATCACGCTCTGGCTCGCTTCGAAGGATGTTGACGAGGGTAGCTACGCGAAGGCTGAGGCGCGTCTGCTCCCGCTCACCGCCAACCCGGACGCCCTTCCGCCGGAGGCCTGGATCCAGCTCGCCGAGTGCCAAATCCGGCTCGGGAAATTCCGCGAGGCGCTCGGGCCGGTGGAAAAATTTCTTACGTCTGCGCGCGATCCGGCATCCCGTTCGCGGGCGCTTCAGGCATCGGCCCGGGTCCGCCTTGGCCTCAAGCAATATCCTGCGGCGGCGGAGGCCACCGCCGAGGCGCTCCTTCTCCAGCCGGAGGGGCGGCTGAACGCGGAGGGGCGGCTGCTTCAGGGCGACATCCTCTTCGCGCAGGCCGACTACGACGGAGCCGCGCGCGCCTATATGACGGTCTCCGTGCTGCTCGAGGATCCGTCCATCACGCCGCAAGCCCTGCAGAAAGCGGCGGATGCCTACCAGCGCGCCAACAACCGCTTCGAATCGGAAAAGGCGCTTGCCGAGCTGCGCCAGAGATATCCCAATTCTGTTAAGCCAACCAAACCAACAAAAACCAAACCATGAGAGCCGCCCTGCTCGTTCTTCTTTCCGCCGCAATCCTTGCGGCGGGCGAGGTCGTCCTGCACGACCTCGCCTTGCCAGACATCCAAGCCTCGATCCAGATCCCGGAGGGGTGGACAGTATCCACCGAAAGCGAGGACGGAGTTTTTGTTTGCCGCTTCGGCAAGGCCGGGAAGCCGGGGGGCGCGGAGGGCGTCCCTATCACTTTGAGCATCACCACGAAAGTCCCCGGGCGCACAGAGCAGTCGCCGTCGGCCTACGCTGCCTCGCTTGTGGATGTCTCGCAAGATGACGGCCCGGCCGCCCCGGTGCAAAAAGGCGAGGTTTGCGGGCTGCCTTCCCTGCGGTCGGAATACGATTTTGAGGGCGACGCCGGGAAGATGCGCGCGGTCAACGTCGCCATCCCGAACGACAAGACCGGCACTCTCTATTTTTTTACATGGCAGGCCCCAGCGGAGGAGCCGCTCGCACTCGAGGAGATCCGAAAAAAAATCCTCGCCTCAGTGAAGCTCAGCCCGGAGTTTTAGCCTTGAGAAACCGGAGCATCCGACCTCATCGCGCCCTTCCTCTCCAACCAATGCACCTCCTATGATCATGGACATCCTCATCATTGGCTCCGGCGGGCGCGAGCACGCGCTCGCATGGAAGATCGCCCGCTCGCCACGGGCTGGAAAAATCTTTTGTGCGCCCGGAAATGCCGGGACCGCCGCGCTTGGAGAGAACGTCGCGATCTCGGCGGATGACATTCCCGCGCTCGTCGCGTTTGCAAAATCCCGCAGCATCGGGCTCACGGTGGTCGGGCCGGACGACTCTCTCGCCGCCGGAATCTCCGAGGCTTTCGAGGCTGCCGGGCTGAAGATTTTTGGCCCGAGCTCGTCTGCGGCGCGGTTGGAATCCTCGAAGGCGTTCGCCAAGGATTTCATGCGGCGCCACGGGATTCCGACGGCGGACTACCGGGAATTCAACGACAGCATGGCTGCCCACGAGTGGTGCCGCACAGCAAGATACCCTCTGGTCATCAAGGCAGATGGGCTCGCCCTCGGCAAAGGGGTCCTCATCGCGGAAACCCCCGCCGCCGCCGCCCAGGCGATCTACCGGTGCATGGACGCCGCGGTTTTTGGCGAGGCCGGAAAAAGGATCGTCATCGAAGAGTTTTTGACCGGAGCGGAATGCTCGCTGCACGCGCTGGTGGACGGCAGCTCATACCTGCTCCTGCCCGACTGTCGCGATCACAAGCGGGCGCTTGACGGCGACCGGGGCCCAAATACTGGCGGGATGGGCACGATCTGCCCGTCCGGCTCGCTCGATGAGGCGCTGCGCGCCCGGCTCAGATCCGAGGTCCTCGACCGCTTTCTTGCCGGCATCCAAGCCGATGGCATCGCCTTCCGTGGGATGCTATTTCCCGGGATCATGCTCACGGCCGACGGCCCGAAAGTTTTGGAGTTTAACTGCCGCTGGGGCGACCCCGAGACGCAGGTTCTCGTGCGCCGGCTCGGATCCGATCTTTTGGATCTGCTCGAGGCCTGCGCAGACGGGTGCCTCGCTTCTCAGAGCCCTCAGTGGCCGGATGGGGCGGCAGCCTGCGTGATCCTCGCATCGGGCGGCTACCCCGGCACCTACGAAAAAGGAATACCGATCGCGGGGATCGAAGCGGCCGAGGCGCTTCCGGACGTCGTGGTTTTCCATGCCGGAACAAAAACCTCTGCGTCTGGAGGGGTTGTCACCAACGGCGGGCGAGTCCTTGGGGTCACCGCAACCGGCAGGAATCTCGCCGAAGCCCGCGCCCGCGCCTACGAAGCCGCAGGCCGGGTTTCCTTCAGTCGCATGCAGCGGCGCAACGACATCGGAGCCAGCCCATCGGTCGAGGGGGAATCTCACCCAAGTTTCTTTCTTGCGGCAGGGCTTGAACCCGCATGAAACAGGAGAGGGGCCCCCGCGAAGCGGGGAGGGAAAACAGCGCTACATCCTCGGCCAGCGGCTCAGCGGCCAGGTGATGGGCGTGCTGGAGATCCTCGTTGAGGCTACCGACAGCCGGGAGACGTGCGACCTGCTGGCGGAGGCGAACGAAAGCTGGAAGTCGTGCGGTGGACGGTGCGGATGTGCAAAGACAGCAACCTGCTCAGCGCCTTGCAATTCGAGCATAGTGCAAAATCCCTGAACGAGTGCGGTAAGATGGGCGGCGGGTGGTGGAAGCAGTCGGCGAAGCCCCCGGCATGGTCACTCCCGACAACGAACCGCCGCATCGGCTGCCCGGAAATCCACGCGACTTCCCAGCGGGGTTGGCTGCAGAAGAATGATCTGGAGGAATTCTCCGATGTTCTCTTGAAAATGCCTCTTCTGGGCCTCGAAACGTTGCAAGGCCCGACCATGAGCGGCCTCAAAAGCGTTGTCTTGGAGACGAAGAAGCCGAAAGAAAATGTTTTTTAAAAAAAATAATCTTCGGTATTATTCTATTGACACAAGGAGAGTCAATGTGGAGGCCTGTAAAACGATTTTTATCATCAGCGGTGGCCAGGTAGCGGGAGTGTGAATATTTTTTTTATAAAAAACCCATTGACGTTTTTGAGTGTCTGGATATGTTCATCGTCCCGTCAGCGAAAACGCTGACAGGAAATTGATCTCCCGCGGGTGACCTCAGGACGCCAAAACATGAAAATGTTCGCAGAGAATGGCGGTCGCCAAGCGGGTTTGCTTTTTGAAAGTCTGATTCGGATTTTTGTCAGTTGTTGGCAAAATTCAGAACGCAAACAAATAAATAGACAATCAGCATATGCTGAATTGTGCGTTTCCGTCGGTTTTGTAATTTTAATTTGACGGCCCAAATAGTAGCCGAGTCTCACTCGGCAATATATGGATAGTCAGAAAACTTTCCTCCGCCTAGCGGCGGAGGGCAAACTTTTCACGGAGAGTTTGATTCTGGCTCAGAACGAACGCTGGCGGCGTGGATAAGACATGCAAGTCGAACGGGATTTCATTTGTAGCAATACAGATGTGGTCCAGTGGCAAACGGGTGCGTAACACGTGAGCAATCTGCCGGGAAGTGGGGGACAGCTCGCCGAAAGGCGAATTAATACCGCATATGGCCAGGGAGGACATCCTCCCGCAGCCAAAGTCGCAAGACGCTTCCTGATGAGCTCGCGGCCTATCAGCTAGTTGGTGAGGTAACGGCTCACCAAGGCTATGACGGGTAGCTGGTCTGAGAGGACGACCAGCCACACTGGAACTGAGACACGGTCCAGACACCTACGGGTGGCAGCAGTCGAGAATTTTTCACAATGGGGGAAACCCTGATGGAGCGACGCCGCGTGGAGGACGAAGGCCTTCGGGTCGTAAACTCCTGTCATGCGGGAACAAGAAAGTGATAGTACCGCAAGAGGAAGAGACGGCTAACTCTGTGCCAGCAGCCGCGGTAATACAGAGGTCTCAAGCGTTGTTCGGATTCATTGGGCGTAAAGGGTGCGCAGGCGGCGTGGAAAGTTGAGTGTGAAATCCCGGGGCTCAACCCCGGAACTGCACTCAATACTCCCATGCTAGAGGAATGTAGAGGAGAGTGGAATTCACGGTGTAGCAGTGAAATGCGTAGATATCGTGAGGAAGACCAGTTGCGAAGGCGACTCTCTGGGCATTTCCTGACGCTCATGCACGAAGGCCAGGGGAGCAAACGGGATTAGATACCCCGGTAGTCCTGGCAGTAAACGGTGCACGTTTGGTGTGGGAGGATTCGACCCCTTCCGTGCCGGAGCTAACGCGTTAAACGTGCCGCCTGGGAAGTACGGTCGCAAGATTAAAACTCAAAGAAATTGACGGGGGCCCGCACAAGCGGTGGAGTATGTGGCTTAATTCGATGCAACGCGAAGAACCTTACCTGGTCTTGACATGCATCTCTAAGTTAATGAAAGTTAGCGACATGGCAGCAATGCCATGAATTTGCACAGGTGCTGCATGGCTGTCGTCAGCTCGTGTCGTGAGATGTTGGGTTAAGTCCCGCAACGAGCGCAACCCCTGTGTCCTGTTGCCTGCAAAGGCTCTCTGGACAGACTGCCCTGTGAAACGGGGAGGAAGGTGGGGATGACGTCAAGTCAGTATGGCCCTTACGACCAGGGCTGCACACGTACTACAATGCCCAGTACAGAATGAACCGAATCCGCAAGGTGGAGGAAATCTCAAAAACTGGGCCCAGTTCGGATTGGAGGCTGCAACTCGCCTCCATGAAGCCGGAATCGCTAGTAATGGCGCATCAGCTACGGCGCCGTGAATACGTTCCCGGGCCTTGTACACACCGCCCGTCACATCATGGAAGTCGTTTGTACCCGAAGTCGCTGCGCCAACCCGCAAGGGAGGCAGGTGCCTAAGGTATGGATGGTAACTGGGATGAAGTCGTAACAAGGTAGCCGTAGGGGAACCTGCGGCTGGATCACCTCCTTTCTAAGGAGAAAGACCTAAACTCTGGCAACGCGCAAGCCGCGCCAAAATATGGTCAGTCTGATCCCGCGCAAGCGGGATGAAATCCTCACCGTCGAAAGCCGGTGGGGTCAAGATCTCGGAAGCGCACAATTCAGCATATTTGTCTGTCACTTATCAGGCCAACCGGCCTCGGCCGGCGGACCCGACCCTTCTGCCAATCACCTGGGGGTATAGCTCAGTTGGTAGAGCGCCAGCTTTGCAAGCTGGATGTCCGGGGTTCGAGTCCCCGTGCCTCCACAAAACAAGTTTTCAGTTTTCAGTTTTCAGTTTTCAGCTCTGAACACTGATCACTGGCCACTGAACACTTTCCTTCGGGCCTGTAGCTCAGTTGGTTAGAGCATGCGCTTGATAAGCGCAGGGTCATAGGTTCGAGTCCTATCAGGCCCACCACGTTTGCGCGTTTTGAATTTTTCCGATAACGGACACCAAAAGTTCGGGTTGGATCAAGTCCTGCGGCATGCCCGCGGGCGCGGTTCTTTGACATTCGCATATTAGGGAAGAAAAATTACAACTTCCAAATAGTTGACAAGCTGAGTCTGTGCGGGCCCAGCGGCGAAAGCCGCGAAAGCCCGCCTAGGAGAAATTTCAGTAATATCAAGATGAAAAAAGCTACTAAGAGCACATGATGAATGCCTTGGTGCCAACAGGCGATGAAGGAC